>CAXTMN010000021.1:33752-45462 GCA_964245395.1 uncultured Bryobacteraceae bacterium
CCGCAGCCATCCGCATGGCAAGTTCCTCGCCTGCGAGGGTGCGGTCATGCCGGATGTGATGATGGCCGACGCAACGCATAAACCGTCAGCATCTCACGCCTGAGTCACCGACTGTGTATGGCACCAAACCAAATCGGGAAACGACGACTAGTCCTTAGACCGGATCGGCTCCAAAGGAGCCGCACTTAGCGCCATGTTTCGGCGGAAATGCTGGGCTTGTGTGGCTACACCAGGAATTAAGCAGAGGTGTGCCAAAGTTACATAAGTCATGTTTTGGTGCATTCGCGGAGGCCACTTTGGGCGATCTTGTTCCTGTCGATGGCGAGCCACAAAACGCACCTGTTTTGCCGACTTCGAGCCATGACAGTTCAGTAATCCAGATGTGGCTGTATGGCCGTCCGGCATCGACGCAGGGCGTGTATAGCGGAGCCGTTCGTGAGTTCATGGCGCACAGCGGGAAATCGCTGCCAGCCACCACGTTGTCGGACATTCAGACTTTTCACCAGAGCCTGACCCATCTTGCCACGAGCACCCAATGCACCAAGCTAAACGCGATCAAGTCGCTCCTGACGTTTGCCTACAAGGCAGGATATCTGCCGGTCAATGTCGGGATTGCGGTACAAATGCCGCGAATCAAGAACACTCTAGCAGAGCGTATCTTGTCCGAGGAAGATGTTCTGAGGATGCTCGCGCTGGAACGCGATCCCCGTGACAGGGTACTATTGCGGCTTCTCTACCTCGCGGGTCTCCGCGCGAGCGAAGCGCCGGCTTTGAGAACTAGGGACCTCAAACGAAGTCGTGACTCTGGCCAGATCACCGTTTTCGGCAAGGGCGGGAAGACGCGAACGATCCTTCTGAAGCCGTCGCTGTGGAAGGAACTAGCCGCACTGCGAGGCCCTAACCCAGACGATTTCATCTTCAGGTCCAGAAAAAAAGGGTGCCCGCTGACACGGCAACAGGTATGGCGCATCGTAAAGCGAGCAGCCGCACGTGCCGAATTGTCTGCCCTTGTCTCAACGCACTTCCTACGTCGCAGCCATGCAAGCCATGCCCTAGACAACGGATGTCCGCCGCATTTGCTCCAAGCGACGCTCGGACACTCCAGCCTCGCCACAACACATCTACGCTCATACGAAACCATCTGAAAGTTCATCGACCTACGTCCGAGGTTGACCTTGGCTAGCAAACGCCGCACCATCCGGCCATAGAGTTTTCCGCCCACTCAGCCGATGGACAACATATGAGCCGTATCCTCCTTGCCATCTGACTTCTGGCTACACCGGCATTCTCTCAGACTATCGGGAACGCCACTGTTTGCTTCGTTCCTGGTCCGCAAGATTGTGCCGGAGTTGTCGCCAATGAGATTGCAAAGGCGCGGCATACTGTGAGCGTACAGTCTTACGGCTTCACAGAGCCACAGATTGCCCAAGCGTTGCTTGACGCCTACGAACGCGGCGTGAAAGTCCGTCTTGTTACGGACAAAACTGCGCCGAAAGAGCGGGGCGGGAAGGCGGAGATACTAGCGCTGGCGGGTATTCCCGTGTGGGTGGATTACGTACCGCGCATCGCTCACAACAAGGTGATGGTCATTGATAGCGAAGTCACGTTGACCGGCAGCCTGAATTGGACCGTCAGTGCCGACCGCCACAACGCAGAGAACCTGCTGGTCGTTCGCGATCCTGAACTGGCACGATTTATGAGCAGAATTTCGAGAGTCGCTTGCAGGTAAGCGAGACATTAGAGCAGTACGAGACAGACCGCGCGTGGTAAAGGACTGCGAAACGACTCTTAGCTCGTAACTCGGAGATGCGACCGGACACCATCCAGCCACGTGATGACTACGGCTGAGGCGGACGAAACCGCTTCGCCACGAAGGTGCCGACATCCACGCGCGTGATCTTGCCTAGTTCTGCCGTTTCCAGCGCCACCGCGATCTTCCCGATGTGCGGTTGCAGCGTGGGCAGGTGGTTCGTCGAGAGCAGGAGAATGCGAAAGGGCCGCCGCGCGAGGTTCTGATCGAACTCCAGCTTCTTGTCGTTGCTGATGAACGCCTCGAACTGGCGTACTTCGATCGCGTCCAGCAGCTTGCCGTTGAACGTGCCCTTCAGTCCAAGCTGGCGCACACTCTGATCATCGTGTCCCGGCAGGTGCGGAGCAATCTACTCCGGCACGCCTTCGTCAAGCGCGACCTTCACGGCTGTAGTTGGGTTTGGTGTTTCGCTTCATAAGCAAGAACGGCGCGCAGCGCATCCGCCCCGGGAATCGTCGGGAAAGACTTCAGGAGTACCCGAACGGTTTCCTGATCTGATAGCCCGGCCTCGCGATAGCCGTAGTAGCTGTTGATCGTATCCTCAACCGGAACGCGTGTTCCGGCAAAGACGGGCGTTCCGTGGACCACATTCGGGTTCACCGATACGGCGGGACACAATTTCCATTCTCCGTCTGTCATAAAAACCGTTCTATCGCCGGTTCCGACTTGCCCCAAGCCGCTCCAGGCTGTATGGGCGTGGCTTCATGCCAGCCAGCCGCGAAGAATGTTATTACGCCCTTGTCAGCCGCCTGGTTGCCCATATCGACCAAGGGGCGGGATTCTGGCGGCAACCGTGGGAGTCGACACTCTGTCAGTCGCCTGCTCCGTTCAACGGCATAACCGGCAGGCCCTACGCTGGCAGCAATGTTACAGCCCTCTCCCATCACGCGGGGGTTCTCAGCACAGGTGATCCGCGATTCTGCTCCAGGCAGCAAGCAAAGCAGCAGGGCTGGACCATTCGACCGGACGCGCTTCCGGTGAATGTCTTCTTTTCTCCTCAGGCCGAAAGCAGACCCGCAGACCGGATGTTCCGGCGAGTGCATCATCTCTATCACGTCGGCAGTCAAATCATTGGCGCACCGTCTTACGAGCCGCCGCCTGCGAGGGAATCTCCGCCGCTCGTGAAAAGCTCACCCTCTGCGATCAGGGGGCCAAGCACCGGCAGACACCGCAAAGCGCGAGTGTTGCTCCTCAAAGGGTTTGTCCGAAGAACCGGCACCGCACACCTCATCGCAGATGCCCCATGCCGTGAATTCCCAAGAGACATCGCGTGCAATGCACTATCCTTGCTGAAAGAACAATCGACGCGAGTCGACAAACTAGTGAAGTCACGTAAGGTGCAATATGGAATTCAAGCCATTTCTTCTGGATCTCTGGCTGGACGCAAACGGACCCAAGACCGAGTTCAACCTGGCCGCCAGCACCGGCCCGTCCTGGACCCTCAATGAAGTCCTGAGCCTCGCCTCGGATGCGGACCGCGAACTCTTTCTGAATCAAAGCCTTGTTTACAGCCGGCCGGCTGGAGCGGATCGCCTACGCTCCGCGATCGCCGAGATGCATGGAATCCATAGCGAGGCGGTTCAAATCGTGACCGGCGCTTCGGAGGCCCTGCTGATTCTGATGTGGCTGGCCGCTGAACCGGGCGCAAATGTTGTTCTGCCGCAGCCGGCCTTTCCGACATTTTCTGCTCTTCCAGAGTCGCTGGGGCTGGAGACGCGCTTCTACTCCGTGCGGAAGGAAAACGGATTTTGCATCGATCTCGAGGAGATCAAAAAGCTCACAGATCCAAACACAAAGCTCATTCTTGTAAACAATCCCCACAATCCCACCGGTGCCGTGCTAAGCGACACGGACCTGGACCAGTTGCACGAGTTTACGTCCACTCGAGGCATTCAGCTCGTCAGTGATGAGGTGTATCATCCTATCTTTCACGGACCAGCCACTAGGTCAGCAGCCCGTCTGCCACACGCCACCGTCATTCATGACTTCTCGAAGGCTTTCCCCTTTTCGGGTATCAGGACCGGATGGATGATCGACCACGATCCGCAACGCCGCAAGCGATACTGGACGGCGCGATCTTACTTCACCATCACCAACACCGCCCCGGGAGAGTTTCTTGCAGAAATTGCCATTCGGCGCCGGGACACCGTGCTTGGGAGAACACAGGCCGTGGCGAGTACCAATCTCCAGCACATTGAGAGATTCATGTCTCAGCACTCGGAAACGTTTGGCTGGATTCCTCCGCGCGGCGGGACGACGGCCTTTCCTTGGATGCTCAGCGGAGAAGACAGTCGCGACTTCTGCCAAGCGGCGGCGAATGAAGGAATTTTACTCGCACCAGGCGACTGCTTCAACGCGCCTTCCCATTTTCGCCTTGGTTTTGGCGCCATGCCCGGCGGATTTGACGAAGCGCTGAACCGGCTAGCAAAGCTCGCAACCCGTTGGCGCCCTGCGAAGCTGGCGTCTCGTTAGCCAAAGGCGGTCCTTGCCCAGACATACTTCAAGCAATGCCGTCGTTAATCGCTCAGGCGTAGGTTTCCAGTTCTTTCGAGTACCCCAGCGAGTTCCAAAGGAATGGCTATCTGCGTAGAGCGATAACAAATATCGCTGGTGCAAGAACAAAGCTCCAGTACCAAGACTCTGCTTTGAATCCGGCCTTCCATCTAGGACATTGCTCTGAGGCCGGAATGTGCGGCCTCAGTGAAGGCCACAGACGGGGCACGCTGCGCAGGTAAACAGCGAAATGGGTGCCTTGGGCAGCCTGCAGCTCGGTTTCCTCTCGCAGGATCAGGCGGTAACAGAACGCCACCATAGCTACGACGTTAAAAACTAGGCCAGCGCGGCTCGTCAACATCCCCATCCCTATCGCCATCAACACGTTCGCAAGATATAGAGGGTTGCGCACGCACCGATATGGCCCATCGGCAACCAGGGTCGCCTACTGGTAGAGTCCTGGCAGCGCTGAAGTCCGGCAGACGACGGAGTTGCGGGTAAGCGGAACGCTCGGGTACATTCAAAACGTAAAGCGAATTTGCGCTTCGATTCGACGGCTGGTTTGGGGCTCTTTGATAACGAGCGCCGTACCGCCTCCGAAGTTGAAGCCCGGTGCTAAAGAACTGGCGGTTCCGAACAGAGGTGAGCTTAAATTCCCTTCGAGAATCCCCGGATTGAAATGATTGGTCAGATTGATGACCTGAGCCGAAACGACCATTTTGTAGCGGGCCTTTTCGTCTGCTGTTCCCGTGGTTCGGGCTTGATTGCTGCCCGGCAACTCTCCGAACGCGAACGTCTTGCTCACCCGGACGCTTGCAGAAAAGAAAGCAGGCCCAAGGCCGAAGTTGCGGCTAATGCTTGTCTCGCCGGGTGAAGGATCAAGAATGAAAGCGCCATAGGGTGTGACAATAACGCCGGGCAGGTTCGGATTCGTGGCAAGCGCCGGCCGCTGTGTTATCGGTATGTCCAGGTCCTGCAAAGTTCCCGTGACGATGTTGAACGGGCGGTTGGATGATGCGACAACGAAGGGACTGAACCGTACCCCCCAGGGAGCATCAATCGAGCCGGTCAAAGTAAAGTTATTCCGAATGTCTAAATCGGAACGCCCAAATTCACCCACGAGGGTGTCTGAGTTGGCGGCTGGATTAGTTGTTCCGTCCGTGTTACTGTTCGCTTTGTTCAAGACGTAGTCGGCGGTTAGCTTGACACGTTTATTCAACTGGTTGCTAAGATCGACCTTCAGTTGACGTTGCGTGAGTTCGCCCGTTGACTGAAGACTGAGAGATCGTGGGTATCCAGTTTGCACCGGCGAGACATCCGTCAGTAGCAAATCACGCGTAGTTTTGGCCTCAGTAACTGTGGCAGAGAGGCGGGTCTTGAAGGGCAGTTCCTGCTCGAGACCGAAAGAAGCCTGCACCGTGGCAGGCGCTCGAAGATGAGGGTTGAGCCGTAACGTATCTGCTCCTACGGCGTATGCCATAAGGATCGAGATTGACGGCGTGCCCGGGAACTGGTCGAGTACGGAGGCATCCGTACTTACATAGTGGAAGTGCGGAGTAGCCGAATAATTTGCTTGGAGCACAAGCGAGTCGTCGAGGCGCTGATAAAACAGGCCGATTCCTCCGCGCAACACAGTATGGGCGCCACCCTTGGCCGATTGAGCTGGAGCCCAGGCGAAGGAGAATCGCGGTCCAAGGTCCGACCGGTCTTGCAAGTGAGTCTGCGCTTCGTAACGGATACCGGCACCGAGAAGAAGGTTAGGTCTGATGTGCCAGTCATCCTGTATATACGCCCCCACGTCGCACTGCTGAACCTTTGCCAGAGGGTTGCCGCTGCTCATGGAAAAGCTGGTCGCGCCCCCGCCCAGCAGCCTGATTGCGGCAGGGGACATTCCCTCTCTTTCAAAAAGCACCGTTCGCCGATACCGTTCGAGCGCAGCCAGCGGGATTGGAATCACTTGACCTTGCGCATCTTGCACCGGTACGTTGTCGACATCGAGTTCCGGCCCGGTTCCAGAGGAGAAAAGATAAGTTCCAGACGCATTCTCTTCGCGAGTCTCGTGGCTATGATCACCCCGCACGCGTATTCCTGTCCGTCCGGATGGCGTGTGAACCGAGAGTGGCTGCCAAGTTGTTTTGGAATTCCCAAGGCCGCTGGTACAAAGAGGACAAGACAGTAGACGGGTTACCCGTCGTGAATGCCTGGTCGACAGAGATGCCGGTTGTCATGGTGGTGGGTGTCTGTACCAGATTCGTTCGCTGAAGCTGAAACTTCGCCTCATTGATTACCTTTGGACTCAGGATGGCTGTCTCAGACAATTGCATTGTCTGTTGGCGGCTCGCAATGCGATAGCCGGATTCCGGCAGAGACGTACCGCCTACTCCTTCATGAGGCAAAACATATCCTGAGGATGAGTAGTTGACCATCAAGGTGTTCTTCTGGTTCAGGACGATATCCAGCCGCGGGCTTACGATAAGGCTTCTCTCGAAATCGTGTTCGTAGTTACTAACCACCTTTGGCGCGAGGGTGCCATCAAGGACGGTTGCCTGGATGGCGTTTCTGAAGTGAACTTCCGTTTGCTCAAGAGAGACGAAAAAGGACGCTCGTGAGCCTAACGGGCCACCAACGTTTCCGCCGTATAGGCTAGACGGATCGGGCGTTAAGGGCGCTGCAAATGGATTCCGGGCATCCCATCGCCCCACGTCTATGTTCATGTATGTCTCTCCGTGCAGCTCTCTACCGCCCCCCTTGGTAATTGCATCAATCCGGTCCGTAGCAGGCCGGTCATTTTCAGCGGAGAAGGGATTATTGTTGATCCTGATCTGAGAAATCGTTTCTTTGGACGGCATCTGACTATCGATCAAGCCGTTTACGAAGATCTGCAGCCCGAATGCTCCCACCACAGACGGGCCCGCAAGTGCTTGCACCGCGGCAGAGAAGTCATTGGGGTCGTCCGGCAGCCCAGAAGTGCCCGCACCATTTAACAGGATCGTGCTCGGGCTACTTTCCGGCTCAATGCTGAGCGGCTTATCACCCGATGCTACATCGATCTGTTGCTTCACGGGAGCTAGATCCAGCGTGAAATTTAAATGTATGTTTTGAAATCCAGAGACGTGCACGTCCCGGACCTCATACGTTTCAAATCCTCGGGCTTCTACTCGCACCGTGTATTGACCTGGAGTGAGATGTGGGAAGGCGTAGATACCGGCTCTATTCGTTCTCATTCTCCGGGCATTGGAGCCCTTCGATTGAAAGATCACCGTCGCACCCGGGAGCGGAACCTTCGTTTTGTCACGGACCTGCCCGTCGACAGATACGGTCCGCTGAGCTGAAAGAGGACCGACAGCTGCGAATAACAGCAGCACAGAAACGCTCACGGAGCTGAGCCCGCAGTTTCGGAAGTGAATCATGCAAGCAGTCTTCCCGGAAAGACACCAGCGACGTTGCCGCTCAGCACCCGTAGAAGGCACTTCGGAAGCAGTGAGGTAGGCGACATTTTGCAGTGCATGCAATAGAAGGTTCACAGCGCCCGACCATTACTAGAAAATGTGACCTTTCAGTCCGCAATGTGTAGTTTGCTGCTCGTGCCCGCGCCTCAGAGACAACGGACGAGACCCCGACCAATACTCCTCGTTGTTCTTACAGGCAACGTTAGCGCGCCCTAGAGCATCCGTAAACGGTCAACTTTGACGTGAGCCGCTGACCAGGAACATTGGTGAGGGCTCTATTTAAAAATGCGGGACCGGCTAACAACTCGAAGTAGACACGGGCACAGCCCAGATCTCAACCTTCCTTTTGGCCGGCTGCGACCCCGTACAGCAGGCACGCCGTTACTTGACGAATCGTCGAAGCTATCGATTGCTTATCCAGCAAACAAGGTTGTCCCACGTCCGCGCGTATGCGGTCTGAGGTAATCAATTGAAAGGCAGACGACAGCACAAACAGCGCCGCTATCTCCGTATCCAGATCCTGACGAACGATCTTCGCCCGTTTCGCTTTCCTGAAAAATACCCGCAGACGATTGCTCAGCGAGACGAAATGTTCCTTGTACAGCTGCTTCACAACATCGGTATTCGAATCGCGCTTCAATATGATGCAGAGATCCTGAAGTTGTAAGTGGCTTACGATGAGATCTTCAACAAACAGCTCAAATCGCGTCAGAAAGTCTTGCCTTGAAGTAGGCGCTCTCAATGTCCGCTCCATGGTGGCGAGCCCCGCATCGGCAAGCGGCATTACACACTCACGATACAGCCCCTTCTTATTTTTGAAATAGTAGTTGACCAGTGCCGCATTGCCGCCGGCAGACTCGGCCAGTTCTTTCACACTCACGCCATCAAAGCCCTTTTCGGCAAACAACCTGCGGGCCGAGGCTAAGAAAGCATCACGAACCGAATCGCCATGTTCCCGGGGTGCTCCATGCGCGCTGGTTTTTACTGCCATGATGAAATGTAAATGACAATTGCATTCTATTAAACAAACGTTTAAGATGCAAGTGTGATACCGAGAGCGGCCGTTACTGCCGTGTTGTTGATTGCTCTGTTCGCCAGCACCGGATGTCAGAAGCCGGCGCCCCCCGCCCAAATGCCGCCCCCGGACGTAAGCGTCGTCCCTGTGACCGAGCGCGACGTTCCCACTTATGGTGAGTGGGTGGCCACCTTGGACGGCTACCAAAACGCCCAGATTCAGCCGCAGGTGTCTGGTTACCTGCTTCGCCAGAATTATCGCGAAGGCTCATTTGTTCACAAGGGCGACATTCTCTTTGAAATTGATCCGCGTCCCTTTCAGGCCATCGTCGATCAAGCCAAGGGCCAACTCGCTCAGGTTAATGGGCAGTTGGCGCAGGCCAGAGCGCAATCCCAGTTAGCCGAGATTAACGTCCGGCGCGACACCCCCCTTGCCGGTGCTCGCGCCATTGCCCAAAGCCAACTGGATAACGACGTTCAGACCAGGGCACAACAGCAAGCGGCCGTTCAAACCTCGCAGGCTTCCATTCAGGCCGCGCAGGCGACGGTTGAACAGGCCGAGTTGAACCTCGGTTTCACCAAAGTGCGCTCGCTCCTCGATGGCATCGCTGGCATTGCCAATACTCAAATCGGCAATCTTGTCAGTCAAACCACGGTCCTCACCACCGTCTCTCAGGTGAACCCGATCAAGGCTTACTTTCCCATCAGTGAGTCGGAGTATCTGCATTTCGCCGGCGGCCCGGTTGCGAATGGCAACAACGACTGGCTCCGCGCCTCGAGTAAAGTCGCGCTTCAGTTAACGCTTACCAACGGCGACATCTATGGCCAGAAAGGTCATATCGTATTTGCCGATCGCCAGGTCGATACACAAACCGGGACCATCCGCGTTGTGGGCGCTTTCTCAAATCCAAACAATTTGCTGCGCCCCGGTCAGTTTGGCCGGGTCCGCGCCATGACCGGTATGCAGAAGCACGCTCTGCTGGTGCCCCAGCGTGCTGTTTCGGAAGTCCAGGGCCGCTATCAAATCGCCGTCGTTGGATCCGATAACAAAGTAAATCTGCGCGACGTCAAAGTGGGCGACCGCGTCGGCTCTCAGTGGGTGATCGACAGCGGCCTCCATCCCGGTGAACGTGTGGTTACCGAAGGTCTGGCCAAAGTCAAGGACGGCTCTCCCGTTGTTCCCCAACCCGACAAGGCCGAGAGCGAGGCAAAGTAAACATGTCGAAGTTTTTCATCCGCCGCCCCATTGTGGCCATCGTCATTTCCATCATCACAGTAATCGTCGGACTCGTCAGCATGGCGAGCCTGCCAACAGCCCAATTCCCCAACATCGTTCCTCCTGAAGTCCTGGTCCAGGCCATCTATCCCGGCGCTGATGCCGAAACTCTGGTGCAGTCGGTCGCGACTCCCCTCGAGCAGCAAATTACTGGCGTCGATCACATGAACTATATGCAGTCGAGCAGCGCCAATAACGGCGTGACCCAGATCACCATCGATTTCGGCGTTCAAACCGATCCCGATATCGACCAGGTGCTCACCCAGTTACGCACCTCGCAAGCGCAATCGCAACTGCCGGCCATCGTAAATACGTCCGGGCTTACGGTCCAGAAATCGTTAACAGCCCCGATGATGCTGATCTCGCTCTATTCCCCGAAAGGCACCTACGACGGGGTCTTCCTGGCAAACTTCGGCTACATCAACCTCGTTGATGAATTAACTCGTCTTCCCGGCGTATCTCGCGTGCAGATTTTCGGCGCGGGGCAGTACGCCATGCGCGTCTGGGTCAACCCCGATCAGTTGGCCAAACTGCAGGTGACTGTTCCCCAAATTATCGCCGCCATGCAGAACCAGAACACGGTCAACCCCGCCGGACAGATCGGCGGCCAGCCCGTTCCGAATGGGCAGGAGTTCACCTACACCGTCCGCGCGCAGGGCCGCCTCACTTCGCCTGAAGAGTTCGGCAACATCATTCTTCGCGCCGGCTCCAACGGCTCCCTTCTTCGCATCAAAGACGTGGCTCGCATCGAATTAGGGGCGCAAACCTAGAATCTGGAAGGTCGTTTTAACGGCAAACCATCTGCGATTCTCGCTGTGTACCAGCTTCCCGGCTCCAATGCGGTTGCGGCGGCCCAGGCAGTACGGGATCGCATGGCCCAGCTCAAAGGGAGGTTCCCGCAGGATCTCAACTTTAGCGTCAGCCTGGATACCACTCTGGCGGTGACCGCCGGCATGCACGATATTGAGACCACCCTGTTCGAAGCACTTGCCCTCGTGGTGCTGGTTGTGTACATCTTCCTGCAAGGATGGCGCGCCACGTTGATTCCCTTGCTCGCCGTTCCCGTATCGCTCATCGGGACGTTCATGGTTTTTCCGCTGCTCGGTTTTTCTATCAACACGTTGTCCTTATTCGGCCTGGTGCTGGCCATCGGGCTCGTTGTGGATGACGCGATTGTAGTCGTTGAGGCGGTTGAACGCCACATCGAAGAAGGACTTCCCCCGAAAGATGCGGCTTACAAAGCGATGGAAGAGGTTTCAGGACCTGTGGTCGCTATCGCCCTGATTCTCGCCGCCGTCTTTGTTCCCACCATCTTCATCCCCGGTATCACCGGTCGCCTTTACCAGCAGTTTGCCGTCACCATCGCCATCTCCGTCATGTTCTCGGCCTTTAACGCGCTGACGCTGAGCCCCGCGCTATCGGCAATGCTGCTGCGCCCACGCAAAAAATCGCGCGGCCCGCTCGCGATCTTCTTTGGCTGGTTTAACCGGCTATTTGGGCGTATCACGGAGGGCTATGTCGGCTTCTCCGGGGTCCTCATCCGTAAGGCCTTTTTCAGTCTCTTGCTGCTGGCCATCACCGCCGTTGCCGCCTTTATGATTGGCCGGCAACTGCCCAGCAGCTTCCTGCCAACTGAGGACCAGGGCTACCTCTTTGTCGCCTTGCAAC
>CAXTMN010000021.1:45472-47275 GCA_964245395.1 uncultured Bryobacteraceae bacterium
CCTTGCAACTGCCCAACGCCGCTTCACTCCAAAGGACCAGTGAAGCTTCGAGAGATGTCGAGAAAACTCTTCTGCAAACGCCAGGTGTGCAAAGCGTCACTTCAGTTGTCGGTTTTAGCCTGTTGAGCCTTACGCAGCAAACCTACAGCTCCTTCTTCTTCGTCACGCTCAAACCGTGGGATCAACGTAGGCAGCCCAATCAACAGTACGGCGCTATTCTGAACGCCGCCGCTTCCGGTTTGTCCAAAGTGAAATCCGGCCTGGCCTTTTCGTTTCCACCACCCTCCATACCGGGCGTGGGCACCTCCGGTGGCGTCACCATGATTCTCGAAGATCGCTCCGGCGCCGATCCGCAATTTCTAACCCAGAACCTTTTTAAATTCATGCAGGCTGCCAGCAAGCGGCCCGAGGTGGCCAGCATGATCCCGAGCTATTTGCCCGACGTCCCGCAGTTGTATGCGGATGTGGATCGCGCCAAGGTCACCAGCGAAGGCGTGAACATCAGCGACGTCTACAGCACCATGCAGACCTTCATGGGTGGTTACCTGGTGAACTACTTCAATCGCTTCGGCCGGCAATGGCAGACTTACGTCGAAGCCGAAGGAGACTACCGGACCCATACCGATGCCCTCGGTCGCTTCTATGTCGCGAACAGCCGCGGAGCCATGGTGCCTCTCAGCGCCGTCACCAACATAAAAGCCATTAGTGGGCCTGAATACACTACGCGCTTCAACGAGTACCGTTCTGCTCAGCTGAACATATCC
Organism: uncultured Bryobacteraceae bacterium; assembly: GCA_964245395.1. GTDB lineage: Bacteria > Acidobacteriota > Terriglobia > Bryobacterales > Bryobacteraceae > Bog-105. The sequence goes on from CAXTMN010000021.1 coordinate 46,237, forward strand.
GCTGCTCCCGGCTTCAGCTCCGGTCAGGTGATGAAAGCACTCGAAGGCGTCTTCGCTCAAAATATGCCGCCCGAAATGGGCTTCGATTACTCCGGCATGTCCTATCAGGAACAGCAGGCCAGTAAGGGTGTGTCTTCCACCGCCGTGTTCGGCCTGTCTTTACTGTTTGTCTTTCTGATTCTCGCCGCGCTTTACGAAAGCTGGTCCCTGCCGCTCAGCGTGCTATTGGGAACGCCCATCGCCGTCTTCGGCGCTTTGCTCACGCTCTGGCTCCGCCATTCTGAAAATGACGTCTACACACAAATCGGATTGGTCATGCTTATCGGACTGTCTGCTAAGAACGCCATCCTGATTGTTGAATTCGCCAAAGCCGAATACGAGAAAGGCGCCACCATCGTCGAAGCCGCGCTCACCGGCGCGCGCATCCGCTTCCGGCCCATCATTATGACCGCCTTCGCCTTTATCCTTGGCTGCATTCCCCTTTGGACTGCCACCGGATCGGGCGCTGCGTCACGACGCGTTCTGGGTACCGCCGTCATCGGAGGAATGCTGGCCGCTACGTTGATTGCCATTTTTCTCATACCCGTCACCTTCGACGTCGTTGAGTCCATGTCCGTACGATTCAGCAAAAAGCCCAAGGCCTTGGCCGAGCCGGTGGAAGCCGAAGGAGTGCTCCACTAATGCGACAAACCGTAACCGCGGTTGTCATTGCGCTCGCAACCTTATTATCCGCCTGCAAAGTCGGACCAAACTACAGCCGTCCTCCCATTCCCGCACCCGCTGCCTATCGAGGCCCGGATCGTGCGTTGATTTCCTCTAATCAATCCCTCGCCGACGAAAAATGGGTGACGGTCTTCAAAGACCCCGTCCTCCAGGATCTGATCCGCATCGCACTCAAGCAGAACTACGACATACAGATTGCGGCGACTCGCATCCTACAGGCAGAGGCGCAAGTCACCATCACTCGCGCGAACCAGTTTCCGAACATCACCGCCGGTCCTTCTGTCAACGGAGTACGGCAACCGGGCATCCCGAAGAT
>CAXTMN010000021.1:47285-53929 GCA_964245395.1 uncultured Bryobacteraceae bacterium
CCCGAAGATCTTTTCGGCTTACTCCTATCTTGCCGATGCGGTCACCGCGTCGTTCTCCTGGAATGTGGACTTTTGGGGTCGATACAGACGCGCCACCGAAGCAGCACGAGCTACTCTGCTCGCCAATCAATGGGCTCGCCGCGCCGTCCTCAGCACCGTAGTCGAAAATGTCGCTACTACCTATTTCCAATTGCGCGAGTATGACCTTGAACTTGATATCGCCAAACGCACGCTCGAGTCCCGCAATCAGTCTCTGCAACTCACCCAGACTCTCGAAAGCGGCGGCGCTACCAGTCTGGTGGATGTTCGTCAGGCAGAACAGCTGGTCGAGGAGGCCGCTGAAACAATCCCTCAAGTCGAGCAGCAGATCCAGCAGGAAGAAAATCAAATCAGCATCTTGCTTGGTCAAAATCCGGGCGAGATTCGCCGCGGTCTCGCGCTCACCGAGCAGCCCCTCCCCGAGACCATTCCCGCCGGCCTTCCCTCCCAGCTTCTGGAGCGTCGGCCTGACCTCCAGGAAGCCGAACAAAATCTCATTGCCGCCAACGCCGAGATCGGAGTAGCGCGTGCCCAGCTGTTCCCCCAGATTTCACTCACCGGCGATGCCGGGTTCGAGAGCATCGGGTTGGGTAACCTCTTTCTCTGGAGCAACCGGACCTGGAACTGGACGTCCTCCCTCAGCCAGCCTATCTTCAATGCCGGAGCCCTCCGCGCTAACGTGCGCCTCTCTCAGGCGGAGCAGCAGCAGGCCCTGCTGACTTACCAGCAGAACATCAAAACGGCCTTTCGTGAAGTCTCCGATTCCCTCATTGCCTATACCAAGTTGCGTGACTTCCGTGCACATCAGGAGAAACTCGCGCAGGCGTCCCAGGACGCCTCCAACCTGGCGCATATGCGCTACCAGGGCGGCGTGACTAGCTACCTCGAAGTCCTTACCGCCGAAACAAATTACTTCTCTTCCGAAATCGGCCTCGCACGCGCCCAACTAAACGAGCGCTTGTCCCTTGTTCAGGTCTATAACGCTCTCGGCGGCGGCTGGCAGCAGTAAGAGTACGAACCGCTATGCCCTGCCGAACACGCTAAACTACAGGCCAAAATCCCTATGCGCCACATTCTCGTCTACTCGGATTCGTTAACGTGGGGTATCGTTCCTAATACCCGTAACAGATTGCCTTTCGACGAGCGTTGGCCGGGCGTGCTCGAGAACAACTTGAATCAATCGGGTCTGCGAGTGCGCATCATCGAGGACTGCTTGAATGGCCGCCGCACCCTCTGGGACGACCCTTTCAAACCAGGCCGCAACGGGCTGGAGGGTCTCGCGCAACGCATGGAAATTCATTCGCCTCTGTCGCTCGTGATCTTGATGCTCGGCACAAACGATATTCAGTTCTGCCATCCCTACAACGACGCTTGGTCAGCGGCTCAGGGAATCTCTGTGCTGGTGAATGAGATTCGGAAAGCGCCGGTCGAGCCCGGGATGCCAGTGCCGCCCATCCTGATCGTGTGCCCCCCACCGGTGCGCACTCCGCAGGGCGCCACTGCCGAAAAATTCCGCGGCGCCGAAGGGAGAGGCGTCGGTTTTCCCGATGCTTACCTGCGCGTGGCTTCGGATCTTCGTTGCGATTATTTTGATGCAGGCACTGTCACCACGACCAGTCCCATTGACGGCGTGCATCTCGATGCGGATCAACATCTGAGACTCGGCGCTGCCTTGGAAGAAGTTGTCCGCCGAATCATTACGCGGTGACGGCTCAGCAAGTGATCTTCTCACCTTGCAACAATCCAATTCGAAGTGGAGGGACCTATGAAACAGCTCTTGATACTCACCTGTTTTTTCACGATCGCCGCCGGCATCTGGCTCGCCGTGATGGAAAACGTTCTGCGGCACAGCGGTTTTCAGGCACGAACCACCATCGCCGTACTCATCGCCCTCCAGAGCCTCGCCACACTCTCAGCGCTTCTCGTGAGCAGCCGCTTTAGTGTTCGCTTCTTAGTTATGGCGGGATCTGTCGCCGTAGCTCTGCTCGGCGCATCGGCCATCTTTCGCACGATGCAAGCCGCTCACTTCGAGGGCTTCGCCTTACTTATCGGGACGGCGCTGCTCCTCCAGGGCGCACTCACCCTTGCCGCCCTGAGCCGCCCGTCTCAACAAAACTAACGCTGATTGTACTCAGTGGGTCAAGCCGAGAGAGATCCGCACTTTGCTGAGAGGTCAACTGCCGCCAGGCCGTGCGGTAAGAGCTCAATCACGAGGTGCCGGCTTCGGAATTTCGCTTCGAAACGACTCCCTTACTTCGCATTTAAATGTGAGCGAGAATTGGCGCTGTTCTCAAGGCCGCTACATCTAAGGCTCTTCGGTTTCTAATTCGACCTCGACGTCAAAATACGGAATCTTGCGCCACTGGTCTTTGGTACGAACGAGCGTCTCCCCTGACCCCATCTCCAAGATAAGAACCCGGCCATTCTTATCCATGTACGAATTTTGTGTGGAGGCCCACTCGCAACAAGCATGTGTAACCTTCTTAATGTGAAATTCGCGTACAAGGAATTGCTCTCCTTCGGCAGCATGAGAGCCGGGGACGCGATAGATCGCCGCCCACGGCCTGCCCTGCAAGTCCATATGACGGCTACAACTGATGAACTCAAGATTGTTGGGCTTCTTATGTAACTCCGCGAGCAAATCGCCGCAGATTACAGGGTTGTCTCCAGCCACAAGAACGGCAGCCAAGACCATCAGCAAAAAGAACACTTTTACGACAAGCATCTTGCTCATTTTCGTACCACCAACCGCCCTACGTATTTCCCATGGAACCCGGCACGTGATGCGAAATCAAGTAGTGATAAAGCATTGTCCACTTCGGCAACTCGTGGGTCGTCACGCAACCTTCGGAGAGATGGCCCACATGAATGTATCGGGTGCTATTTACGCCAGCGCCGTTCAGCCCAATCGGAAACCATATGTCATTGCCGATCATCCCCGGCGTTGCCATGGCATAACCTGTTGGATCTCCATTGGTTCGGTGTGAACTATCGTGAGCCAGAATGGTATGGTTTCCGGGCGGAATCGGCGTGAATATATTAGGTATTCCATCGCTTTGGCTGTTGAGGGTGATTTGTGCAGTGACTACGCCGGGGACGGTCAACTCCCCCCACTGTTGCAGGAGACGGATGACCTTAAACTGGTCGCAATCAATCTGGGCAGGTTCTCACGCATGTGGGCTGAAGGCTGGTCCTTCGTCGCGGTGAATGTGAGCGCCTATCGAGCTGTTCTCAAGCAGAACGACTTATGACCTCAAGCCGTTACACCTAATGGTAGGAGTCTATAGGCATTCGAGCGTTGACTGCACTCAAAGCCACGAATCAGGACATTCTGAAATAGAACCCCAACCGCTACGCAACCACCTTCTGCTCCTCGTGGCACAGGCAAGTCATCGTCCATCTCGATCGACGGAGCGCATCGTTGAGGGTGCCATCCGCGGCGTACAACCCATCTCACCGGGTTTCGCGAGGAAACTCACACGGCCAGCAACTCACTTCGGCGTTCAGGCGCTCTCACGCAATCGAACGCATGCTCAGAACAGTACAGGCTCCGCTACTTTCCCGACTGTCGCGAGACCCCGCCCTGACTCGACTGTCAACTCGGGAAGAGCAAGATCCACGTTCACGTGGAATGTGCTGCCACGGCCCACGGTGCTCTCGACCCAAATCTTCCCTCCCATGCAGTCCAGAAGCTGAGAGCAAATCGCCAAGCCCAAACCAGTTCCTCCGAACCGCCGCGTATCGGAAAGATCTGCCTGCGCGAACGCGAGGAAGATTGAACTCAGCTTGTCGGCCGGAATGCCTACGCCCGTGTCGGAGATCGTGATGTGCAGCGAGAGCTGCTGATCACTTTCCCCCGTAGTCTCCACTCTCAAAATGACACCGCCCTCTCCGGTGAACTTAATGGCATTCCCTAGCAGATTCAGAAGCACCTGACGAAGCCTTTCGCTGTCGCCCAGCACCACATCGGGTAGCGGATTATCTACTTGAAGGGCTAGAGCGATGTTCTTCAGCTGAGCCGACGCCGCCACGGTTCGTACAGCATCATCAAGCGTCTGCTGCAACCCGAAAGGATGCACGTCCAGCACAAGTTGTTTTGCTTCTACCTTTGAGAAATCAAGCACGTCATTCACAATCTGAAGCAACGAATCGGCCGACATCTTGGAGTCCTTCAGATACGTCCGCACCTCGGGTTCTAAGTCGCAATACAGCGCCAGTGTCGTCATCCCCAGAATGCCGTTCAGCGGTGTCCGAAGTTCGTGACTCATGTTGGCTAGAAACTGGCTCTTGGCCCGATTTGCTGCTTCCGCCGCTTCCTTGGCCAGCCGCAGGTCCTCTTGTGTTCTTTTCACCGCTGAGATGTCCATCGCAGTAGCAGCCACTTCCAGTGATCCTTCGCACGAGCCTGGGGCCAGGGCCAAGTTGTACAACACCCAAACAACCTGTCCATCGGTTCTTTTCATACAAACCTCTAAGCCGTTTACAAAGCCTTGCTCTTCTAATGCGTTGATAATGCGAAAGCGATCTTCTGGAAAACAATAATGATCTGCGATATCAACGCCCAGTATGTCTGCGCGCTTTTCGTAGCCCAGCGTCTTCAATGTCATCTGGTTCGCTTCGAGAACAAAGCCCTCGAGACTGGTGCGGCAGATGCACGCAAGATTGTGCTCCATCACCAGCTGATAGTCTGCCCGCGTCGTTTTTAGAAGCTCTTTCTGCAAGGTAACGTATCGGGTCGCGACCACACTGATCACCGTTAGTAAGAGGATGAACAAGGTAACAGCGCCGATGCCTTGAACGGCCAGTGACGAAATGCTCACATCGAGGCTGGACCGCCGGAGGAACGGAGCAGACCGAAAGCATACGGCCGCCATCCCTGTGTAATGCATCGCCGCGATCGCTGAACCCATAACCACCGCGCTTCCAATGCGAAGCCAGCGAAACTTGCCCACATCCTGGCGAAGTTTATGAGTGATCCAGAGTGCTGCGCCCGAAACAGCGATGGCGATCAATCCGGAAGCTGCCACAAGTAGATAGCTGTATTGACAGTGGGCCGGCAAGCGCATCGCAGCCATACCGATATAGTGCATCGCCAAAATGCCAGAGCCCATTGCTACGCTGCCTGTTCCGAGTCGCAGCGGTCCAAATGCAGGGCCACTGACGGCATACAATGCGATGGCTGCCGAGCCGATTGCCGCCAGCAACGACAGGCCGACAACCGGGATGTTGTAGAGCACAGGAACCGGCAGTCTGAACGCGAGCATCCCGATGTAGTGCATGGCCCAGATGCCGATGCCCATACTGACGGCTCCGCTGAAGATCCAGATAATCCGTGCTTTCCCTCTTGAAACCGCCGTACACCCGGTTAAATCCAGCGCCGCGTAAGAGGCACAGATGGATATCAATATGGACAAAGCAACTAACGACCAGTCATATTGCCCCAAGAGAGTCATTTGCGCCATGACGAATAGAACCACCTCGCCGCTTCAGTCACGCCAGCCGAGTTGGCAGAAGGATAGTGCCTCTTGTCGCCCAACAATCTCACCAGCAATAATTAATTCTCCATTCCGTGAGCCCGGTCGCCTTTCTTTCTCGCTTCCACATGTAGAGCGCTAAAAATTTGCGCAATCTGAAAGGAAAATGAAATGAACACGACAACTGGAACCACCGTAGAGCCAGCACCCGCTGGAACCGTGCAGGAACTAACCGCACAGCGGGAAAGATATGAAAATGCTATCCAACAGATGGAGAAGCACCTCCGTAAAGGACCGGATGGGAAATTTCAACTGACCGCGAAGAGTGCCGCCGAAGTAGGCATCGACGCTGACTTGTTTACCCACTTGAGCAATTCGCTCCAGAGTGCCAATCAAAAGATTGATCGAGGTGAACTGAAGGCCGAAGAAGTAGGCTTCAGCAGTCAAACCCGTCTTCCAGCCGCCCGGCCTGCAACCGCGTGCGCCGGCCGGAATCTGATGCTTCACTATTGGTGGGGCGTGAAGATTTTTGTCGATGAATGCGTTACGCAGTCAATCGAGAGCGACCTTGCACTCGCCGTTGGCGGAACCGCGATTGCTACTACAATCGCTGCTGCGTTAGGAGTGACAGCCGCGGCAGCGCTTCCGATTGGTCTCGTTGCTGGCATTCTTGGCTTGGCCCAGCGCGGCATACAGGCCATCGACGTGATGGGATCAAACCACGGCGTCGTCTTCAACGTAACCTGGATTGCTGCCTTCTGGATCTGGCACCAGTAGGTTGAGCCACTGTCGCAGATACTGGTGCAACATCGCCAGTATCCGCGACTTGCCATACCTGCTGAGACTTCGCCATCCGGCGCTGGCGTCCCGTGATAATTGATCTGGATATGAAGATCAAAGCAATCATAACCGGAGCAACCGGTATGGTCGGCGAAGGGGTTCTGCTTGAGTGTCTCAAGCACCCTGACGTAGAAACGATTCTGGTCATCAATCGAAAGCCGGGTCTTATCTCACACCCAAAACTGCACGAAATCATTCACGCTGACTTCTTCAACCTGACGCCCATCGAGCCGCAAATGAGCGGTTACAACGCCTGCTTCTTCTGTTTGGGTGTATCCTCCGTCGGCCTCA
>CAXTMN010000022.1:0-26100 GCA_964245395.1 uncultured Bryobacteraceae bacterium
ACTTGGTATCCCACAGCCGTTCGACTGCGACTTTCCTCGTCTACCTGCAGCTTTACCGTCACACTCACGGCATCGGCCGGGACTCGGTCGCAATGAGCCACGCCGTGCTCGCAGAAATCATCGGGGTTTCCAAGCGGTCGGTCCAGACCTCGATTGCGCATTTAGTTTATCGTCGTCTTATCCGGCAGCGTAAAGTGCGGCCCACAGCCGTCCCGATCTACACCGTTCTAACGCCATGGATGCGAAAAGAAAAGTCGTAATGAGACCGTACTAACCCCATGCGGCGCAGATCGTGCGCATTACGCTGCCCTCTGATGCGCCCGAAATGCCCGTAGCGACAACCAAATGCAAAAGCAACAGAATACGCAGAGAAACAGCAACTGAAGTCCCACCATGCGCCAGTCGGCAGCGCCCGAAAGCGCCGCACGCCCGGCGACCACGCTCCAGTTCACCGGATTCACTTGGGCCACAGTACGCATCCAGCCTGGCATCAACCCATTCGCCATGAACACGGGCGATGTGAACGTAAGCGGGAGCAAGACGAAGTTAACTGCGCCGATCACTGACTCCTGCTTACGAAGAGCAAAACCCAGAGCGATCGACAAAGCGCCGAATCCGGTAGCGAGCAAGACTGCCGCTAACAGCAACACAAGCAACCCCGTAATCCCTCCGGTGTAGCGGGCGCCAAGAATTGCGCCGAGTGTGAACAAAATAAGCGATTGAATCAGAGTAATTATCGATAGGTTCAGAAGCCTGCTGAAAATAACTGCTGGCCTGCTTACAGGCGAGACCAGAAAGCGATCCATTACTCCATGATCAAGGTCAATAATCACGCCCATGCCGCTCCAGCCCGAGGCGAAAAGCGACGACATAACCACAATGCCGGGCGTTAGGAAATCGATGTAAGAAGCTGCGTGGAATCCAGGCAGCTCCACAACATGCTTGAAAAGCTGCCCGTAAAGCGTCAGCCAGATAATCGGCTGAACGAGAGTGAGCGCAATGTACCAGGGCTGGCGAAGAAGACGCCGAATCAGGCGCACTGTCAAATACCAGGTTTGCGACAAAAAGCTCATGCTTTGCCTCCGGAGTCTGTATCGGTATCCCGATCGGCTTGCGCAATGGTGCGCCCCGTGTGATGGAGATACACATCGTCGAGCGACGGCCGCGCTACCCGGACCGACATCACGCGAACCGCTTTCGACTCCAGAGCCAGCAGGATTGTAGGAACCGCACTCGCGCCATGATCTGCTCGAACATTCAGGGACAAGCCGCTCACTTTCAAATCACGAAGCCCTTCCACAGAGCGCAACGCACTGTGTACCTGATCGTGCGTGGCGGGGGCGGACAGATCAATCTGCACGGAGTCGCCTCGCAATTCGGCTTTGAGTGCTTCCGGTGTGCCTTCGCCAACTACGCGGCCGCGGTCCATAATGGCCACATATTCCGCGAGGCGGTCGGCTTCTTCCAGGTAGTGGGTCGTTAGCAGCACGGTTAAGCCTTCAGCCGACAAATTGGCGATCTCGTTCCAGAGATCAGCGCGTGCCTCCGGGTCGAGGCCCGTCGTGGGCTCGTCTAAGAACAGAACCTGGGGATGGTTGATCAGCCCGATCGCGATATCGAGCTTTCGCTTCATACCGCCCGAGTACGTGCGCGCGAAACGGCCGGCCGCCTTGGTGAGCGATAAGCGATCGAGCAGACCATCTACTCGCCGCTTCAGCTCCAGGCCGCCGAGTCCATGCAGCTGTCCTTGTAAGGTAAGGTTCTCTCGACCCGTAGCCTCCGCATCGACGCCGGATAACTGCGGAACACAACCAATTCTCTCGCGTACGCGCTGAGGTTCTTTGATAATGTCGAATCCGGCAACTCGAGCTTCACCAGAATCAGGGAGTGAGAGCGTGGTCAGGATCTTGATGGTCGTCGATTTACCAGCCCCATTCGGGCCTAGCAGTCCAAAAATAGAACCACGCCGAACCGAAAGATCTAATCCGTTTAAGGCGCGCACATTGCCTCGATATGTTTTCACGAGTTGCCGAACCTCTACTGCGAGAGGCGGCGACCCAGCCGATTGCTGCTCCACGTGTCTCCTGTTATTCGAACACATAGGGTCGAACTCTGGATGACGAACAACCCTCCAGAACGCCTTGACCGGCTTTGCAGAATCCGGTTGACACGGCGCTCCGACCTTCATAACGTAATTGGTGAGCTCCCATGGCATTAACCACACCTGAGGCCCCGGCGTCGACCGGCTCCTCGCTGTCCCCGTTGACCGCAGAACAAATCCGGACTGTTGTTGAAGAAGAACTGGCGCACACCCCGTTTATCGACATCCATACCCACCTCTTTATGCCTTCACTCGGCAAGCTGGGACTCTGGGGAATCGATGAACTGCTCACGTATCACTATCTGGAAGCAGAACTGTTTCGCTTCTCGCCGACAACGCCGCCTGAGTACTGGGCAATGTCGAAGGAGCAACAGGCCGATCTAATCTGGCGAACGTTGTTCGTCGAAAATACTCCTATCTCTGAGGCGACTCGCGGCGTCGTTTACGTGCTGAGCGCGTTCGGGCTCGACACCCAGGCGAAGAATCTAACCGAAGCGCGTGCATTCTTCCGAAAACAGGAAGTGACTGCCCACATAAGGAAAGTTTTTGAGCTTGCGGGAATCAGTGAAGCCGTAATGACCAACGACCCGCTCGACCCGATGGAAGCTCAAATGTGGGAGCAGAGTCCCGCTTCGGACAGGCAGTTTCACGCTGTTTTGCGTCTGGATCGAATCCTGAACAAATGGCCGGAGCACTGGCAGGTTCTTGCCGGCCAGGGTTATGAGGTCGACGGGGATCTCGAAGGGAACAGTATTAAGGAGGTTCGCCGCTTCCTTGCTGATTGGGTGAAACGCATGCGCCCGGTTTACATGGCCTGCTCGCTGCCGGACACGTTTGTTTACCCGGAAGATAGTTTCCGCAGCCGTCTGCTGAAGGGGGCGGTTATTCCCTCATGCGCCGAAGCAGATATTCCGCTGTCGTTGATGATCGGGCCTCGCTATCAAGTGAATCCCGCAATCAAATTGGCCGGAGATGGTGTCGGGAAAGCGGACCTTCATTCGCTTGAACACATCTGTGTCGAGTTCCCCAATAACCGCTTCCTCGCCAGTGTTCTGAGCCGCGAAAATCAGCATGAGTTTTGCGTCTATGCGCGTAAATTCGGTAATCTACTGCCGTTTGGATGCTGGTGGTTCCTGAACAATCCGTCAATTGTTGAGGAGATCACGCGCGAACGAATCGAAATGCTCGGCGCAAGTTTCATTCCTCAGCACTCGGACGCTCGCGTTCTGGAACAGGTTATTTACAAGTGGAGAAACACGCGCCGAACGATGGCGCCAATTCTGACGAATTCGTTTAACACGCTCTCTGACGATGGACGCCCCGTTGTGCGCGATGACATCAAGCAGAATATCAACCGGCTCTTTCGGACCAACTTCGAGCACTTCGCCAACTTAGGCCAGCGGTGAGCACGTCGGTGCCGCTCAAAACGGGTGTCCCTGTAAAATCCGGCACGATCCCTAATTTCCGCTGGTACATCTGCGGTTTGCTGCTGTACGCCACGACGGTCAACTACATGGACCGTATGGTGCTCAGTATCCTGATGCCGCTCATCTCGCACGACCTTCACTGGTCGAACACTGAGTACGGAAATATCAGTTTTGTGTTCCAGGCTGGATACGCGATTATGATTCCGCTCTCCGGCCGCCTGATTGACCGGCTGGGCCTACGCTACGGATACTCGCTCTCGACCCTCGTCTGGAGTATTTCTTCTATGAGCCATGCTTTGGCAAAAACAGGGACCGAATTTGCATTGGCTCGCCTGGGTCTGGGATTAGGAGAGGCCGCCAATTTCCCCGCTTGTATTAAGGCCGTTGCCGATTGGTTTCCACGCCGTGAAAGAGCTTTGGCCACTGGCATTTTCAACGGCGGCTCGAACCTGGGTGCGGTCATTGCCCCGCTAACGGTGCCGATGGTAACCGCTCGATATGGCTGGCACGCGGCCTTCCTGTTTACCGGCTCATTGAGTTTCTCCTGGGTCATTCTCTGGCTCCTGGTTTACCGCGAGCCCGAGGTTCACCCACGGCTCTCCTCCGATGAACTGGCCCTCATTCGTTCGGATCACGAACCAACTTCCACCGACACGGTTCCCTACAAGTTGTTAGTCAAGACGCGTGCTGCTTGGGCGTTTATCATAGGAAAGTTCCTGACCGATCCCGTTTGGTGGTTCTATCTGACCTGGCTTCCAGGCTTCTTAAGTCGAAAATATAACGTAGACCTGCTCCATATTGGCGCACCGCTCGTTGTCGTTTACGCCACATCGGCGGTCGGTTCAGTTGCGGGCGGCTGGCTTTCTTCTGCTTTATTAAACAGAGGATGGGAGCTTGGCAAAGCGCGAAGAACTGCAATGCTTGTTTGCGCCTTATGCGTTACCGGCGTTGTTTTTGTGCCGGGCGCAGCGGGTAATCTATGGCTTACTGTGGCACTCATCGCCCTGGCCGCTGCCGCTCATCAAGGCTGGTCTGCCAACCTGTTCACAACGGCTTCGGACTGCTTCCCTCGCCGCGCAGTAGGATCTATCGTCGGTTTGGGCGGACTGGGTGGAGCAATCGGTGGGGCGATGGTTCAGCCTGCGATCGGCAAGTGGCTCGATTTCTCCCACAATTCGTATGCTCCGCTTTTCTTCATCGCCGGATCAATGTACCTGTTTGCTCTGCTGGTTATGAAGCTGATCCTGCCCCGGTTTGAAAAGGTGAACGTCTAGCTACTGATTCACGCCGGAGGCCAAAAATCCACCATCGACAGCAATGCACTGGCCGGTAACAAAACTGGCCGCATCGGATGCGAGAAAGATGGCGGTGCCAACGAGTTCCGGGATCTGGCCAAAGCGTTTCATAGGCGTGCGCATCAGGAGTTCGCGTCCACGGTCGGTTCCGTCCAGCAGACCCGAGTTCAACTCTGTCCGAAACACTCCGGGCGCAATGGCATTTACGTTCACGCCCTTGCCCGCCCACTCGACCGCCAGGCTCCGCGTCAAACCGAGTACCCCAGATTTCGACGCCGCGTACGCAGCCACTTCGAAGAAGCTGACGAAAGAGTTCAGAGAGGCGATGTTCACGACGCGGCCGTGATCGCTTTCAAGCAGCGGCTCGTAGAAGCTTTGACAGGCGCGCAACGTGCCCGTAAGATTCACGTCCACGAGATTGTTCCATTCGGCTTCAGTGATGTTCACTGTCGGTTTGCGAAAGATCTGGCCGGCAGAGTTGACCAGGATATCGACTCTGCCCAGCTCTTTAAAAACCGCATCCCTTAGAGCGTCGATTGAGCTTCGGTTTGCCGCGTCAACTGTCATGCGGACACTCTTGCGCCCCAGTTTCTCAATCTCCCCTGCTACTTCGTTGACCATCTGCTCGCGACGGCCTGTGGCTACCACATCAGCACCGGCCTCGGCCATCCCCAGTGCTATGGCCCTCCCGATGCCGGAGGTGCCGCCCATGATCACGGCAACTCTTCCACTCAAATTAAATAATTCAGTCGGCATTCGTTCAGACTCCCAGAAACAGCGGTTTGATGTGGCGGTCAAATAAGTTGGTGGTCACGTTCTTGGCAATCGTGCTCTCTTCGCTCTCGAGCAGGTCGAGATAACGCTTGCCCATTTTCGCAGCGACCTTAAAACCAACATGCAGAAGTTGGCGAATGCTGCTGTTGTACGCCGGATTTTTCGCATCACGACGCAAGGCTGTGACTAACTCGTCCGGCGACCACTTGTCTAGCTCTTCGGGGAGCGGAAGTCTAGCTGGATCGATGTCGATGACGGTTGCGTAAGGAGCACACAATTCTTCGCGATGCGAGTAAGCTTCCGCATAGATCTCTTTCGCCAGCTTCAACCCGTCACCGCCAGATTCCGCTAAGCCGATTAGCTCTTCCAGCCACGTTGTCCCGGCCGTCTTCAAGTGAACTCCGGCATCGAACTTCTGCATAGCTTCACGAATGGGTTTGTAAATAGAAAATTTGTCACTTCCGGAATGAACACTCAGCTTCAGATTCGGAGACATGCCATATTGTTGGATGGCAAAGGCGATCACCGCAACGTCATCTGAAAACTCCTGGCTGAACTTCGCCAGGTCACCCGCGTAGTCGACGCCCTTGTTAAATCGGCCTGTGAACTTAGGCGCGATCGTTTGCATGGGGATTGCTTCATCCGAGATCGCCGCTAAAATGATCAGCAGTTCATCGGGCGTTTGGGGCGAGTCCGTTTCATCCATTGACACTTCAGTGATGAAGTTCCCGCGACCTTTCCGCACCTCTATGTGCCGGTAGATGCGCCCTGCCTCTTGCACGGCCGCAAGGTATTTATTTGCCACCTCTGCAACGAAACGGGTATCGATCTTAAACAAGCCATTGACGCCGGGAATTTCCAGATCGCCAAGCAATTCTGGGTGCGTATCCACGAACAAGTCCACTGACTTTCGATCGGAAGGTTTGCCGATCAGATCTGCGACGTCGATGGTAAAAAAGTCACAGGGCTGCACAAAGCGATCAACCGTTGTCAGACTGATGTGGTCAGCATCCGTGAAGTACGGCTTCCTCCAGTTGAGTTCTTTGACGGCCTGATCGGCTGCCGCTCGGGTTGTAGTCGGCTCAGAACCAATGATGGTGTGTTCACGGTTCGACTTGTTCCACACCGGAATCACTTCTACGCCTTGATCCGCCGCCAGCACACACGCCTGCAACTGCGCTTTCGCTTGATGGGCAAACCGGTCCCCCACTCCGATGGAGAACTTTGGAATTGAAAGTGGGTCAGTCATTTGGCTGGTCATAACGATATCGCAACTCTGCATCGTAAGGGCACCTGCTGCCGCGGCGAATGATCGGTCAGACTGTAAAGATCACCTTTACCTGGCAATGTCCGGTATGTCGATCCAACATCGCTTGCGCCATGATTCGAGTCCCGCTTCCGCCAGTTGAACGCCTTTTGCTCCTTCGAGAAGGTCCCAGCGAAAAGGCTCGTCTTTGACGACGTGGCGCAAAAACAACTCCCATTGACGTTTGAATGCGTTATCGAAAGCATGCTGATCGGGAATCCTCTGCCAACCGTCAAAAAAGTTTAACGGCTGGGGCACATCGGGATTCCAGGTGGGCCGCGGAGTGACGCCGTAATGTTGAATCCAGCATTCGCGCAGCCCGGCTACAGCGGAACCTTTCGAACCATCAACCTGTATCGTCAGAAGATCATCGCGGCGAACGCGGACAGTCCAAGACGAATTGAAATGCGCGATCACTCCGCCCTCGAGCTCAAACGTTGCGTAAGCGGAGTCATCAGCTGTACACGCGTAGAGCTTACCCGCTTCATCCCATCGCTCGGGAACATGGGTTGCGCCCAGGCACGAAACCGATTTCACCGCGCCAAATAGATTATCCAGTACATAGCGCCAGTGACACAGCATATCGATGATGATGCCGCCTCCATCCTCCTTGCGATAGTTCCAGGAAGGACGCTGCGCTGGGATAAGGTCGCCTTCAAAGACCCAATAACCGAACTCTCCGCGAATCGACAAGACTTTCCCGAAAAACCCCAGGTCAAGCAGGGTTTGCAGCTTTAACATCCCTGGCAGCCAGAGTTTGTCCTGCACCACGCCGTGCTTTACGCCCGCTGCTTCTGCGAAACCATACAGATCGAGCGCCGTCTCTAAGCTGTCCGCAATCGGTTTTTCGCAGTAGACATGCTTGCCGGCCGCTACCGCTTTGCGAACGCCCTCGGAGCGCCGGTCAGTCGTCTGAGCATCGAAGTAGATTGAGTAGCTCGGGTCCTTCAGCGCTGCATCCACGTCTGTGCTGAACGGCAATCCCCCAAACTCTTCAGCGATTGCTTCCAGCTTGGCTGCGTTGCGCCCAACCAGCAACGGCTCGGGCATGATGGTCTCGGAGTCATTCAGCCGTATGCCGCCTTGTTGTCTGATGGCGTGAATCGAGCGGCGAAGGTGCTGGTTAAGTCCCATGCGCCCGGTGACGCCGTTCATGATGATGCCGGCTCTGTGTATGGTTTTGGCGCTCACGCGTGTACCGTAGGCTTGGCCGTGCATTGCGGTTGCGCGCCGCTTGGCAGTGCGGGAACATCTACGCCGGCACGAGGAAGCGTTCCGTCAAGCTCCTGACGCCAGTGGGTCACGTCCCCAGCCGGACCATAACAGTAGATCATTCGCATGGGTGTGCTGCCCGTGTTTGTTAGTTGATGAAACATTCGTGAGGGGATATACACGGCCTGCCCGGTACACACCACTTGGCGCTCGTCACCCAGGCACATTTCCCCCGTTCCTTCCACAATGAAGTAGATTTCTTCCTGCTCCTGGTTGTGCCACGGCACCTGCCCGCCATTTGGCTCTAAAGTCACGTGCCCGAGCGAAAAGGCTGTTGCCTGGATGGGGCTTGCTCCACCCGCCAGATTTTGCGTCTTGCGCCGCGCTGGATAAGTTCGCCCGGCTATTTCGGCGAGATCGGCGATGGTCATTGGGGATCACTCCAGAACGTTAAGTATGGATTGTTCTCAATCAGCCGCAACAGATAGAGCGCTACTTCGCGCACGTGATAATCCCCCCACATGCAGGCTTGTCCTCGCGGCACACTGTCCCCACCCGGAACGGCATCCCAACCGTTGGGCCGGTGATACACCGCATGCAGGATAAGACCTTGATGCCGGTCATCGCTGCTCAGGTATGGTTCGTCGAACAGCGTGTTACATGCCGTGAGTCCAGCCTGCCAGTACCGCCCGTTGCCTAAGTGTCTACCAAGTCGAAGAAGCCCTTGCGCAGCGATCGCAGCAGCCGAACTGTCCACAGGCTCGTACTGGTTGAAGGGATCGGCCGGCTGTTCGGCCCAATGGCTCATCTTTGCTAACCCTGGCGCGCCCGTGTCCCAATAGGGAATGCCATCGGTCGGCGTATTGGCTATGTAAAAGTCGCAAGTAGCTTCCGCGGCTTTTCGCGTCGCAGTCAAAATGGACTCTCGTCCGCCATAGTCCTCGACGTGTTCGTCCGGCAAGGTAGAGAGAAATTCGAGCTGTTCCGCGAACCCGCACATCGCCCACGCCAGCCCCCGCGTCCAGGTGCTGAAAGGCGAATACCCTTGCTGTGAATTCGGACAGCGGTAATTCCCGTCATTCGCATTGAAGATGCTTTCGTGTGCCGTGCGTCCCCGCACATCGTAGATATCCCGCCCTTCGCCGTAGTAGATCGAATAACGCGCAGTCGCATTCGCATGATGAATCAATCGTTCAAGCAACGACACCTTGCGATCATTCTCCGCCATGAGCGTATGGCCCAGTTTGTGACTGAGTGCCAGGGCTCTCAGAGAGCGAATTGTGTCTACAAAAAGGGAGTGTGGTCCGTTGAAGGAGTAAATGTAACCGCCGCCATCAGGTGTCTTCGACCATCGTAATGCTTGAATTGCGCCTGAACACTTGAGTGCCAGAACATAGAAGTTTCGCTCCCACTCGTTTTCGCGAATGCGGCCCTCATCCATTAAGCGCAGCAGGTTTCCATACGTACTGACGTTATTGAAGCCGTGATCATGGACGCCGACATGGGAGACATGTGGCGTCATATAGCTCACCGTGTTCTTGCGACCCGATTCGAGGAATTGCTTATCGCCAGTTGCGTCGAACTGCAGGATAGCTGCTCCAAACTGAAAGCCTTGCGTCCACTCGGTCCAGCCCCGGCTTGTGTACCGGCCATCAATTGTAAACACTGGCGCACCGTTTGAAGCACTCCAGGATTGCTCGAGCGACTGAATCTTCTTGGCCGATTGGGTAAAGAGATTGCGGATCTTCTTCTCCAAATCCTGCGGTATGAGATCTAACTTGATATCGATCATTACTCAACCGCCGGCGGCAACATCAGGCCAGTTTAGCTGAGCCCAGCCACGTCGGGCGGTGCATACGTTTGCACCTGGAGGCTTCCTGCGACAGGCACTATTTCGCAAATAGTTGCACTGGGCCAAGAATGCCTGCAGGAAGTTCCTTTAGACCTTCGAAGCCCTGCGGCACAAAGCGTTCGCCATAGCGCAGGTTTAACAACTTATAGTTCGGTAGCGCGCGCCCGGCCATTTCGTTAATTGCCAGGTTCGCGACTACAATACGCAGTTGGTTACTCCCGGCGTGCAAAAACGACTTCACGTTCACCTGATACGGTGGATGCCAAATGCTGCCCGCCGACTTTCCGTTGATGTACACCAACGCGCACTCGCGTATGGGCGATTCCAGCAGCGCTCGCATGCCCAGCGCGTTGCCATGAGGCGCCTCGACTGTCGTGCCCGCTCCAAAGTCAAGCACGTATTCAGAAGCGCGCTTCATCTCGGCTTTGGACAATTGAACGGTTTTCTCATAAACGGCCTGTCCAGAGTAGAAGCGAGTTGCCTCATCTTTCGTCCAGGACTGTAAGGCGTTCATCTGCGTTTTTTGCTTTAGCCCAGAGAAGGTTACGCTCCAATCCTTGCTGAGGTCCTTGCCGGTTTCGGCTTTGTATTTGTCGGTTCCACTTGCTTTGGCGGCGCTGCTGCTGAAAACAAGGACGCGCGACTCATAGGGAGCCAAATTCAGCTTTACTATTGTTTTGTCAGCGTTAACTCCGACCGCTGCCGCATGGGCCTCTCCTGTAAATGGATCCCACCACTCGCCGCCCATTCCGGAGATTCTCAGGTTGGCGTCTGTCCTCACCGGCTGGTTGGATGTGTTCACGACAAAGTACACTTCCCCATCGTCCAATTTGCGATGGATAAAGCCCACTGCCGGAGCTGCTGTGCCGGTGTAAAATTATTTAACGAGCATACTCGTCAGATCTGCTCCTAGCCCGCCTTCGTCAGCTACAACTTTGGTCTTTTGTGGCCCTGCTCCGAACACTTCGTCTGCTATCTGCTTCACCTGCGCCGTGTCAGCTTGGCCCTCTTTGAATCCCGGCGCTAAGGAAGGTAAGCGTCTGGTCGCAATTACCATGCCCCCGTGCGTGACGTATTCGCGAATTCTTTGCATAGTCGAAAGCGGGATCCGCTCCACCCCAGGCAAGATCAACATCCGGTAGTGAAGACCCACCGCCTCCACGGCCCGGTCATCGATCAGATCGAAGTTGTAGCCTGCGTTCAGAACTTGCGGAATCAGAGTGGATCCGAGAAGCGCATCCACCTGCTCGTCAACGGAAATCTTACCCGGCGTGCAACGTGCCCAGGCATCATCGGTGGGGAGATAGATCGCTACATCGTTTGCTGGTTTTCCTTGCCGCAATACGTAGCTGACCCGCTGCAGATACCGAGTGATGTCAGGCATCACTTGAAACCAGGGATTGTGATCGTTGAAAGCTGCAGAGGCATAAAAGCGCCACCCCGGTTCACCTGCGGCAGGAGGCGAGTAAGGCCAGCCATGTCCGATCAACTGGTTCACTCCTTCAATGAAGTGCAGATCCGCTTCTGCTTTCATGTCGAGTGGAGTTGCTCGAAACGAAGGCGCATGAAGCCACGTCCACGTCTCGGTTGAAGTCAATGGCCGTCCATAAAGGTGATTGGCCGATGAAGCCCATCGCGCTTGACTGAAGCGCCGCCATTCGGGCCCGTGTTCGCCCTCAGCCAGATCGACCAGCGAATTGCTTGAAAGCACCATGGGAGGTTCCCCATAAGTCTGAGATCGGAACAGTGTGTGGTGTGCGTGGGCCCACTCGCGGATGGGTGTCAGATAACGTTCTTCCGCCAACTCTGTCAGAGTCTTGGCCCAGTCATGTCGGATTCCTAATGTCTCCGGGCCCGCATCAGCGGCCAGCGCGGGAAGATGAGGAACGATGTCGTAACCGCGGCGTTTCTGAAACTCTGCGACAAAATCGCTCGTCCAGTCGGAACCGTAGACTTCCAGACTGTCGCTGAACACCGCATAGGGCGGATTGGGTCCGAAAGCGCCCAGAAGTTTCTCACCGACAGATGTAAGGTGATGCTCAACTGCAGTCTGGTCGTAGTGGTTCAGAACATAGCCTTCCGCGCCGATCGAAGGCCGCTTTACCTGCTGGCCGGTACGACTTGCCAGGAAAAACACAGCCGTTTGCTCGCTCTCCGACGCTGAGGAAAGCAGCAACCGTCCATTCTGGATGTCGTTTACCTGGCGAACTTTGTCCGGTGAGAACTGCCGGGCGTCTCCTTCAGCCAGGAAAGCAGCAACGAGACTTTCGCCATTCTCCATCGCTGGTATTGGAACCGATTGCTCTTTGTAGCCCACCGGGATGCGCTCGATCCGCAGATGGCCGGCAGCCTCAGTGACCGGAGTGTCCGGACCGCCATAAGGCCAGCCGCTTCCCAGCGTGATGTCCACTCGCAGGCCTAGTTCTTTCGCAAGTCGCGACGCAAACCCGATCCGGTCCAGAAATTCAGGCGACAGGTACGGCGAGTTGTGGAAGCCTGTTTGAGCGTTATCAAGCTCCAGCGGGTAGACAGGTTGTATTTCGACTCCGCCAATCCCGGCGGCTTTCATCACCCGAAGTTCCCGTTCCAGTTCGCCCGGTTCAACAGCAGGCCCGAACCACCACCACCGCATCATGATCCGCGATGTATCGGGAGGGTTGCTGAACAACCGGCGTACACTTGCGAACGTTGCCTTGGCATTGTCCTGCGCTGATGACACAGGCGGCAGCATTGCGCTTAAGGCGGTGATGGCGATTATCGGAAGCCGAAGAGGGAAGGGAGGGTAATTGATCTGCAACTTTGAATATTCACCATGCACTCAGCCTGCTGGCCAAGGCTCCCTGGAAATTTCGCCCCAAGTCTATCGCAGCGTCCGGATCTGAGCTTCTCCCAGAGTCTCTACCAATAGATTCTGTTGCAATGAAGCGACTCCCTAGTTTATTTATGACCGACGCTCCACAACTTGATTTACCATCCGCTCCTTCGCATTTGACCGGCACTGTGAAGGCCTGGTCTGAACCACTCAGCCTTGCTTCCACTCTGGAGGGAGCGCCGGATGGACGTCCTCAGCACGTTTTACACATTGAAAACGAGTTCCTCCGTCTGATGATCGGGCCCGAACTCGACGGTCGCATTATTCTGGCCCTCGACAAAGTAACCGGCAACGAACTTTTCCGGAGGGTGGGCGCGATTGACTCAGAAGCGGGAGGTCTCCGCTTTGTCTGGCCTCGCTCGGCGAGCCGTGGCAACTTGCGGCCGGCAAGCACGAAAATCGAAGAGCATCTGGATGGCTCGCGCACTGTGTGGTGCAGCCGGTACGATGCACTGACCCGGATGAAAGGCATGCACGGCATCTGCCTCCATCCTGGGCGTTCTTCCTTCCAGGTGAAAGTACGCTTATATAACCAGACCTCTCTCACTCAGAGGTACGTCTGGCAATGGAAAGCGGCTCCGGGGAAGGGAAACGGGCTCTGGGTTGTGCATGTCGCAGGAGAGCAAACCGTGGATCAAACGGGATCTGCCTTCCTCGCTCCGTACGAAATGCGGAGCTTCGACGAATATTGGTATGGGATTGCCGTGTCTGATCCAGCGGAGCCGATAGCGTCCAACTCCGATGTCACCGTGACTTTGAGTGGTGATCGCGAGATCGTCCGCACAGCTGTTTATGTCACACGCTCATTTCCGGGATTGAGCATTCGTCTCCTGCATGGAAGAGTCATTCTGGCGCAATGGTCTCGCGACGTCGATCCGCGCACGCCGTTCCTCGAACAATTTATGCTGCCCGGCGGTATCAGTAAAGCTGAGCTATCGGTCGTCGTTGTGACGCAGAAAAGCCGTGAACTGATCCGGCTTCAGTCTGGGCGGACCCGGGAATTGGACGAGTCACAGGTGCCTCCCGCAATCCGGCCGCCGCAAAAGAGCAGGACAATTCAAGAACTCTACTTAACGGGTCTCTATCTCGACGCGCAGGACCCCGGAGACCTGCGGCCACAGGATTACTGGCAGGAAGCACTGCGCCGCGATCCGGACGATATCCGTTCGAACAACGCCCTGGGCCTCTGGCACCTCCGGCGAGGGGAGTTCGCAGCAGCTGAGAAGCATTTTCATCGGGCAAGTGTCGCACTGACTTCGCGCAATCCGAATCCTCACGATACGGAGCCGCTGTACTATCTGGGACTGACCCTTCGATATCTCAATCGCGACGATGAAGCATATGCCTGGCTGAAAAAGGCATGCGCTTCTTATGCCTGGCAGTCTGCATCGTACTTTGCTCTTGCCCAAATCGACGTTACCCAGAGCCGTCCGGAGATCGCCCTTGATCACCTTCGACAGGCGATTCGCGTCAACACCGAACATTTGGCTGCCCGCAATCTGACTGGCGCCATTCTGCGGCGGTTCGGAGCTGCTTCTGAAACAAACCGTCTGATTGCGGAGAATCTTGCGCTCGATCCTCTCGATGGCTGGTCCCATTTTGCCGGGGGCCAGCCGGTGCCGGGAGGAAATCAGGTTCGGCTGGATGTGGCGTTCGGTCTAGCCCACGCAGCATTAATTGAAGAGGCCATTGCCGTTCTCAAAGAGAGCGATCGCGATGCGGACGACGGCTCTGTTCCAGTGGTTCAGTACACCCTAGGTGATCTGTACGGACGTATGGGACGTTACTTCGAGGCACACCAGCATTACGCCGCTGCGGCTCACACGCCGGTTGGTCGATGTGCCCCGTATGCTCTTGCCGAGCTACAGATTCTCGAACGCGCTGTTCACGTGAACGAGCGGGACGCCACAGCTCCTTATCTGCTCGGAGTTCTTCTCTATGCACACGGCCGTTGCGAAGAAGCAATCGAGAGTTGGGAAACTGCGGCATACCGGGATCCCACCTTCCCCGCAGTCTGGCGTCGTCTGGGCGACGCACAATTGAACATACTTGCGAATCCGGATCTAGCTCGCAAGGCTTATGATCGAGCCTGGGAACTGGATCCATCCGATGCCCAGACTTTCTACCGACGAGACCAGGCGTGGCAATTGACTGGGGCTACTTCTCCCGAGCGACTGGCAGAATTCGAATCGCAGAATCAACTTGTCAGGTCTCGCGAGGATCTGGTTCTCGTGCTGGTAACGCTTTACAACCAGGCGAGCCGGCAGGAAGACGCACTCGCGGTTCTCGAGACCCGTAGTGAGCAAGGGCAATTGGCTGAAGCACGGGTGGAAACATTGCTCTTGCTAGGCCAGCGCGGTCTCAGAGACGGCTTGACGCCGGAGGCTCGAGCACACTTCAAGGCTGCCTTCGATATTGCCGCGCGATTGGGGTGGGAACGCACTGAACCCCTTTATTGGTTAGGAGAGGCTGCCCGCAATCTTGGCCATGAAGAAGCAGCAGGAGAGTATTGGAAAGACGCCGCACGATTGTCTCAGACACCCACATACTACGGCGCTCTCGCTCTTGACCGGCTTGGATACCGTTTTGAGTCCCGGTCAGTTCTCCGCAAAATCGTTGATCAAGCAAGAGAGGTGCTCGGGAGAGGAGACAAGGTTAACGGGACGTTTCTTGAAGCTCAGGCCAGGGTCGGTTTGGGACAGCTGGACCGTGCGCGCCGGCTTCTTGGCATTGTGCTAAGCCACCATCCTAACCACGTGAAGGCAGGCCACCTGCTGCGCTCTATCTCCAGCCCAGCCAAATATTCGTGAGGTGTTCCCAGGCGGCGGCTCGGGCATGCGGAGACTTGTGAGCATCGAGCTCGTGAAACCAGAGCCGGAAGAAGACGGCGTAGCGATCGTTGCTGGAAGTGTTTACCGCAGCGGCGTGCGCCAACTGGAAGTGGCAAACCACCACATCGCCCGGTGAGCAAAGCAGCTGCTCAGGATTCCCGAGTGGTATCTGCGGCATGCCCTCTTTCATTGCGGACGGACCACGTTGCCGGAAGTGCTGCTCCAACAACAAGTGCGAGCCGGGCCAGACAGTGAAGTTGCCTGCGAACTCGCTTGAGACTTCGCTCAAGAAAATGCCGACTAAAAGGGTGAATGGCTTGATTTCCGCGCCTTCAACTCCGTTGTGAGGAGTCGGTATGCCATCGATATGCGCGCTTGGGGGTACGGGACTCTCGGCATTGTGAGCTTTACGCAGTGCAATCTGACCGTTGTCATGTCCGACCTGATCGAGACCTACAGTCGCATCGATCACGCATTCAACAGCAGTGTTTTTGAGTAAGCGCATGATCTCTCGAGAGCCGCGCAGATCCGGGCAGTAGCTTCGCTGGTCGTATTCAACCTGGCGCTTCGGATCGTAGTGGTTCTGGAGATCGTTATCAATTCTTTTTCGGGCAGCTTGTATGACGGATTTCTCAATCAACTCTGGAAACTGAACGTAGCCTTGGTTATGAAGCGCGGTGATCCAGGAAGGTCTTGGTTCCATAACACTTTCTTCGCACAGTACAGGGAGAGAATACCGGTCATCGGGAATTTAGCTAAAGATTCGTGACTTCAGAACTGGAACGGTGCTGGCCAGAAAGCTGGGGTGCGCACTGAGAACTCCATTGGTTACTTGCCAGGCGGCGATGACTGGTGCGCCGGAAGGAGCTCCCGTTGTGCCCGCTACGGAGGTGCAGAAGGTGCAGAGAACACCGGCTGTGGAATTAACAGCAATGGTGCTGTCCGCCGGATTCAAATAGATATAGATCAGACCGTTGGCGTTAGCGGATGCAGGCATGGCCGATGCGCGTATGCCTGCGTCGATAACCAAGGAGTTGGTTTCCTTAGAAACCGACACCTTGGGGATAACGAATGAGATGGGACTGGCGATTGCACCGGATGTCGCGGTCTGTTGGCTGAGCTGATTCATCGACTGAACCAGTTGGGAAGCTTGCTGGCCCAATTGATTGATCGTGGCATTGCTCTGGGCAACTTGCTGATTGATTTGGGCGATCTGCTGGGTGATCTGAGCAATCTGCTGGCTCAATTGGGTGATTTGAGTATTTACCGACTGGTCAACCGTGATGAAGTAGCCGTTCACGTCAACGACCAAGTCGGTGTCATTGGTGGCGAAGACTGAGATGGCACCATTGGCGCCCGCTGGAACGATGGTCCCATTGGCAATTACGGCACCGGACGGGGAATTCAGGGTGGACGCTGTGGGCTGCTGTTGTCCAGTTGGCCACACCGTGAGGTAACCCAAGCTTCCGTGGGGAACTACAGTCACGTTAAGGGCATAGGCGGTCACGTTGGCCGGCAGCCCGCAAGTGCTTTCCAGAATCGGCAGATCGCGCTGAGCCCGCGCGGTAACTGAGGGTGAACCCAGATTGCCACGGGTGGCCTCGCGTGTGTCAACGACCCTGCAGGGGGCGATGCTGACGAAGTTGGAAGCAGTCTGCGCGTGAGCGTATGTTCCGAGAAGAGAGAGGAAGAGGAAGAAACCTTTAATCCGCATTGTAATCACGACTCCTGCCAGTTCTTTCGGCGGGAGCTGAAAATGGCTGCATACGGATAAAGGTGAATACCAAACTTCGGTACGGATAATCCTTTTTCCGGATTTTTGCGAAACGAACTAAAGCACGATAAGTGCAACCGAATCAATTACTTAACTCTAAATGGGTTCGAATTTTAAAATTGCCTACGCTTGCCTGCCGAGCGCGAGCACGAAGTATTGGGCTGGATCGTCACCCACATTCTTCAAGCCATGTAACTCATTTGAGGCAATGTAGGCTACAGAACCAGGCCCAATTCTTGTACTCTTACCCGAGATCATCACCTCCAGAGTCCCCTTTTGAACCATCATCATTTCCTCGTGGACGTGGGTGTGTGGGGGATGGGGGCTCTGACCGGGGGCGAGCTGAGTAATATGCATGTCGATAGGAAAGCCGTCGTGGGTGGTCCCGGTAAAGACCTGCCTCGTTTCGTTGTGCGTCTGCGGATTAATCTTC
The DNA here is from genome assembly GCA_964245395.1 of uncultured Bryobacteraceae bacterium. Classification (GTDB taxonomy): domain Bacteria; phylum Acidobacteriota; class Terriglobia; order Bryobacterales; family Bryobacteraceae; genus Bog-105. Next base: position 17,878 of record CAXTMN010000022.1, read on the forward strand.
GCAGATAAACTGTCATATTGATAACACTTCGACGGAAGGACACTGTTTTCTGCGCCGGATGATTCTTCGGCCAGCAATAAGGCGGGCAACAGGGCGGTCAGGTCTCTGCGGGAGAAATTCATATTAGAACGATAGCTTCATAGCGACTTGGAGAATGCGGGGATCGCCTGCACTGGTAATTTGGCCAAAGTTGGAGGCGCTTCGAGCGAGCGAGATGCCGCTTGTGGAGATGCCGGGAATACCGGTTCCTGTGGCAGCGGCAACAAAGTTCGTGTGGTTGATGACATTGAATGCTTCGGCCCGGACTTCCAGATTTACGTGTTCAGTAAACCCGAAGAGGCGGACGAGAGAGGCATCGAACTGAAGAGTGCCGGGACCGCGGATGACGTCGCGGCCTAAGTTTCCGTAAGTGCCTGGAGCATTGATGGTGAAGGCTGCGGGATTGAGGTACTGAGGGGTTCCCGCACCCCAGTTGGGGTTCACGGGATTGACACCGGGAACGAGGTTCGGACGATCCAGATTAACCCCGGTGAGCGAAGCATCGGTTCCGGAGGTAATGTTCAGAGGAGATCCGCTCAACGCCCGGACGATGGGGGCGATCTGCCAATTGTTCAGCAAGTGAGCCCAAAGGCCGCTGCCTCCCATCTTGCTGGTCGCCACGATCGAAGTGTTGAAGATGTGGCGGATATCAAAGTTGCAGTCGCCGCGATCCTGACGCAGGTTGTTCGGGTTCATGAAGCCGGGTCCGGTGATGTCACCGGTATAGTCGGCATCGCTGATGCAATGGGACCAGGTGTAATTAGCGAGGAAAGTAATGCCGTGACTCAAGCGTTCCTGAACAGAGACCAGCAGGGCGTTGTAATTGGCATTGCTGCCATCATCGGTGGTATCAACGTTGCCGTAAAACTGGCCCTGGCTCGGGTTGATCTGGCCGAAAAGCTTTCGTTGCAGGGTATTGCCCGTGTTGCATCCTTTGCTGAATTCAGCACAGACGCTGGGACTGTATAGGGCTGGATTCAGCTCCTGACCCGTGTATACGTGTGAAGTCTTATTGCCGAGATAGCTGACGGTACCGAGGATGTTACCGCCGAACTGACGCTGATAGCTGGCGTTCCATTGATACAGCGTGGTCGGGTGAAGATTTTGCGGTAGCAGGATCCAGAGCGCGTTGACGGGGAAGTATGCGCCTGTTGGAGGAAAGGGGTTAGTTCCGTTTCCGCCGTAATTGTATCCGGTGGTCCAGGGATTGCTGAGTCCTCCTGGATTGCTGGTGGCAAGATCGATCTCGTTCACAAAGGGCGGATCGGAGGCGAGACGCTGAGCGTTGTACATGTTTCCGGCGTCGTACATCAAAGCCCCTCCGACTCGGAGGGTCTGTTTTCCATCGCCGTGCGGATCCCAGGCGAAACCGAGGCGCGGGGAAAAGACTGCCTTGCGATCGTGGGTGAAGGATCGGGTTACGCCGGCATCGCCGTAGAACAAAGCCCCTGCAGGCGCATTGGGGTAAACGCTGCTATGAACACCATTCAGAAAGTTGGCCAGGGAAAAGGTCGCGCCGCGTTCGTGTACATCCTGAGGCCAGAGAAGCGGTTCCCAGCGAAGGCCAGCATTGATGGTCAAGTGGGAAGTTGCATGGAAGGTGTCCTGAGCATAGAGTGCCGGAATGGTCATACGGGGCGCAGGCTGCTGGGGCAGGCTCTGACTGAAACCGCTCATGGTCCCGGTTAGGAAGTCGAGTATGGAGTCCCCGGTTCCGACGCCGTTGAAACTGAAGCTGCCGTTCTGGAGGTAACCGGTCAGGATGTTGTTCTGAGTACGGATGTAATCGACACCGAATCCGAAATGATGCTGGCCTCGGATCCAATCGATGTCATCAGCAAACTGATAGGTGTTCACGTTCAAGTGAGCAGGGGAGCAGGTTCCGCAGCCGACATTGAAGCCGGGGTTAGACACGCTTAAGCGGAAGTCATCGGGCACGAGAGTGGTGATGTTGATGCCCAAGGCGTGGGCATTGAAGAACTGGGTGTCCGGTCCGCGATAGTCGGTTCTGCGGGTGAAGGTCGCATGGAAAGAATTCAGCAGGGTCGGGGTGAAGGTGTACGTATCGCCGGCAGTGATGGCGTGGACCCCCTCACTATTGCCGGGAGAGCCGGTTACAAGAACGTTTGTGGGATCAAAGAAAGCCGGGGCGGTATAAACCGTGCGGAAGTAGCGGGCGAATAGGGTGTGTTTGGTGTTCTGGATGTAGTCGATCCGGCCAACGCCCTGATCTTCGTTTTGGATGGAAGGTGTGGAGTAAGTCAGTTTACCGCAGGGATCGCTGGTGGTGGGCAGATATTTGATCAATGCCAAAGCAGCGGGATCGTAAGTCAACCCAGCCGCAAAAACATTGCTGGTATTGGCGATCGTTGTGGAGCTGTTCGGAGCGTGAATGGCTCTGGTTTTGCCGCTCGACTGACAGGCTGGCGATTCAGCGAGGGCGAAATTGCCCGCCAGTTCAGCTGCTGTCGGTACATAAGCGATGGTGCTCGGAGAGACGTTCCGGATTTTGGTTCCCTGGTAACCGCCGAAGAAGAACAATTTGTCCTTGATGATGCGGCCGCCCAAAGTGCCACCGAATTGGTTGCGTTTAAGAAGGTCATGGGTGGGAGCGAAGTAATTGCGGGCATTCAAATCACCATTGCGCAGGAACTCAAACGCGTCCCCATGAAAGCCGTTCGTGCCTGACTTGGTCACGATGTTCACGACTCCGCCAGGCTGGGTGCCGTTGCGGGCTGGCAGGGCATTGGTGTCTACACTGAACTCCTGCAGCGCATCGGGGAAGGGAAAAGGCAGATTGACGTTAGTCATGGTGTCGGTGTTATCGCCACCATCCAAAAGATAATTGGTTCCATTGCCCTGGCCACCACCGACTGAGATGGTAGTCGAGCTGAAGTAGTTTTTGCTTCCGGTCATGTCGCCACCGGGCGTGACGACGGCAGCGCCAGACAGGAGGACTAGCTGAGTTGCCTGACGTCCGTTCAGAGGAATGTCCACGATCGTTTGCTGATTGATGACCTGGTTCACCGATGTGGTTTCGCTCTGGACCATAGCCGCACCGGCAACGACCTCGACGTTTTCGGTAACAGCGCCGACCTGCAACTTGATGTTTACTTCAGGCGAGTCACCGACCTGCAAGACGATGCCAGTCTGGGTATAGCTTTTGAAGCCAGTGACGGAAGCTTCGAGACGATAAGGACCCACGGGCAGATTGGGCAGTGTATAACGGCCGTCTGCAGCGGAGGTGGTTTCGTGGGGAACACCTTTTTCGGTTTCAATCATTCTGACGGAAGCGCCGGCAATGGCGGCTCCGGAGGGATCGCTTACCTGTCCTGTGATCTGTGCATTCGCCACGGCCTGGGCGGAGGCGGTGCGTGGCGCGACCCAACTGCCAGTTAGACACAGCAGGCAAGACAATCGAAACAGGGATTGCTGAGACATGACCTCTCCTGCGAAAACAAACAACGTAATTTCACGGAAACGTTGTTAACCCTCAGCGAAGTATATCGTAGGTTTTAGCTGCTGACTTTTGATAGGAAGGCTCTTACAGCAGGGTCTGGTGGGATTAGGATACGGAGTGCTGAGGCGGTGACAGTGAGAGGCTTAATACTAACGGTATGAGTAGCCTTACGATTGTGCGCGACCCAGAGGTGATGTGGGGACAAACGTGTTTCCGAGGTACTCGGGTACCTTTTAAGAACCTGATTGACTGGCTGGAGGCGGGCGATTCGGTTGACAAATTCCTGGAAGATTTTCCCTCCGTTAGCCGGGAGATGGCCGTACAAGCCTTGGAAGAGGCTAAGAATTCTGTACTTGCCCAAGTTTAGGTGAGAATCCTGATTGATGAGCGCATGCCGGGGCGCGACGTAAGCCGGATGCTTGCTGGATACGAATGTAAGACGGTTCAGAAAGCCGGATTTTCAAGCAAGAAAAACGGTGAGCTTCTTCAATTGGCCTAGAAGCAGGCCGCTCGATTAGAGCTGGGCAGGTCATCCGCGCCGGTTGACCTCTCGTTGGTTGTCGCAGCGTTGCCCGGCTTAGGAGCATTATGCGGAGAAACTGGACTATGTTCTTGAGCTATTCAAAAGACTCAAACGGGTAGCGTGGCGGTTTGCAGGCTGCTGATAGCTGTCGGAGTTATGGCTGCCGTTTTCCCGTCGGCGGAAAGCGGAGAGCCGTCACGGGAGAAGATCTACCGGGCACTCATCGCCAACCGGGTGGGAGTGCAAGGCCGAGAACTGGCGCATGTGAGTTTGGCTTGTGCGCTTTAAGTGGAAGGAAAGCTCTATTCCGTGATTGATGTCTCGGAACTGGTGAAAGGCGCAGATAACCAGCTCTATCTGTACGGGGACTTAAGCATTGACAATCTTGGGCCAGAAGGCCATGTGCTCACGTTGCGATAATCAGCGGGACGCGTGTTTCCTCTTGCGACCAAGACAGCGCATTGGGCATTAATGGTAAACCAGAGGTCGCAGCAGAGGACAGGCTGCCGATCCACCGTCCTTCCGGGCGTGCGGCGATGAGGAGAGCTTCTGGGGCGGAGAGCATGAGCGGGGACGCCAGGCACCGCAACCGTATGCAACGCTCCGCGCCTTGCTCTTCTTTCGCAGCGCCCAGTGCCTGAGCTACCGGAGGCTGAGCAAAGGAGTTTAGACTCTGGCGGCAGTCCTGTCCAAGCCTCTCGATGTGCGTGCGCTTTCCCAGGAAAGCAAGCTGAAAGAAGCCGTCACCCGAGGCGTCAAGATGCTGCCGAAGGGCATGAAAGCCGAACTGGAATCCTTTCTTTCGCCCGCCAACCTCGGCATCACCGCAGCTACCCTGCTAGTTTGGGCCATCGCGCATGTTTACGGGGTCGGGGAAGCAGCCGATGTCATCGTGTTGGTTGTCGGCACCGGCTTTGTGGGCTGGGGCTTCTGGGGCGGCTTAAGAGACCTGGTTGATTTCGCGGTTACGACCCTCCGCGCCAATACGGAGCCGGACCTTGATGCCGCTGCTTTTCTTTTCCAGCGGGCGGTCATCACGCTCGGCGTGAACACTCTGCTTGCCTTGTTGCTGAAGAGGCCGATGAAATCGGATTGGGCGAACCAGGGAAGAATAACGCGGATGAACTGGATGCCGAAACTTAAACAAGCGCCGATGACGCCAACGTCCGAGGTTACTGTCGAACATGTAAGCCCTGCGGAACTGAAACCAGGTGTAGCGGGCACTACAGACTCGTACGGCAATATCAAAATTTCCAGAAACCTAAATTACCGAGAGCAGATGAAAACCGGTTGGCATGAAGAAGTACACTCGCTGCTGGCTCCTAAGGCAAAGCTTCTGCGACGCTACCGGGCCAGCCTGAATAATAACGCTTACAAAAACTCAGTGTTTCTGCGCTACCTGACAGAAGCTGCAGCGGAGACGCGCTCGCTCATTATGGAGACCCGCACCTTTGAAGGAGGCAGCGGCTTCACGCGAGAAAACTTCATCAAGGGTATGAAATTTCCGCTGGCATCTGAAATATAGGCCATTCTTGGCCGGATGGAGGAGACACAGAAGTTAATGGTTCCAACGGATATCGTGACGCAAGGTCATATGCTCGGTTCTATCGTTGTAGACGGCCACATGTATCACGTGCGCATCGTGCAAGGGAGGCAGCATGGGCAGCAGCAGTGAGAACCCTAGCACACTAGGCCAACGATGGAAAGCTTTCCGCGAGAGAATGTTTCCGCCAGAGCCGCCCGGCATCTCCGAAGACGAAGCGCTTGCCATTGGGCGCAAGTATTAACAAGAGCAGGGCTGGAAAGCCAACGAAGGGCTCGATGTAAACAGAAGCGCTTACCGGGATGACGACACAGTCGTGGACACATTTAAGGTAGGCGGGAGTATAAGAGCCGGAGATCCACAGATTCATGTCCGAAGGTCAGACGGCAAGGTGATTGTCGCAATTGGCAGAAAAGGGGTGATAACGCCATCCGATCTATCGGAGTTAAAACCACTCAACGACAAGTGGCTGCCGCCCTATCCAAAATAGAGCCGCTATGTCGCAATTGATGAGCATGGTTGTGACAAGCATCTAACGTTAAAGGCAAAGCAGCATGGGCAGAAGCAGTGAGAACCCCAGCACTCTGGGCCAACGGTGGAAAGCTTTCCGCAAACGAATGTTTCCGCCAGCGCCGCCCGGCATCTCCGAAGACGAAGCGCTCGCCATCGGGCGCAAGTATTACCACGAGCAGGGCTGGAAAGGAAGCCAAGGGTTCCGGGTAGAGACTAGCGCGCACCGGGACGGCGACACGGTTGTAGACACATTTGAGGTCAGCCTAATGACAGGCAATGGCGGCAACGGATTTGTCCATATTCGAAGATCCGACGGCAAAGTCCTGGCTTACACAAGCACCCCGCGCTAAATACATGTGTATTGCTCCGCAGTCAGTTGACGAGCCGCACGGTTTCCAGGCTGAAGCGGATGATAGATAGAGTTTGCCGCTGTCGTACATTAGAAGCATGACCTCGATTGAGGGCTTGTACAAGATCTGCAGAGTTTAACGCCCGAGCAGCTTGAGCAGGTGGCGAGAGTTGTGCATGGGTTTTCGTTCAGCGGTGGACAAAACAAGCGCCGTGGCAAACCAAATAGAAATCCCACGGTCGATCATTGATGAAGCGGTCCTTCATGGTTGGCCCCATGAGTTATTTACGACGCTCATCGGCAGCCTGCCAGAGATGGAGCGAGCGCCTCAGCCGCCCTATGACAATCGTGACACTCCGTGAACGGATATCTGCTCGATTCAGATATTGCCATTAAACTTCTATGCGGGCGCAATTTCCCGTTAGCCAAAAAACTCTCTTCCATTCCTAGGCAAGAAGTTCTCAGCACTGTCACTGTTTTCGAATTGCTTTTCGGGGCGCATCTAAGCCGTGACTCACAACGTTCTTTACCCATCTGTCGAAAGTTTTGCTCGTCATTCCGAGTTTTGCCTTTGGATGATGCCGCAGCGGAACGAGCCGCCAATGTCCGTGCATATCTCGAAGAAAAAGGGCAGCGAATCGGAGCGTAGGATACTTTAATTGCCGGAATTGCACTGGCATGCGGACATCTCATGGTGACGCACAAATTCCCGTGAGTTTGGACGGATTCCAGACTTACAGATCCAGGATTGGATTGAAGCTGAGTAGCTTCAGTGGCGTTGGGTTTTGCCCGACGAGTTAGGCGGAGAAGGTTGGGCTGCGAGGGACTTTTGTTTCAACGCGGTTTCCACCGCGTCCACATGTACTCGATAATGGCAGGCGGGGTGTGAACAATTGGCCCCTGTTACACAAACGGGAAAGCCGCTAAGTAACCGCAAACTAACCCGCGGCCGGGAAGGACAAAGAGCTCGATCTGCTTACCGGTGCTCAGTCATCCGCAAGAGTGTCCGCGAAGACTGCTTCCACGCTCACGAGAGATAATCAGCACGACGTGACACGGGGCCTGCGCAAAGGATTGACCAGCTATGGCGATGCTGAGTTTTCTCTGTTTCTAAGACGTGCCTTTATCAAGGCGATGGGCTATTCGGACGACGCTCTGGAGCGGCCTATTGTGGGGATCACCAACACGTACAGCGACTACAATCCGTGTCACGGGAACGTGCCGGATCTGATTGAAGCAGTGAAACGCGGCGTCATGCTGGCGGGTGGTCTGCCCATGGTGTTTCCTACGATGACGGTGCACGAGAGCTTTGCACATCCAACCGCGATGTATCTGCGCAATCTGATGGCGATCGAGACCGAGGAGATGATTCGGGCGCAACCGATGGATGGGGTGGTTCTGATCGGTGGGTGCGACAAAACGTTACCGGCGCAGATTATGGCTGCAGCGAGCGCCGATCTTCCTGCCGTGGTGCTTCCTGTGGGGCCGATGGTGGTGGGGCATCACCAGGGGGAAGTGCTGGGGGCTTGTACGGATTGCCGCCGCCTGTGGGCGAAGTTCAGGGCGGGCGATATGAACCGGGCAGAGCTCGATGTGGTGAACGCGCGATTGGCTCCGTCGGTTGGCACGTGTATGGTGATGGGCACTGCCAGCACGATGGCCTGTGTTACGGAAGCTTTGGGCCTTTCACTTCCTTTGACCGCGACCATTCCGGCCACGCATGCTGAGCGCAGGCGGGCGGCAGAGGCGAGCGGCAAACGTGCGGCCGAGATGGCACGGTCCGGACATCCGCTGCC
>CAXTMN010000022.1:26139-48158 GCA_964245395.1 uncultured Bryobacteraceae bacterium
ACGCCCGCGAGTATACGGAACGCGCTGGTGATTCTGCAGGCGATTGGAGGGTCCACGAATGGCATCATTCACCTCTGCGCAATCGCCGGCCGTATCGGCCACCCGATCGATCTGGACGAGTTTGACCGGTTTGGACGTGATGTCCCGGTGCTGGTGGATCTGAAGCCGTCAGGTACGCATTACATGGAGCACTTTCACGAAGCTGGCGGATTGCCTCGCGTGATGAAGGAGCTTGCGGATCTGCTCGCATTGGATGCGGGTACGGTAGGCGGGGGAACTCTAGGGGACGTGATTGCTGCGGCGGAAGACGTGCCTGGACAGGAGGTGATTCGCTCCCGGTTGCGGCCATTGAAGACGCAAGGCGCGCTGGCGATCCTGCGTGGGAACCTGGCGCCGCACGGGGCGGTGATCAAGCAGTCGGCGGCTTCGGACCAATTGATGCAGCATACCGGGCCAGCGGTGGTGTTCGATTCGATAGACGATATGACGAAACGGATCGATGGTGACGAGCTGGACGTGACGCCAGGGAGCGTTCTTGTTTTGCGCAATGCCGGCCCGAAGGGTGCGCCGGGAATGCCGGAAGCCGGTTACATTCCGATTCCGAAGAAGCTTGCGCGCGAGGGATTGAAGGACATGGTGCGGATCTCAGATGCCCGCATGAGCGGAACCGCATTTGGCACGGTGGTTCTGCACATTGCACCGGAAGCGGCGGTGGGCGGACCGCTCGCGCTGGTTCATACGGGCGATTTGATCCGGCTCGATGTTTCGCAGCGCAGCCTCGATCTCTTGGTCAGCGAAGATGAGCTGAGGGCGCGCGCTCATGCGCTAGGGCCGGTCTTGCATCCCGATTGGGATTCATTGCGTGGGTATGCCAAGCTCTTTCTGGCAAGCGTCTTGCAGGCCGATGAAGGATGCGACTTCGACTTTTTGGTGAAGCCTCGATCCTGATGCGGACTTGATTAGACGGGGCCGGGATATACTCGACCGTTGCATCAAGGGCTGTACTTTTCCCTCATCACGACGGGCGCAATTGCAGTGTTGCTGGCGCTGATCCTGTTTGCGCGCCTGCATGCGTTTCTCGCGCTGATGATGGTGAGCATGGGCCTGGGTCTGGCGGCGGGGATGGCTCCGCCCAAGGTTCTCAGTTCCATGCAAGCCGGCTTCGGAGACGCGCTCAGCTTCATTGCCGTGGTGGTGGGATTGGGAGCGATCATCGGGCGATTCCTGCAGTACTCGGGAGGAGGGCGTGTGCTGGCGGATTGGCTGCTCGCCAGAGTCGGGCGCGAACGTGCGCCGTGGGCCGTGCTGACGGCGGCTTTCCTGGTTGGTCTGCCGGTTTTCTTTGAGGTCGGTTTTATTATCCTTGCTCCGCTGGCGTGGAGTCTGGCACGGGAATCGAAGCGCTCGCTACTGCTGTTCGGGATGCCGATCGCGGCAGCGCTCACCATCACTCATGCATTAGTTCCGCCTCATCCCGCTCCTGCTGTGGCGGCGCAGTTGATGGGAGCGGACATGGGTCGAACGATCCTGTATGGGGCATTGCTGTCGATTCCACTGATGATTATCAGCGGGATCTTTTACGGAGGGTGGATCGCTCAATCAATCGCGCCAGCTATCCCGGACATGGCCGGTGTGCTGGACGAAAAAGCAGAGATCAAATCGGGATCGCCGCCGTTACCGATGACTGTCTGCCTTTTGGTATTTCCTCTGTTACTGATCTGCGCGGCTACAGTGGCCAATGTCTTTCATCTTCCGGGCGCTACAGTGTATAACTTTCTAGGTCACCCGTTCACGGCTCTACTCCTCACTGCTTTGGCGGCGATGTATTTTCTGGGACGCCTGCGGGGTTTGCGCGGTGAACGCATCACGAAAGTAGCCACAGAAGCGCTGGCTCCGCTTGCGACCTTGTTGCTGGTGATCGGAGGCGGTGGCGCCCTCAAACAAGTCATCGTCGATTCGGGGATCGGTCCGTACCTTGGCAACATTCTTGCTTCGAGCCCGTTGTCTCCTCTGCTGGTGTGCTTCCTGACCTCAGCGGGACTTCGCGCTGCGCAAGGATCGGCTACGGTGGCGATTGTTACCGCGGCCGGGATTTTGGCGCCGCTGATGAAGCAGCTGCATGGCTACAGCCCGGAGATGTTGGTTCTGGCGGTTTGCTGCGGGGGAACTCTGATCTCGCATGTCAACGACGCTGGATTCTGGATTGTGAAGGAATATATGGGCATGACGGTCGGAGAAACGCTCCGGAGCTGGACGGTTATGAAGATTGTCATGGGAGTTCTTGGAATCATTCTGATCCTGATCTGTCAGGCTCTCTTTTTTAAAAGATCAACGTAAGAGGCAAGGACGCTTGCTGTCGAACTTCCAGCCTGGAATCAGATATTGCATGGCGACTGAGTCATCGCGCTCAGGCTGGCGAAGCTGCTCGTACAAGCGATGAGCGCGCTCCAGTTCGGGCATATTTATCTCAATGCCCAAGCCGGGCTGGTCGGGCACTCTCACCTTTCCACCGGAAATCTGGAGCGGGTCTTTGGTCAAATGTTGCCCATCCTGCCAAATCCAGTGAGTGTCAAGTGCGGTGATCTTACCGGGTGCAGCTGCGGCCACGTGCGTGAACATGGCTAGGGAAATGTCGAAGTGGCTGTTCGAATGGGACCCCCAGGTGAGCCCCCAATCGTGACAGGTTTGCGCCACCCGCACGGCGCCTCTCATGGTCCAGAAGTGCGGATCGGCCAGCGGGATGTCGATGGAATGAAGTTGGATGGCATGGCCCAGTTCGCGCCAGTCGGTAGCGATCATGTTGGTGGCAGTGGGCAGGCCGGTTGTGCGACGGAATTCAGCCAGGACCTCGCGTCCGGAATAGCCGTTTTCAGCGCCGCACGGGTCTTCGGCATACGCCAGCGGGCATTTTCCGGAACATAGTGCAATGGCTTCTTCGAGTGACCAGGCGCCATTGGGATCGAGAGTGATGCGAGCGGCGGGAAATCGCCGGGCGAGCGCGGTGACTGCCTCCATTTCCTCGACGCCGGAGAATACGCCGCCTTTCAGTTTGAAGTCGTTGAAGCCGTAGCGGGCGTGCGCGGCATCCGCGAGCTGCACGATGGCGCCGGGGGTGAGGGCCTGCTCGTGGCGCAGACGAAGCCACCCGTCTTTTGCATCGGGCGCACTCTGGTAAGGCAGATCCGTTTTATTTCGATCGCCAATGTAGAAAAGATAGCCCAGCATCTCTACTTCGCTGCGCTGTTGCCCGTCACCCAGCAGTGAGGCAACGGGCACGCCCAGGTGCTGGCCAAGCAGATCGAGGAGCGCCGCTTCGATGCCCGTGACGGCATGAACTGTCGTGCGCAGATCGAACGTCTGCACGCCGCGCCCGGCAACGTCGCGCCCTGAAAACTGCCGTCGAACACGGCTCAGGATGTCATTGCAGCGACCGATTGGTTGTTGAATCACGAGCGGTCTCGCGTCATTGAGGGTTTGACGAATGCGCTCACCACCAGGGACCTCGCTGACTCCGGTGTGTCCTCCGTTGTCTTTGAGGAGGACAAGATTGCGCGTGAAGAACGGGCCGTGAGCGCCGCTCAGATTCAAGAGCATGCTATCGTAGCCCGCAACGGGAATCACTCGCATCTCCGTAATCACCGGTGAGCCAGACTGATTCGCAGAGCAAGTCATAAACCTTTGGTTAGCACGTGAGGCTTTACCATTTTGCAGGGGAGAGCGATACAGTTGCGGACGAAGGACATTTTTTTCCTGGAGATTAATTACAAATATGAAGGCTGTCTTGTTGATTGGATACGGTGGCGTCGACCAGCTCACTTACGGAGACGTTCCCGATCCGAAACCCGCCGACGATGAGGTGCTTATAAAGGTTATCGGAACCAGCCTCAATCCCGTGGATTGGAAGATCCGTGAGGGATACATGAAGGAAATCATGCCCCTCGAGCTGCCAGCTATCCTGGGCCGCGATGTTGCCGGAGAGGTGGTCAGCGTTGGATCGAACGTGCAGCTGTTTAAGGCAGGCGACAAGGTGTTGGGTTTTGTGAACCACAGCTATGCCGAATTGCTTACGGCGAAGAGCGAGGAACTGGCGGTGATTCCGGAAGGATTAAACATGGAGCAAGCTGCTGTGCTTCCACTGGTTACGCTAACCGGTACCCAGCTGATTGAGAAGGGCGTTCGTCCGAAAGCGGGTCAGACGATTTTAGTGACGGGCGCAGTGGGCGCTGTTGGGCGTACGGCCGTGTACATCGCCAAGGCACACGGGGCTGTGGTGATTGCGGGTGTTCGCTCAGGCCAGCGCGGCGAAGCTGTGTCGCTTGGTGCAGATAGAACCATTGCACTGGACAATGATGGGGAAATCGCCTCTGTTGAAGAGCTGGACGCGATTGCCGACACGGTTGGCGGTGATGTGGTTGCGAAGCTTTTGCCCAGGCTGAAGAAGTCAGGCGTGTTGGCATCGGTCGTGGGGAAAGCGGAAGCCGCGGAGAAGGCCGGCATCCAGGTGGTTCAAGTTTTGGCCCAACCGGACTCAAAACGTCTTGCTGAACTGGCCGAAGATGTTCGGGATGCAGATCTGGTTATTCCCATCGGCAAGCGCTTCAAATTAAGTGAGATTCGCGAAGCCCACCAGGTGGCCCAAAAAGGCAGCGCCGGGAAGGTACTACTGACTCCCTGATCTTCAGGCGATGGAGTAGTATTTATCCAGCAAGAGCGTTTGCTATTCGCTCATAGAGAGAGTCCATGTTCAGACAGTCTTCCAACCCGGGCATCTTATGTCTTGTGCTTCTTGGTGTCGTCGGTTTGCCGTGTTGGGCCCAGTTCAGCGGAAGTATTGATGGAACCGTCAATGACCAGAGCGGCGCCACGGTTTCAAATGCAGTTCTGAAGCTGACTAATACGGCTACCAGCGTTTCTCAGGGAGCCAAGACAGATAACTCAGGCAATTACCGCTTTGTCAGTTTGGCGCCGGGCTCTTATCGGATTTCCGCTACCGCCGCCGGGTTTGGCCAGTCAGAAGTCTCTGTCACGATCACGACCGGCCAGGATCTAAGCGTGCCCTTGTCGTTGTCGGTGGCGGGAACATCGACTTCTGTCGAGGTTACAGCGGCCACACCGATTATCGATACAGCGGAGGTGCGTAATCAGCAGACAATCGCACCAAAGGAGTTGGAAGCTGTTCCCCTTGCGGGCCGCAACATGATCAACTTGGTGACGCTAGCGCCAGGGGTTTCGGGACGAGGCCTTTCCGCGGCAGGCAGTCCTGGTTCGGCCGCCGATAATTTTGCGACCGAGCAGCAGGTGGATGCCAGTGCAAATGGCCGGAGCAGTAACGCCAATATGTATGTTGTCGACGGGCTTGATGTAACCAGTAACGTTCGTCCGGGCGTGCTGAACCTGACTCCAAATCCTGACGCGATTCAGGAATCCACTACTGCCGTGAACACTTATTCGTCTGAGTACGGGCGCGGTAGCTCCATTGTCTTTACCGAAACTACTAAGTCCGGTACGGACACGTTTCACGGCTTAGTTAGCGACTACTTCACGAATCAATATCTGTGGGCTGGGACGGAGTTTAGTCACAGTTATCTTCCGTTCCACAGCAATAACATCTCGGCGGCGATTGGTGGCCCGATCATTCCCCACCATCAGTTCTTTTTCTTCTTTGCCATCGAGCCGCTGCGTTCCTCCCAAGCTGTCGTTAATTCAGTTACGTTCGAAGATCCACAATTCACTGCCTTCGCACAACGGGCCTATCCAAACACAGTCGGCACTCAGCTTTTGACGAAGTACACGCCCGCGCAAGCGACCGCCACGGGAGTCAATCAGACTGCTGCTCAAGCTTTTCCGTCGACGTGCGGCACAGCCGCGACTGCTTTTCTCCCCTGCAGCACGCCAATCATCGATAACGGTGTACAGACGGCCGCTAACTATCGTAATGGTTTGCAGTATGCAGCTCGTATTGATAAGTATTACAAGAACGACCGGATTTATGGCAATTACTTTCGAACTACGTTAGACACGGGTGGACCGAACATCAGAACTGCTTTCAATACGACAAACGGCTATGCAACTAACTCAATCCAGGTGAACGAGACTCATACGTTCACTCCTACAACACTCAATGAGGGCGCTTTCGCCTACCTGAAAGTTGACGGCACAAACAGCCAAACCGGCGATTTTTCAGTTCCGAGTATCAATGTAAATGGGATTAATGGTTTCGGCGTCGGCTTTGCGCAAGGCAATTTCATTCAGCATAGTTACCACTGGCGGGATGTTCTTTCGCACATTCAGGGCAACCACACGTTGCGCTTTGGATATGACGGCTGGCATGGTGACGATACGGCTCTCTTCGCTCCGGTTCATACCCAGCCTAACTTCCAGTTCAACAACTTGATTGATCTAGTTGCGGGAAACGTCCAGTATGAAAATCAGCTGGCCTACAACCCCGTTAGCGGCAAGCCAGAGGCCGGCAGTTATGGCTATTCCACAACGATTGGCGGGGCGTTTGCTGAAGACATCTGGAAAGCGAAGTCGAACCTGACGGTTACGATGGGAATCCGCTGGGATGATTTCGGCAATCCCTACGCGACACTGCCCGGCACTGTCGTATCGAACTTTCATTTAGGTTCCGGTAACACTTTCAGTCAGCAAGTAGCCAATGGCTTTGCGAAAGAGCAGCAGAATGTCTTGAATGGTTCGCTCTGGAAGGCCTTTGCCCCGCGAGTCGGCGTAGCGTGGGATCCATCAAAGGCTGGCAACTGGGTGGTCCGGGGTGGCTTTGGGATGTACCATGACATGCCTACCCTGGGTAACCTAACCGATATCATCAACGGGAACCCGCCGAACTTTATTGTTCCTACCTTTTATTCGAACGGGACTACAGCCGCGCCTATCTTTGCTCTAGGCAGCAGTAGCAAGACTCCAACGTTTCCCTATCCGGCATTTCAAGGTCAGGCGCTTGATTCGAGGGGTGGGATTCCCGGCGCACAGATTCCGATCGGAGCTGTGCAAAACAATCTCACCTCGCCCACGACATTCAATTACTCAGGCACACTGGAGCATAAGCTATTTGGCAATTTAATTACCAGCTTTGGCTACGCAGGCTCCCATTCGTACAACATCATTACCGGTTATGGACAAACGGGGAACACATCGTATGGTCAGGACATCAATCGATTTGCGGGGGATCTGATCCAGAACAACACCACGTCACCAACCCGGCTGCTTTCCAGTTTCGGCTCGATTAATTATGAGTCAAACGGTGCGAAAGCCAACTATAATGCTTTGATCACCGATATTCGTGGGCGTCTGTTCAGAGACCGGTTTTACTTCGATGCCTCTTACACGCACTCACGGTCCTTGGATGATTCGCAGGTTTATCCGACTTACGGGAATTTGTCCCAATACTACTCGCCGTCAGCGTGGGATGCTCCGGACCGTTTTTCGCTGATCTGGAATTATGATCTTCCTACCGTGCACAACGGACATGGCCTGGTTGGTCGAGTTCTTAGTGGCTGGTCATTGAGCGGGACGTCAACCTCCCAGAACGGCAATCCGTTCACTGTTTATACGAGTGCGTCGTTCCAGCCATTAAAGGATGCGACGGGCAAGTTCATAGGCTATGCATCGGGAAGTGGCGATTACAATGCAGACGGCTTCAATTTCGACTTTCCGAACGTCTCAACGTATAAACTGCCCACCAGCCGGACGGCATATCTGAATGGAATCTTCTCTCCTGGTATCGTCAGTCAGCCGGCGTTTGGTACGGAAGGAAACGAGAAGCCGAACCACTATCGCAATCCGGGGTTTGCCGAGACCGATGCGAGCCTGATTAAGTCAACGGTTATCACCGAGCGAATTAATCTACAGCTCCGTTTCGAGTACTACAACATATTTAACCATCCGAATCTGAACGGCGTTAATGCGGATTTATCGAGCGGTAACTTTGGGCGGTCTACTTCGCAGGCTCAACCCAGGTGGCTGCAACTCGGCGCCAAGATTTATTTTTAGCGATCACAGAAGGCAGCTGTTATCCGTGAAGGTTTTCAAAGTTCTCCTCATCGGGGCGTTCGGTGCTGTATGGGCGCTGGCCCAGATTGCGCCCTCAAAAGCAGCAACTCATGACTATCCCATTAAGCCGGTGTCCTTTACCGATGTACATGTTGATGATCAGTTTTGGGCGCCCCGCATTGAGATCAATCGCAAGGTAAGCATTCCGACGGCATTTGATCAGTGTGAGCGCACCGGCCGCATTGACAATTTCGTGAGAGCCGCGGAAGTGATCCACGGAGAGAAGCTGACTGACAAACACGCACCGGGCTTTCCCTTCGATGACACGGACATTTACAAAGTTATCGAGGGCGCGTCGTACACGCTGAGCGTCCATCCGGACCCCAAGCTGCAGGCCTACATCAACGATTTGATTCAGAAGATTGTTGCCGCACAGGAGCCTGACGGTTATCTCTATACGACTCGCTCGATTGATCCCGAGCACCCGCATCCATGGGCGGGGAAAGAACGGTGGGTCAACGAAGAGATACTAAGTCACGAGCTTTACAATTTGGGTCATCTTTATGAAGCGGCGGTCGCCAATTATCAGGCAACCGGCGATCGAACGCTCCTCAATGTTTCTCTGAAGAGTGCTGACCTGCTGGTGAAGACGTTTGGGCCGGGTAAGCGGACGATTTATCCTGGCCATCAAATCGTCGAAATGGGGCTGGTGAAGCTCTATCGCGTGACGGGCAATCAGCAATACCTTGATCTGGCAAAGTTCATGCTCGACAGCCGTGGTCCCGGTGGACGCGCTTATAATCAGGCGGATCAACGTGTTGTGGATCAGATTGAGCCTGAAGGGCATGCAGTGCGCGCGGCGTACATGTATTCGGGAATGGCCGATGTGGCTGCTCTTACCGGCGACCCGGCTTATCTGAAAGCTATCGACCAGATTTGGGACAACATGGTGGAGAAAAAACTCTACGTCACCGGCGGCATTGGTGCGCTTGGGGAAGGCGAGGCGTTTGGAGCGAACTACCAACTTCCCAACATGACCGCTTACAACGAGACCTGTGCCGCGGTGGCCAGCGATTTCTGGAGCCAGCGACTGTTTCTGCTGCATGGGGATGCCAAGTATGTGGATGTGCTGGAACGCACTCTTTACAACGGGCTGATTTCCGGTGTATCGCTAGACGGGCAGACCTACTTTTATCCGAATCCGCTGGAGTCAAATGGACAGCATCAGCGCAGCCCCTGGTTTGGAGTGGCGTGCTGTCCTGGGAATATAACGCGGTTCACTCCATCGGTGCCGGGCTATGTCTACGCGCAGAGAGGCAATACGCTCTACGTCAATCTGTTCATGAGCAACAAAGCTGACATCGCTTTGGACTCCGGGCGCAAAGTCAAGGTGGTGCAGCAGACCCGTTACCCCTGGGATGGCGAGATTAAGATCACGGTGGATCCGCAAGAAGCGGGCGACTTCACGCTAAAGGTCCGTGTTCCGGGTTGGGCCCGCGGCGAAGCGGTTCCAGGTGATTTGTATCGCTTCAGAGATGCGGATGCAGCGACTCCCGTGCGACTGAGAGTGAATGGGCAGGAGCAGCCGCCTGGCCTCGATCACGGGTACGCAACCATCTCCCGGCGATGGCACAGAAATGATGTTGTCGAGCTAAGTCTTCCGATGCCTGTTCGTCGCGTTGTTGCAAACGAGAAGGTCAGCGCCGATCAGGGCAAAGTGGCCCTGCAGCGTGGACCAATCGTGTACTGCGCCGAATGGACCGACAGCCCTGATAAGCACGTGCGCAACATCGTTCTGAACGATTCAACGACGCTGAAGGGCGATTTTGAACCTGCTCTGTTGCATGGGGTTGAGGTGATCAGAGGGAAGGCGGTCGCATACCGGACGGACGCCAACGACCGGCTGCAGCATAGTGAGGAACCGTTTGAGGCGATCCCTTACTACGCGTGGGCAAACCGCGGTCCGGGACAGATGGAGGTTTGGATCGCAGACTCTGCCTCGGCTGCTCATCCTACGCCGTTTCCGAGTCTTGCTGCGAAGAGCAAAGTGACGTCCTCTGGACCGACAATGGCAGAGAACGGCATTCGCGATCCGCGAATGGTGGCCGACCAGGAACAACCTGCTTCTTCTGCGGATACCAGTTCGTATTACGACTGGCGACCCAAGAAAGGCTCGGAGGAGTGGATTCAGTACGATTTCCCTACGTCTTCGGTCGTGTCCACCGCTGATGTTTATTGGTTCGTCGAAGCTGGTGGCGACAACGCAGTCAAGCTTCCCGCGAGCTGGAAGATTCTGTACCGGGATGGCGACCAATGGAAGCCTGTGGAAGCTAAGGGCGTTTACGGCGTTGAGCCCGATAGATTCAATCGAATCACCTTTACGCCCGTCACAACCTCCGCTTTGCGTTTGGTTTTGCAGTTACAAGCAAATAACTCAGCTGGCATTGCAGAATGGCAGGTTCATTAGAAAAGCTCGGATTCGTCGTGGGCAGAAGTGCCGGATTTAGCTTTTTAGGATAGTTACAACATGTCTCTCCGCACATTCCGTGCGAGCGTTGCGCTTGCTTGTCTGATGACCGGCTTAGCTTACGGGCAAACGGAGCAACTTGTGATAGCGAACAGGCCGGTGGAGATGACGGTAGCCACCGCCGGCGAGCAATCCATCCGGATCACGATGACGCCGATCGGTGATGCAGCTGCTGCAACGCAACTGCGCGAGAGTCCGGCCCTCGACCTGAAAAGCGAAGCGAAGTCTGTGCTGAAGCTGAAATCGCTTGGGAAGACGAAGGAGATAACGGCTGGACTTTACAGCGTGAGGCTGTCGAGCAAGCCGTTGCGAATACAGGTTCTGCGGCGTGACGGAAGCATTGTGCAGGATCTGCAAATTGACGAAGGAGACGGATCGATCCAGTTCCCATTGGGCAGCGGACCCGTATTTGGTTTGGGAGAAGGTGGTCCGCAATTTGACCGGAAGGGCGAAAGCTATCCGATGAAGAGTTCGCAAGAAGCCTACAATAAACCGTATTTTGGGGGCCGCATGCCAGTGCCGTGGCTGCTAAGTGACGGATGGGCGCTGTTCCTGCACGATCCACAAGGGTCGATCGAACTAGATGGAAGCCGAGGACACTTCCGGCCTTTTAGCAGCGATGCTGCAACCCCGGTCGACATCTTCGTCATGGGATTTAAGCAGCCCGTTGAGGCTCTGACCGAGTATGCGAGGCTGACGGGCTTCCCCTCGATGCCGCCGATTTGGGGATTAGGATACGAGCAATCGCACAGAACGGTGGCGAGCCGGGAGGCGGTGTTTACCATTGCCAGGAATTTTCGCGAGAAAAAGCTGCCGTGTGACGTGTTGATCTATCTAGGAACGGGATGGGCGCCATCAGGCTGGAACAAAGGACATCGTTCATTCGAGTTTAACGAGAAAGTCTTTCCCCATCCGGCGGATGACATGCGCGAATTGCACGATATGCACTTCAAGGTGATTCTGCATGAGATGGGGCCGCCGAAGGGATTGCTCGGGAACGCAGGAGATCATCCGAAGAACGACGACCTTAATGAGGCAGCGAATTACTGGAAGTTACACGCACCACTGGAGAAGCTGGGCGTAAATGGCTGGTGGCCGGACGAAGGCGAGAATCTAAGCCCAGAGTCGCGGCTGGCACGCATTCGAATGTACTGGCAAGGTCCACAAATGGAGCGCCCGGATGTACGCCCATACACGTTAAATCGCGCCGGTTACGCGGGCATGCAGAGGTATGGCGGCTGGCTATGGTCTGGAGATTTAAACTCGACATGGCGGACGTTAACGAACCAGGTTCCAGTGGGAATTAACACAGGGTTGACCGGGGTGCCGTATTGGGGAACGGACATCGGCGGGTTCTTTTCAACGAAAGAACTAACGGGCGAGCTATTCGTTCGATGGTTTCAATTTGGAGCCTTTTGTTCGATCTTCCGCGCGCACGGACGCCCTTCAGCAACACGATATCCGTGGAGTTGGAATACGGGAAACATGGGCGAGCCAGAGCTCAGCCCGGAAGCGGATGGAAGTGCGCCGCCAGATCCGCAGGAGTTGCACAATCCGGCCATTGAGCCAATCTGCAAGAAGTATCTGGAGCTGCGTTATCGACTGATGCCGTACATTTATTCGGCAGCAGAGGAGACCCACGAGACAGGATTGCCGATGATGCGGGCGCTTTGGCTGTATTACAGCGACGATGCACAGGCAGCAAGGCGCGGCGATGAGTTTCTTTGGGGACGCGACATGCTGGTAGCGCCGGTGACGGAGAAGGGGGCAGTGAATCGAAGTCTTTACATACCGCGAGGCACCTGGTACGACTTTTGGACAAACGAAAAGGTAGAGGGCGGCAAACAAATGACTCGCACGGTGGACCTGGCGACGACGCCTCTCTACATTCGTGCTGGCGCCATTGTGCCCATGGGTCCGGTAAAGCAGTACACAACCGAGAAAGTAGACGGTCCGCTGACGGTGACCGTTTACCCGGGCGCTGACGGGCACTTCGTTTTGTATGACGACGATGGGGTCAGCTTCGATTATGAAAAGGGTCAGCGCAACAAGGTGGATCTATCGTGGAACGACATTGAGCGACGGCTTACCGTGAAGCCGCAAAATGGTGCGCAGATGTGGAATGAACTTACGAGGAAGATAGAGATTCGGTTGTCCACGGGAGGAGAACCGAAGCGGCTTGAATTTACGGGCAAGAGCCAAAACGTTCAGTTCTGATTTGTGTCTCGCTAAGCCTGCTTATAGCACCCTGACTTTCACGACCATTTCGGGCTTCCTCTCCAGCGCGAGATAGTTCTGCAGAGGCCGCCCGAACTGTGGAAATGAGACTTCCATCCTGTCGTTGGCCTGTAACGTAATGCCCTCGCCAAAGCTGAAAGC
The DNA here is from genome assembly GCA_964245395.1 of uncultured Bryobacteraceae bacterium. Classification (GTDB taxonomy): domain Bacteria; phylum Acidobacteriota; class Terriglobia; order Bryobacterales; family Bryobacteraceae; genus Bog-105. The sequence continues at coordinate 39,056 of CAXTMN010000022.1, forward strand.
ATCTGCGCCGAAGAAGTGAATGTGGACGTCGCCCGGCCGCCGATGACTTGAGTATTTGAAATGGTGGTGCTCCAGGTTTGCGACAGAGTGCGACATGTTTGTTTGTCCTGTCCAGATTTCACGTGACCAGATTACGGCTCCTTCGCGGGCTATCGAAACCTGCCCTGGCACGTTCGCAAACGCCACCTCACCGACGGTCAACTCCGGTCCGAGCGAGCACTGGCGCAACTTCGAGGGAGCGAGATACAGGTAATTTTTCTTTTCCATGCGGTGATCGGAGAACTCGTTCCCTACGGTCAGGCCGACACGAAATACCTCGCCGGTATCGGATACGAGGTACGCGCCAGCAATTTCGGGCTCCTCGCCACCATCGTCTCCGTATGGTGGAATCGCGAGCGTGGCCAGATGGCCCTTCAACACACTTCCGTCACCTTTGTAAAACCACTCCGGCTGTACGCCTACCTTCCCCGGCGCCGGATTGCCGCCTTCTAATCCCATCTGAAACATGCGGAAGCTGTCGGTCGCTTCGGGTTCGCCTTTGTGGTGCATCGCGGCACGATTCTGAGCGCTGGCCTTATGGGTGAGTCCTGTTCCACTTACTAAGCAATGGGCGGCATCGTGCGGATGATCGAACGAGGGCAGAAAACGCCACTCTGACTCGCCGCGGTATGTCGCGTCGTAGTCAACACTATCGCTCGAAATAGCCGCTCTGATTACTTCCTCCAGTGAACGGCCTTGTTCGATTGCTTTCCACGCCAGCGCATACACGCTGGGAAAGGAACTTTCCACTAGACGTAGAGACGAATCGTGAACAACAGCAACGCGCCGCACGTCCTGTCTTGTAATCTGTACCAGTCTCATAAGATTTACTGCAGTTCGATATATTGTCCATCAGCCGCAAGCTCAGGTCTGATATCTATGCCTCGTCTATTCTTGCCATTGCTGCTTACCTGTACCGGGATTTTGTTTGCCCAAGGTTCTGTAACGATTCAGGTCGACGCTGCGAAAACTTCAGGGCCGAATCAGCCAATCTGGAGTTTCTTTGGTTACGACGAACCCAACTACACGACGGCCGGCAATGGGCGCAAACTCATTCGCGAACTTTCCGATGCTAGTGCTGCTCCGGTTTCTATTCGTGTCCATAACCTTCTGACTACTGGAGACGGGAAGCCTTCCTTGAAGTGGGGTTCTACGAACGCTTACACCGAAGATGCTAAGGGAAAGCCGATCTACGACTGGACGATTGTTGATGATATTATCGACACTTTTTTGGGAGCTGGCGCCCAGCCGTTCGTGGAGATAGGCTTCACGCCCAAGGCTCTATCGCCGCATCCCGATCCGTACCAACACAATTTTCCAAGCGAACGAAACGTGTTTACCGGCTGGTCTTACCCACCGAACGATTACGCAAAATGGAGCGAACTCATCTACCGGTGGGCACAGCACTGCGCGGAGAAGTACGGCAAAGAGCGAGCGGAAAGCTGGCAATGGGAAGTCTGGAACGAGCCGAACATTGCGTATTGGCACGGAACACCCGAAGAATACGACAAGCTTTACGACGTTACGACGGCCGCGGTGCGGCGCGCGCTTCCTCGTGCGAAGGTAGGCGGTCCAGCCACTACCGGCCCGGGTGACCCGAAAGCGGCCGCATTTCTTCGCCAGTTTCTGGAGCACTGTATGACGGGTAAAAACGCTGCGACGGGAGAGAGGGGGGCACCGCTCGATTTCATCAGCTTTCACGCAAAGGGCAGTCCCAAAATCAACGGGGGCGAAGTCAGAATGGGTCTTGCCAAGCACATGAAGGATGTTTCGGAAGGCTTCAATATTGTTCGATCGTCTGCAAAGTTTAAAGATCTTCCTGTTGTGTTGAGCGAATCGGATCCGGAGGGCTGCGCGGCCTGTTCAGCGCCGCAGAATGCGTATCGCAACGGCACGCTTTATGCGGTTTACATGGCCGAGTCTCTTCAACTGACCAGAGAACTTGCGGCAAAGACCGGAGTCAATCTGGAAGGCTTCCTGACTTGGGCGTTTGAGTTCGAAGACCAGCCTTACTTTGCTGGCCTCCGATCTCTGACAACGAATGGCGTCGATCAACCTGTGCTGAACGTTTTTCGCATGGCGGGGATGATGCGCGGCAACCTGGTGGAAGCCAAGAGCGATAAGGCGGAAGGGGTGGACAAGGTCATCAGCGAGGGCGTTTCGTCACCGGCGATCGACACTGTAGCGACGCGCTCGGATCACGAGGTTTCCGTGATGGTCTGGAACTACGAAGATCAAGACCGCACAGATTCGTCGTCACCTGTAAACATGACTGTCTCAGGGTTGCCGCAAGAGGCAAAACGTCTTCTCCTCCGGCATTACCGCATCGATCGCGATCACAGCAACTCCTACTCTGTCTGGAAGCAAATGGGATCGCCCCAGAGCCCCACAGCTGAACAGGTCGCAAAGCTCGAAGCAGCCGGCCAATTAGAGTTGTTGGAGTCACCGCACTATACCGACAACAAGGGAAGTTCCGCGGCAATCAATTTCGGACTTCCTCTTCAGGGTATTTCGCTTATACAGCTGAGCTGGTAGGTTCTGATTGCGATTTCGTCATCGGTGGCAGATAGCCGGCCTGATGCACAGTGCTCGGAAGGAACTTCAATCCACAATACTGAGACATTAGCTCACTCAACGCTCCGTCAACGGGGAATGTATCCTTTGTCGATCACCTCGCCGTTGAGGTCGTCGATAACGACTCTAACTTTCGCTCCGAGCCCATTACGATTCGAGAAGACTTCCCACTTACCCGGCCTCCCGAACCAACCTTTGTGGTGAGTACAGAGAGGAGGATCGATCCAGGCCCATCCTTCTGCGTCAGCCAGTTGCCGGGCTATTTGTGCAGCTTCTGTTTCGGTCATGGTTGACGCATAACCGGTTACCTGGTGGACTCTATTTGGGCCTGTTCGCGCTCCATTACTTTACGCAGAATGCAATTGATGCGTGCCTCATAATCTTGATGCTGACGGAACCAATCACGGATGTCTGAATCTACGCGTAACAGAAGCAATTGGTTCATCGGACGCGCGGTGGCCCACTCCTCTTCAGTGATCTCCGGAATCTCGTCCAAGTCTTTGGCGGTGGGCTCATCTCCCAGAGCATGCATTCGTTCCGCGTGCGCTCTCGCTTCAGGAGATTTGGTGTAAGCTAGCATATCTGCGGCGCTCCATCTTACTAGCTTTTCGGGCTGAGATGATTCGGCAGGCTTTTCGGTGTCCATAGATCCTCCAGGTGTACACGACTGCAATTAGAACGCCTTCTGACGTCATTCCGACTGCCATGTGCCGAACCTCAAAAGCTGTGTTTCGAGCTTCGATGATGACTACAGCAGGGTCAGAGAAGACGTTCAAAGTGTCTTGAAACGAGAACCCTCGTTCTCTCAGCGTCCTTTCGCTCTTGTCTTCGTCCCATTCAAACTCAAGCTCTTCCATCCCATTTTAAAGAGAAACGGCCTGATAAGCCTAATTGACCCGGAAGACTTTCATCACCTCATCCCCAAGATGATTGATTACTTTGACCGCGATGCGGCCTGACTTGGGTTTGTGGAAAGGGCGCGAAGTATCGCTGTTCAGGGTTGCCCAGGCGTCTTCGTTGATCTCGGCTTTCAGGGTGGCCTTGAGCGACTTGTAGGGATCGTTCGCGCCGAGGAAGTAGGCGTGGCGGACGAAGAAACTTTCTTCGTTGTAGTCGGTGTCGATGAACCAGCAGGCGATGCCATCAGGGCCGTCGCTGCGGACTTCGCCCGTATTGGGATGGAAGACATCCACGCCGTTGATTTTCACTTGCACTTGTCCGTTTTGGGCGGGCAGGATGTCGATATCGGGCTCGCCGAAGATCACGAACAGGTTGCCTTTGCCGGTGTTCTTCAGGTCGCCGGCCATATGCAGATCGGCGTTCATCCGGGATTTCAGGATGGGCACGCGGCCAAGCTTGGTGAGCTCGGACGAATGCGCATCGTAGTTGAACGCACAAGCAACCAGGACATCGAAGCGGGCGTCGCCCGCCTCAAGCGCGGCTTGAATCAGATCGGGTCGGGCGAGGGTGCCGAACTCCGGTCCAATCAGGATGGCTGCCCGCTTCTCGACCTCGCCTTCGGTGTAGCGGCCTTCGGCGCAGACCAGTTTTCCGGGCCAGGGCGTCAAGGACGAGAAGACGATTTTGTCTTCCTTGTGCGCTTGCTGCACGCCTGCAGCCTTTAAGTTTTCGAGAATGACTTGCACGAAGTCGGGACCGCTGTCCTTGTCGCGAATCAGCTCTTCGTTTTCATCGACGGCCAGAGCGCGATGCGGCGACAGGCTCTCTACTGTGAAGGGACCGGCGACGCGAACCTTTCGGAGGTCATCGTAGGGCTTGTCGTAGAGGTACTCGTATTCGGCTTTGGCGGCGATGGAAGCGTCGATTTCCTTCTGGCGGGCAATGCGGGCCTCCCACCATCGCCGGTGCAGATCTTTGGCGCCTTTCGACCAGGACTCTGCGGTTTCCCGCGGAATCTGCCACTCTTCCCACCCTTGCTGAAGCTCTTCGTTGAGTTGTTGGCGCAGCGGTTCGAGCGTCGCTTGAAACTTGTCCCAGATGACGTCGATCTCAGCGTTATTGGCGATTGATTTGAGCGTGACGTGTGGCACCCGCTCGTACACAAAGCCTTGCCGGAGATTGCCGTGCGTTGCAACCGTCGAGGGCTCCCGGCGTGTGACTTCGGCCTCTTTGCGTTGCCCTTCAGGAGTATCGGCGAGCAGGTAATACGGATAGCGCGCACCCATGATGCGGGCGCGAGCGAGAGCGAGCGCTACGCGGGAGGTATCGATAGTGATCCAGCGACGTCCCCATTGTTCGGCGACGTAGGCGGTTGTGCCGGAACCGCAGGTGGGGTCGAGGACGAGGTCACCGGGATCGGTGGTCATGAGGATGCAGCGTTCAACAACTTTTTGACCTGTTTGGACGACGTAGGTCTTGTCCTCTGAAAAGCCTGTCATCTTTACATCGTTCCAGTAGTTTGCAATTGGAATTACAGGGAAGTCCATTAAGAATCGGCGATACATCAATGACTTCCCAATTGCGCGTAATCGGCCCGCGCGAGATAGATTCGAAAGTCCTCGTAGTTCAGTCTTAAACGTTCCCTTGCCCGGAGAGAAAACTGTACCGTTATAGCTGAACAACTTCACGTCTGAACCTTGCGCGGGGCGCTGGCTAGTAAGGTTGTCGCAAGCAAATACCTTACGTCTCTCAATTTCGTGCTCGAGTGAAGTTAACTCATTAGGCGTAAATCGCCGATCATAACCACCACCTTCATCCAGCCATGTGTATTGAGTCGTCCCACCTTCCCCGAGGGTCTTTCGTCTATAAGCATTTCTAAATTTCAGGAAAGTTCTGTTTTTAGAGAACCAAAGGATGTGGTCACTAATGGAGCCTAAAGCATCAGTCGAAGTACTGCTTGTCTTTTCGAAGACCAATTGAGAAACGAAATTATGTTCGCCGAACACTTCATCCATCACCGCCCGTACCCGATGTACGTTCTCATCACCAATCTGCACGAAGATCGAACCCGAATCCGTCAACAGATCCCGAGCAACGGTCAAGCGATCCCGCAAGTAAGTCAGATACGAATGAATGCCATCACGCCAGGTGTCTCGGAACGCCTTTACCTGTTCGGGTTCGCGCGTGATGTGATCGACGTTCCCATCTTTCACATCCCGGCTGGTCGTGGACCACTGAAAGTTTGAATTGAACTTGATTCCGTACGGTGGGTCAATATAAATGCATTGCACCTTGCCGCGCAAGCCTTCACGCTCGGCCAGTGATGCCATCACTTGCAAACTGTCGCCGAGGATCATGCGATTGGTCCAGTTCGCATCGTGCTGATAGAACTCAGTTCGCGCGTTGTCGCTCGGTAAGCCGTTGAAGTCGGCGAAGAGCTGATACTGATCGGCTGCGGCCTTCTCGTCTGTAGCGGTGCGGTGCAACAGATCGTCAATCAGTACCTTGGGATGAACTTTCTCCTGGATGTAGAGCGGCGGCGCTTGAACCACCAGGCCGGACCAGTCCTGCTCATCTTTGCCGCGCCAGACCAGTTGCGGGTCGAGATCGCGATTACGGCGTTCATAGGCAACCCGAATGGGGTTCTGTTCGTCGCGCTGCATGACCGATTGAAATTCAGCGGTTGGGATGTTCCGTCGCGACGCTTCTTCGTGAGTCAAGGTGACCACGGTTTTCTTGGTGTCTTTACTGGGCTTTGCGGCCACTTGGCTCCTTAGACGACCGCCACGGCGGCGACTGAATCGATCAGCTTGTTGAACTCAGCTTCCACTTTGGCGACGAAATCGGATTCGATTTTATATACTTCCGTGAACTCGGCGAAAGCCCAGCGGCCATATTGCCCGTTGCGGTTCACGCCCGGTATCCAGTAGGTGTCCATGGTGCCCTTTTTATCTTTGGCGTCTTCGCCCCGATAGCCCTTTATCTCCACAATCAGATGCAGCAGGTCTTCTTCGCCGTGTCCGTCATCGACAAGCACGATGAAGTCGGGTAGGTAGCGCCGGGTATCGGAGCCGCAGCGATAGGGCACCTCCAACCCCAAGTTGTGGTTTTTGACATAGGCTTTCACGCGCCCATGAGACTCGGCAACGCGGCAGAACTCGGATTCCCAGTCGCTGTCGAGGATCACCCAGTTGATGTGACACAGGCGGGAGTCAGTCTGCCAACGATCAGTTTTCGATGTATTGAAGCGAACGTGGCGCGTGGAGCCGGTGGGATTGTAGGAATCCAGCACAGCTTTAACGGGATGCCCACCTTCTTCGATTTCATGGCGATTGATGGCTGCAACGATGCGCTCACAGACCATATCCGCGAGAGACTGGTACAGCAATTGAGCGGGATTCACTTCGCCTTTGCAGTGGAGATAACCATCCATCCACTCCTTGGTGATGCGCTTTAACTGACCGAAGAGATAAAGCTTAGGGTCTTGCCCTGGATCGCGAAAACGGGTATCAAGAAGCCGCTTTGTCAGGTGATAGAGGATGGTAGACGTGCGGGTGTCTTTCGTGTGGTCCAGGGTCAGTTCAACGCCTTCGCCGATGATGCCCTCGTTTTTGGTAACGGAAGGGCCGACGAGGGCGGGCGTTAGTTCCAGCACGGAGTCGGCAGTGAAGCTAGCGGTCAGGCGTTCTTCGGGCAATTCGACCATGTAGCCGGAGACGCGAGGGAAGCGGATTTCGAGGTGATCGCGTTCTGGTGAAACGGCGTGGACGCGGATGGTTTCGCGCGGGGGCTGGGGCGGCGCAACAGCAGGTTTAGCCGTGAAGTCAAAGGGAATGCCGAGAACATCCGCATACTCGACGTCGAACTTATTGTCTTCGTTCAGATCGTACGATTGGCGGCGCAGTGCCCGGCCGATGACCTGTTCGCACAGAAGTTGAGTCCCGAATGCCCGGACACCGAGGACGTGGGTGACAGTGTTGGCATCCCACCCTTCGGTGAGCATGGACACTGAAACGACGCAACGGATTGATTCACCTAAACGGCCCGGCTTTCCCACAGTATTCATGACTCCACGCAGGAGATCCTGATCGGAGAAGTCGTCAGCGGTTTGCTGCTCGCCGGTGCGGGCGACCTGTTCGCGACGAAGCTGCTCAATTTCAGGGCCGGCCATGGCGCGGAAATTATCGTCGAGGGCCTCGCCGGATTCGAGCTGCTCGCTGTCGATCAGGAGTGTGCGAGGGCGGGGGAAGGCATTGCCATATTCATCGAAGTTGCGGAAGAGCGGCAGGCGGCCCGGCACCTGCGAACCGCCTTCCTCTTTGCGGGCGAACCCGGAGATGTAGTCGTAGACTAACTTCGACGTTGACGTGTTGTTGCAAACCACAATGAAGCAGGGAGGGACAGAGATCTTGGCGTCTTGCCAAACGGTGAAGGTCTTTTCGTAGTGCCCGTAGAGTGCTTCCAAGGCTGTCTGCAGTTCGACGGGGATACTGAGTGGATCCGGATCACCGCCCTTGCCCCGTCCCTTCTTGGGCATTTTGGAGCGGATGTTCTCCCACAGGTTGCGGAAGATGGGAACGTCGCCGCCAGGGATGTTGTCCGCTACCGGCACGCGCGGCAGTTTGACGATGCCGCACTCGATTGCGTCCATGAGCGAGAAGTCGCTGGCGGTCCAGTGGAAGAGTGTTCCTTCGGCGTAGCCGGAGCCGCGGAGGAAGAACGGCGTAGCGGAGAGATCGATCACGCGTGCGACGCCGAGCTTGCGGTTCACCGATTCAAGCCCCGATATCCAGAGACGCGCGGCTTCGTTATTCTTCTTGGCTTCTTCTTTGTCTTCGCCCTTCAGATCCTGTTCGTCGCTGTCGCCGGGCTTTTGGCGGTAGCAGTGATGGGCTTCGTCGTTGATCACCAGGATGTTCTTGAAGCCCATCAGTTCCGGCATGACGCGCTGGATCATCTGGCCCTCGGTTTCAAGGGTTTCGAGCTTCTCGCCACGCCCCTGCAAGAGGCTGCGTGTGCCTTTGGCCAGATCCAGTTTCTCCCGCAATTTGAAAGCGTGATAGTTGGTGATGACGATTTTGGCGCGCTTGAGGTCGGAGCGCAGGTCTTCCGGGACCAGTTCGCGCCCATCGTAGTAGTTGTTCAGATCGTTGGGCTCGAGAACACGCAGACGGTCTCTGATGGTCAGTCCAGGCGCAACGATCAGAAAGCCGCGGGTGAAGTTCTTGCTGCCGGGTCGTCTGACATCGTTGATCGTTTGCCAGGCGATGATCATGGCCATCACCGTCGTTTTGCCTGCGCCCGTCGCCAGTTTAAGAGCCATGCGCAGCAGATCAGGGTTGGAGCTGCGACTAGCCTGTTCGATGTGCTGTACAAAGCCTTTCATGGCCTTGGTGCCTTTCGGGGCGACTTCAGTCAACCATATAGCGGTCTCGACCGCCTCCACTTGACAGAAGAACGGCCGCACGCTGTTGAACTTGTGATAACGCCAGTACTGCAGGAGGCGGGCGGTCTCCGGTGTAACGAGCCAGTCGCTGGGATTGGACAGCCTGCGCCACTGATCCACGTGATGACGGATGTCGTTGATGAC
>CAXTMN010000022.1:48282-53105 GCA_964245395.1 uncultured Bryobacteraceae bacterium
GCAGGGGGATGGGGGTGAAGTATTGGGGCTTCCGCCGGGCTTCGATGATCCGCTGCGTGGGCTGGCCCGAATCATCCAGTTCCCAATGACGGCCTGGATACTCGTACGGTGAGTTCAGGATGGGACGTTCAAAAAATGGATTGCTCAAGATAAATCGCCAGCCATTAGCCTTTAGTTCCGGATATCGGCTCCTAATGGACGCTTTTGATTAAAATAGCATCCACTTTAGGAAGCAGAGGCTGCGATTTAACAGTGGCTCTCGGATGGCTGGGATCGCAATTGATCAATTCGAGGATCTTCGAACCGGCTTTATTTCCGCTCTAGCTCTGCGAGACAGGTGTTCGTCAATCCGGTCCGCCACCCGGTATGAACCGCTCGTACGCCCTATCGTGGCATTGAAAGAGAATTTGGCTCCTCAGGTAGGATTCGAACCTACAACCCTTCGGTTAACAGCCGAATGCTCTGCCGTTGAGCTACTGAGGAGCAAGGTGCTCCGCTTACACAATCGAGGTTATGCCCCAGGATGTGCCCGGATGCCAGTACTTATTAAAACACAGCTAGTGAATCGCGCTGGCTCAGTCCAGGTTGAGGGCTGATTTCGGATCCGGCTGTGCCGAACGAGGTGATTTGCCCTTCATGCGGCGAGATAATTGCCGAAGTACCAGAAGGACGACTGCGCCGATGACGGCTACACCCGAGAAGTAGCGGGGTGGTGCTGAACTGTTCAGGCCGAAGATCAGGAAAACAACTACCAGCAGGGCGATTCCGGCCGTACCAATGGTCAGTCCCGATCGGATTGCAGAGCGCCGCTGCGCCTCGGAGCGCTGTTCAAACGTGTTCACGGTAAAGCTGCTTACCCATAGGTTATCAGTGTGAAGACTGCCTTCTACAATTCACCGAAGCGTAACGAAATTGTCACAATTGGTGGGTTACCCTGAGCTTAACAGCTCCCCGACATGCGAAAAATAGCTCTGATTGAAGACGATGCCGATCTCTATGCGCTGGTCAAGTACAACCTCGAGAAAGAAGGCTTCACCGTAGTCGGAGCGCAAACAGGAAGAGGTGTGGTTGACACTTTCCGGCGCGAGCGTCCCGATCTGATTCTTCTCGATATCATGCTTCCGGATTCGGACGGGCTGGAAATCTGTAAGGCGATTCGTCAGCACTCGGAACTCGCGCATATCCCGGTAATTTTCCTGACGGCCCGGGCATCGGAGACGGATCGTATCGTTGGCCTGGAACTGGGGGCGAATGATTATATTGTTAAGCCGTTTTTTGTACGTGAACTCATCGCCCGCATTAAGATTCAGTTCCGGGGACAGACGAACGCCACACGAGTGTTAAAGGCGGCTTCGCTGGAGTTAGATCGCAGCCGCTGCGAGGCTCGTGTCGGCGGTCACTTACTCACGCTGACTGCCACGGAGTTCAGGCTCCTGGAATTCTTAATGAGCCGGCCTGGAGTGGTCTTTAGCCGGGAACAATTGCTGGACGCTGTTTGGGGTCATGATCGCGCGGTGACTGATCGCACGGTGGACGTTTACATTCTGCGGCTGCGGCAGAAGATTGAAACCGATCCGGCGAATCCGCTGCTGATTCGCTCGGTTCGAGGATTTGGATACAGCTTCAACAATTCGGTTCAGACAGAAGACGTTGCGGGACAAGCGACGAACAGCCTGCCTTCGGCAAACGCTGCAGTCGCGGGATAGCGGTTACGGGATAGCGATTAATGGATGGCGAAGCCGGGCAGATTCTCTGCGGTGGCTTCCTGCTCTTCGACGCCACGCACTTTTGCGAAGCGAGGGCCTACATGGAGAGCACCAGCCAGGTCGTCGAGAAGATTCGGTGTTCCGACAGCGTAAACTTCTACGCGCCCGTCAGGTAGGTTGCGTGCCCATCCGGAAAGCCCTAACGATGTTGCTTTGTGCTGAACGAAATAGCGGTACCCGACACCCTGCACAGTGCCGGTAACGAACCATCGCTTCCCTGCTTTTTCTTTCACTCATTCATTTTGAGCATGAGTGAATAGCAGGTCGCGGGATGGGCAGCGTCTGCGAAACTGAGGAAGCATCACATGGCGTTTCCAAAGCAGCGTCCCCGGCGTTTGCGCACCTCTGACTCTATTCGCAGTTTGGTTCGCGAGACGCAACTTAACCCTGCGCAGTTTGTGCTGCCGCTGTTTGTCACGGGTGGCGAGGGCATCCGCAAAGAGATTACGTCGATGCCCGGCAACGCTCAGCTTTCGGTAGACAATCTTGTTGGCGAAGGAGAGGAATGCAAGCGCCTGGGAATTGGCGGCGTGATTCTGTTTGGCATTCCGGAAGAAAAGGATGAATTTGCTTCGGGTGCTTACGCGGCAGATGGCATCACTCAGCGAGCGGTTCGGGCCCTCAAGGCAAATGTTCCGGGGCTGCTGGTGATCACGGATGTATGCAACTGCGAGTACACTGACCATGGCCATTGCGGCTGGATCGAAAACGGAGACGTAGACAACGACCGTACGCTGGAGTGGCTGGCGAAAACGGCTGTTTCCCATGCGGAAGCAGGGGCGGATATTGTTGCGCCGAGCGACATGATGGACGGTCGCGTCGACGCGATTCGCACGGCACTGGACAACGCCGGTCATCCGGCCACGCCAATCCTGTCTTACGCGGCCAAGTACGCATCGGTTTTTTACGGGCCCTTTCGGGAAGCGGCGGAATCAGCGCCAAAGTTCGGAGATCGGCGCACTTACCAAATGGACCCGGCAAATGCGAGGGAAGCTGTGCGAGAGATCACGCTGGACCTGGAAGAAGGAGCAGACATGATTCTGGTGAAGCCTGCGATGCCGTACCTCGATATCATTTGTAAGGCGCGTGAACTCTTTGACGTGCCGTTGGGTGCTTATCAGGTAAGTGGGGAGTTCAGCATGATCGTGGCTGCCGCCCGTCAGGGATGGCTCGATCTGGACCGCACGATTCTGGAGTCGCTAACGAGCATACGACGGGCAGGGGCAGATTTTACGCTGACCTACTTTGCCAGGCGTGCGGCTCAGTTAATCTCGTAATCAATCTTCGGGCAATCGGCCCGAGAGATAGTAGCGCTGCGGATCTTGTGCGCGCCGGCCAGTTCCGAATCCACGAACAATATGGACGGCAACAGCTTGTCCCGGCTTCAAGCTGGATTGCACCCGCATGACGTCATCGGGTGAGGTAACCAGCTGACGGTTGATCGATAGAATGGCATCCCCTTCAAGGACGCCGATGTCGTCTGCGAAGGACCCTGGATCGATAGAGACGACTTTGACTCCATCTTTTTCTTCGATGGACAGGTCGCGGCGCTCTTTCTGAGTGAGGCGCATGATGGTCATCCCAAAGCGCGCTGGCGTTAGCTGCTTGGCCATCGACTGCGCCGGAGCAGGCTGGTTTCCGGCCACTTGCGGTTCGCTCTTCCAGACTACGTCCCGTTCGGCAACATCAACGCGAAAGTTCATCTGTTTGCCGTTCCGGTCGACGGTGAAGAGCGCTGAGGATCCGATAGGAATGTCGGCGACTTTGGTCACCAACTCTTCGCCGTCCCGGACCGGCTTTTGATTCATCGCCACGATCACGTCATCATCTTTGATACCGGCTTTGCCTGCCGGACCCGTGGGGGATACCGTCTCGATCAAAACACCGTGGTCGAGTCCGAAGGCGCGAAGTGTGTCTGACTGACTGCCCGTGCGAGTCCACTTGATGCCGATGGAGCCGCGCACAACTCGGCCTTCCCGGATGATATCGTTGTAGACCTTCACGGCTGTTTTGGAAGGCAAGGCGAACCCGATGCCTTCGTAAGATCCACTGCGGGTGGCGATCATGGTATTAACGCCGATCACCTCACCGCGGACGTTTAACAGAGGGCCACCACTGTTACCGGGATTGATTGCAGCGTCGGTCTGAAGAAAGCTTTGAAAAGAGCCGGCGCCGGGAAGGTCGCGAGGCGTACGTTCGGCGCTGATGATTCCTGCCGTTACCGTTGCCTGTAAGCCAAAAGGGGAGCCGATCGCAATGACCCAGTCGCCCACCTGTACACTGTCCGAGTTGCCGATCTGGACCGGGGTCAAAGGTTCCTTGGTGTCGATTTTCAACACGGCGATATCCGTCTCAGAATCGAAGCCAATTACCCGAGCGCGATATTCGACGCTTTCTCCCTCACCGCTTAGAGTTACCTTGATGCGGTCGGCCTTCTCGATTACATGATTATTGGTAAGGATGTAGCCGTTCTTATCAACAATGAACCCTGTTCCTGACCCTTCCGTTCGAAGCGAGCGGGATTCGTTGCCGCCTCCAAAAAACTTCTTGAAGATGTCAGAAGGGTCGGTTCCTTTGGGGCTGTCGCTTGCGGAACCCGGGTCATCATCGTCCGAATCGCTTCCCCTACTGTGGCGCGGGCGTTTGCCGGGCTTGGCCAGGTAATCGGACTCGATGTAGACCACCGACGGTTCCACTCTTTTGGTCAGCTTGGTGAAGTCGTTCGTGATCGGCACCGCTTCGGGAACGCTTAACGGCGTCGCATCGGGAGCGACGACAGCAACCTGCCGATCAGCTTTCACACCAGTGTTGAGGACTGTGCCGATAACGATTCCAATGGACAGGGTCAAAAGCAACAAAACGAAGCTTAGAAGCTTCTGCTGCTTCATTTTCTGGAGGAACGGCATGGAAACCTTTCAGGGGCGGTACTTATCAGTATAAAGAATCGACGGTAGCAGCCGGATTTCAGGCCCGGCGATACGGTTTTAATTACACGGCCAAGATGCCTGTCAGGATGAGCATACAGCCGAAAAAACGCGAAACGGTGAGGGATTCGCC
>CAXTMN010000023.1:0-6314 GCA_964245395.1 uncultured Bryobacteraceae bacterium
CAGGAGTTTCATGTTGTTTTGCTGGACAACGGCCGATCCAGTGTACTGGCTGATAAGGAAACGCGCGAAACGTTGAATTGCATTCGCTGCGGTGCGTGTTTGAATGTTTGTCCCGTTTATCGTCAGACGGGCGGGCACGCTTACGGGTCGGTTTACCAGGGGCCAATTGGTGCGATCATTACTCCACAGTTGCAAAGCCTTGAGCACTCCCGGTCGTTGCCCTATGCGTCGTCGCTTTGTGGGGCGTGTTACGACGTTTGTCCGGTGAAGATCAACATTCCTGAAATCCTGATTGCACTGCGCGGGAAAATTGTGCGGGAAGACCAAAGCACTCTGAAAGGAAAGCTGAATGCTGAGAACATGGCCATGCAAGCCATGGCGCTGGTGTTTTCCAGTTCGGGCCTCCTGAACATGGCAGAAATTCTCGCGCGAGTTGCTCAAAGGCCGTTTGTTCATCGGGATGCCATCAATCATTTACCTGGAGTTTTGGGGGGCTGGTCAGACACGCGAGATTTGATGCCCATGCCAAAGCAAAGCTTTCGTCACTGGTGGGCGAACCGGGACAGAGCGGACGCATGATCGACCCGCACTCACGGACCTACATTCTGGATAGAGTGAAAGCCGCCCTGGAGGATACCAGACTAGGGGACCGCGCTGAAGAATGCTTTGCGGAGTGGACAGAGTTGCCCCGGCCGTATCATCAAGTCGGGGCCCTCGATCCCAGCGCCCGTGTACAGCTTTTCGATGAGCGACTTCGGCATTACAACGGCACTCCATTCTACGGAACGGGCGACATCAAGGCCGACATCGCTCACGTGCTTAACTTGCGTTTACGACGGATACTGATTGTTCCCGCACGGTTTCCTTCTGAGTGGCAACCGGATGGATTCATGTTCATTCCCGATGACAACTTAAGTAAAGATCAGCTTGGGTCAAACGATGGTGTGGTTACGACCTGCACTCTGGGCATTGCTTTGACAGGAACAGTGGTGCTGGAAAGTTCGGCCCAGCAAGGCAGGCGGGCGGCAACCTTACTTCCGGATTACCACCTCTGTATTTTGCGCGCTCAAGATATCGTCGAACTTGTGCCCGAAGCTATCCGGAAGCTACAGGCGATTAGAGAGCGGCCGATAACTTTTTTTTCGGGGCCATCAGCTACCGTGGATATTGAGATGACCAGAGTTCGCGGCGTACACGGACCGCGGACTTTGGATGTATTGATTATTTGAGCCTGCAAACCGATTCCGTGACAGCAAGCAGTCTGGCGGCGAGCACACCCGTTGCGCTCTGGCGCACGGTAACGCGCCTTGAGAAAGGGAAAATTAACGGTGCCTGGATTGCTTTTCGGAATGCATCTGCAGTTGCGCTGCCGCTGGCAATCGGGATCGCCCTGGTCAACCCATTAGCGGCCGTTGCAATTACTACCGGCGCATTGAATGTATCGTACTCCGACGGACGCGATCCGTATGCGCAGCGAGCCCGACGCATGCTCACCTGGAGCACACTGGGTGCGGTAGCGGTGTTTGTTGGTTCCGTTACTGGCCAGTATCACTGGGCCGCTATTCTTGTTGTCGCTGCATGGGCCTTTGTCGGGGGCATGTTTGTTGCGGTCAGCACTCGGGCGGGTGATCTCGGCTTAAATACACTTGTCGCTGTTATAGTCTTTGCTGCGCGCGGAGCGATGTCTCCTAAAGGCGCTTTTTACGCAGCACTTCTGGTGCTTGCTGGGGGATTGCTTCAGACCGGGTTAGCTCTGCTGTTCTGGCCGCTTCGCAGATATGAGCCGGAGCGGCAGGCAGTGGGCGGTGTGTACGCTGATTTAGCAAAACAAATCGGAGGGGAAGGCGATGTCCTGCAGTCCGGCCCGCTGAAGGCGCCAAGTACTCAGGTGCAGGACACACTGGATGCGCTAGGCCGAGATCACAGCCTGGAGGGGGAGCGATTTCTCAATCTTCTTGACCAGGCTGACCGGATTCGCCTGTCTATTTTTACGCTGATTCGACTTCGTGACGCATTTGCTGATAGTATGCACCAGGCGTCCGCGGGCACGAAGGAAACTGCGGATCTGCTGGACTCTGCCATTAAGCTGGCTTCTGAGTTTTGCTCACGTACTTCGGACTGCCTGACATCAGCCACGTGCGCCCAGGAACCTGTAAAACTCCTCCAGGACTTAAGCGATTTGCAGAGGAGAGTCCAATCGACTCTGTCTGATTACGCCAGCCATCTGGAGCACGAAGCCGTTTATGCGGTTGATACGGTTTCGGGTCAGCTTCGAGCTGTTGGCATGCTGTCCCAAAACGTCACCGCCGAAGGTTCCGACCATTGGGTGCAACGCGAAATGGCGAAACCTGCGAAGCTACAGCTGATTGCCTGGTTCGAAATCATACGGGCAAATCTCGATTTCAGATCATCTGCTTTCCGTCACGCAGTTCGTCTTTCGGTGTGTGTTGCGATCGGGGACGCCATCGGCCGAAGCATCAGCTGGCAGCGCTCCTACTGGCTACCTATGACGATTGCGGTCGTTCTTAAAACAGATTTCAGAAGCACGATCAGTCGCGGAGTTCTGCGGCTTTTCGGCACGTTCAGCGGATTGATGCTGGCGACTGTGCTGTCTCTGTCTCTCCCTCATTCCGCGCTCACACAGTTGGTTCTGGTCGGCGCGTTT
The DNA here is from genome assembly GCA_964245395.1 of uncultured Bryobacteraceae bacterium. Classification (GTDB taxonomy): domain Bacteria; phylum Acidobacteriota; class Terriglobia; order Bryobacterales; family Bryobacteraceae; genus Bog-105. The sequence continues at coordinate 2,666 of CAXTMN010000023.1, forward strand.
ACGTTTGCATTGCGTCGCTGGGGACCGGCAAACTACGGTATTTTCAGCGCAGCCATTGCGGGGCTGATCGTATTCTTACTTTCCGTTACTGGAGTTCCGGCTGGTGAAGTTGTTCTGGAGCGTGCTCTTAATACTGGCGCCGGGGGCCTGTTTGCATTGTTCGCGTACATTCTATGGCCAACCTGGGAGCGGACGACTGTGCTTGATTCCATGGCTCAAATGCTGGAGGCAACGCGCGACTACTTTCAGGCTGTTGTTCAGCGGTTCAGCCATGATGATCAACATGTAGATTTGATACTCGAAGAGTCACGTAGCGCGTGGAGAAGAGCGCGTACGGCCGCAGAAAGCTCAGTCGACCGGTTAGCAGCGGAACCCAGAACGCCAGTCGACCGGCTGAATCTACTGACCTCGATGCTGGCCAGTTCTCATGCATTAGTTTATGCGATCATGGCCCTCGAAGCGGAACTCACTCAAGCTCCTGTAAAGACTGCGCCACAAATCTTCACTGTTTTCGCGAATGACGTGGAGCTGACCCTCTACTATTTGGCGGCGGCGTTGCGCGGTTCAGTGGCCGCAACTGCCACGCTTCCCCACTTGCGCGAGGATCACACGCGGATGTTGAAAGCACGCGATCAATTTGCTGAAACTGATGAATTTGTTCTGATTGAGACTGATCGCATTACCACTGGCTTGAACACATTGCGCGAACAAGTATCGCGTCTAACGGCTGCAGCCTGACTCGGTCAGGCAAGCAGCTTGTCGACGGTAATGGGCAGTTCTCGCACCCGTTTGCCCGTAGCGTGAAAAACTGCATTAGCGATAGCAGCGGCAGCGCCTGTGATACCGATCTCTCCAACTCCCTTTACGCCGATCGGATTGACGTGTTCGTCCTTCTCATCCACCCAGAGCGCCTCGATCTGGCCCACGTCGAGATTTACCGGGACATGATACTCGGCCAGGTTGTTGTTCACCCAGCGCCCACGCTGCTTATCCATGGCCGCGTGTTCGTAGAGGGCCATGCTGATTCCCCAAACCATACCGCCTAGCAATTGACTGCGGGCTGTTTTCGCATTCAGAATCTTACCGGCTCCAAAGCAAGCGACCATTCGAGACACTTTGATCTGACCAAGATCAGCATCGACACGGACTTCCGCATACTGTGCGCCGAAAGCGTACATACCAAAACGTTCCTTTTCGCTGCCTGGCTTGGCTTCGGCAGTGGCTTCGACGTGAGGCTGGCCGCTTCTGGTGATGAGTTGCTGAAAAGTCTCTCCTCGTCCTGGATTGCTCTTCGAGTAAAGACGTCCATTGGCAAGTACGATGTCTTGGGCGCTGTTACCCGAAAGGGGCGAGTTCGCGTCACTAACCGCCATTTGTACAAGCTTTTCGCGGAGCGCCTGGGTGGCCAGATACACCGATGAGCCTGTGCTTGCCGCAGTCTGTGACCCTCCTGAGACGGGCGTTGCCGGGAGGTCTGTGTCGCCCAGCCGAAACTTCACCCGGTTTGCCGGCACGCCGAAGGAGTCGGCCGCAATCTGTGTCATCACAGTGTAGGTGCCAGTTCCGAGGTCCTGTGTTCCAGCATCTACTGAAAACGTACCGTCTGCATTCAGACGCGCAAAGGCATGCGAAGCGCTGCGCCTGGTGGGGTAGACTGAAGTAGCCATACCCCAGCCGATGAGTGTGTTGCCCTCGCGCATGGATCGCGGCTCGCGATTACGCCGGGTCCAGCCGAATCGCTCGCCAGCCATCCGGTAACATTCACGGAGTGATTTGCTTGACCAGGGAACGTTTTTCTCCTGGTCCATCTCGGCATAGTTCTTCAGCCGGAACTCGACTGGATCCATTTTCAATTGGTGCGCCATCTCGTCCATGGCCGCCTCGAGCGCGTAGGTGCCCGGAGCTTCACCGGGCGCTCTTGTGAAAGACGGCGTTCCGATGTCAGAACGGACTAGCTTGTGCGATGTGCTGTTGTTCGGCACTTGATAGAGCATGCGCGCCGAAAGACTGCAAGCTTCGACAAATTCGTCAAATGTGGATGTCTGGCAAATGGTGTCGTGACTGAGGGCGCCCATTGTTCCGTCTGATTTCGCACCCATATTGATGGCCTGATGGGTCTGCGAGCGATGCCCCAACATGGCGAACATCTGGGGCCGGGTGCATTCCAGTTTCACCGGACGGTTCACCTGTTTGGCTGCCACCGCGGCTAGGATCACGTGCGACCAGACAGGTCCTTTGCTGCCGAACCCGCCACCCAGATAAGGCGAAATCACCCGAACATTCTCGGGCTTCAAACTAAACAACTCGGCAACCCGCTCGCGGCAGGTAAACACGCCCTGCGTGGCGTCGTACAGGGTCAGGTGGTCAGGCTGGTCCCACACGGCTATTGTCGCGTGGGGCTCCATCGGATTGTGTACTTCGTCCGGAGTTGCGTAAACGTTGTCGATACGTGCATCGGACTCAGCCAGACCAGCCTGCATGTCTCCACGCTTACTGGAGGAAGGATCGCCTCCGCCACCCGACTTAGGGGGTTCATAGGCTTCTGCCAACCGGCTTTCGAGGTCGACGTGATGTTGCTCGGCGGCATACTTCACTTCGACCAGGTGTGCTGCATCGGCTGCATTTCCGAAGGTGTCGGCAATAACCAAGCCAATTGGCTGATTGGCATACCGAACGACATCGTCCTGAAGTACCTGCACGACGCGGCCTGTCGACCCGCCCTTCTTCTGAGACGTGAGTGACTCCAGCTTGGGTGCATTCTGGTGAGTCATCACAGCGATGACACCCTTTGATTTTTCCGCCGCTTGCGTATTCATGGACACGATACGCCCTTTGGCAATCGTGCTCATCACCATGACTCCGTAAACGGCATTCGGGACTTGATGCTCGTAAGCATACGTCGCGCGACCTGTTACCTTCAGGACGCCATCAATACGACTGATTGGTTGACCGACTAACTCTGACATCGCTAAATCCTTTAATTCAAACCGACTATCTCAAGCCAGCTATTTCAGGCCAGTTTTGCCGCTGTGGTTACCGCCCGAGCGATACTACGCTTCGCGAGTTCGACTTTGAACGCATTGTCCGCATAAGGCTTGGCATCGTGCAACTCCGCATTGGCTGCTGCACGCAGATGCTGCTCATTCACTTGCTTGCCTTTCAACTCGCCTTCGGCTTTCGTTGCCCGCCAGGGCTTATGTGCAATTCCGCCCAATGCCAGATGAGCCTTGCGGACGCTGCCGTTCTCATCCAGGTCTAAAACGGCGGCAACCGAAACGAGCGCAAATGCGTAAGAGTTGCGATCGCGTACCTTCAAATACACAGATCGCCTCCCATAAGGCATTGCCGGAAGATCGATGGAAGTAATCAGTTCGCCCCGCTGGAGGTTCGTGTCCACTTCCGGTGTTTTGCCAGGAAGCCGGTGGAACTCAGCCATAGGGATAGACCGTGCTCCTTTGGGCCCCTGAACTTGCACTACCGCATCGAGAGCAACGAGCGCCACACACATGTCGCTGGGATGGGTAGCAATGCACTCTTCGCTTGCACCAAGGATGGCGTGGATGCGGTTGTAGCCATTTTTAGCGGCGCACCCGCTACCGGGAACGCGCTTGTTGCACTCGGTGTAGGTGGGGTCGTAAAAGTAATAGCA
>CAXTMN010000023.1:6324-30548 GCA_964245395.1 uncultured Bryobacteraceae bacterium
ATAGCAACGCGTCCGTTGAAGCAGATTTCCTCCGGTCGTCGCCATGTTTCGGAGCTGTGGGGATGCGCCTGCCAGGATGGCTTCGCTCAATACCGGATACCGCTCTCGGATGAGCGCATGGTTCGCCAGATCGGAATTGGTGACCAAGGCTCCAATCCGAAAGCCGCCCTCATGCTCTGTGACGTTCCGGAGCGGCAAGCGATTGATGTCTACCAGATGGTTCGGATGCTCAGTCCCCATCTTCATCAGGTCGATTAGGTTGGTACCTCCGCCGATGTATTGAACATCCGGTCCCTCGCCACGAGCTTTGATGGCGTCTTCAACCGACGTTGCACGCAAGTAAGTGATCGGCCTCATGCGACTTTCCCTCCCTCGACTGCCCGCACAGCAGCAACGATTCCTGCGTAGGCTCCGCAGCGGCAGATATTCCCGCTCATGCGCTCGCGGATCTCATCGTCGGTCAGATCCACTGGTCCTCTTTTCGACAGGTTAGGCGTCACGGCGCTTACCGTCCCGGCCTTCACCTCGTTGAGCATGGCGACAGCCGAGGTGATTTGGCCTGGCGTGCAATACCCACACTGGAGCCCGTCGTGTTCGATAAAGGCAGCCTGCATGGGATGTAATTCAGTTCCGTTAGCAAGACCTTCAATGGTGGTGACCCGATCTCCGTCGTGCATGACGGCAAGACTCAGGCAGGAGTTGATGCGGCGATCGTTGACCAGAACCGTGCAGGCGCCGCATTGCCCATGATCACAGCCCTTTTTGGTGCCGGTCATCGCCAGGTGCTCACGCAGCAGATCCAATAAAGTCACGCGGGGATCGATCGACATCCGCTTTTCCTGACCATTGATGGTCAAGGTACATTCGACTGTTCCACTCGCAGCGTCAGAAGTCTGGCCCTCGATGGGCAGACTCGCTGCTAAAGCGCTGCCGACCAGCGTAACGGTAACAAACTCGCGCCGATTGACTCCGGTGGTTGACTCTTCGGGCTCTTTTCCGTCCAATTCCATTTCCCTCGCCTTCTTTAGATTACCGGGCGGACGATGAAGCGAGTTCAAATTCGCCCTGGGCAACCTCTACGCCGCCCGCTGTCTTCACAAAACATCGAAGCACTTCGGCGACACTCCACGCTTGTGCGCAGCAGCCGCGTGGGGAGAATGGCAGGTCGGCGTCGAAAATCTCGCTAATCGTTCCGACACAGGCGCCGAGCAAATGATCCTGAAATCCTTTGAGAAATCCGCGGGCACCGGCAGTATCTCCCGGATGAACCTTCAGCCACGCATCGATAAAGGGACCGATCAGCCAAGCCCAAACCGTACCTTGATGATAGGCGGCGTCTCGCGAGCGAAGATCGCCATCATACCGAGGTTTATAGTCTGGCTCACCGGGAGCAAGCGATCGCAAACCGACCGGGGTCAGCAGTCTGTCTTGGGCAACGTTAACAACTGCAGCCCACCGCGATTGATCTAGGACCGGATAATCGAGGGAAATCGCCAGCAGTTGATTGGGCCGGCAGGAACGATCGGGACCAGCATTTTCGCCGTCGATTACGTCGTACAGATAGCCGCCCTCTTCGTACCAGAAGCGCGCGTTGAATGACTCTTTTGCTTTCTCCGCATGCGTCCCCACGCCATTCGCCTCGACATCCCTGCCTGCTTCACGTAAACACTTTTCCAGAATCCGGAGCGTGTTGTACCAGAGCGCGTTGATCTCTACGGCCTTACCGCGACGCGGAGTGACTACCCAGCCGTCCACCTTTGCGTCCATCCAGGTGAGTTGGTACTCTTCCTGCCCTTGCACCAGCAGTCCGTCGCTGCTGTCGACATGGATGTTGAAAAGTGTTCCGCGCAAGTGATGTCCAACGATGTCCAACAGCTTCGGAAGAAGTTGACCTAAGAGGTTGGAATCGGAGGTATGCGATAAATACCGATTGAGAGCGTGGAAGAACCAGAGCGTCGCGTCTGCCGTGTTGTACAACCCGCTGGTGCGGCCTTCCGGGAACATATTGGGGATCAAACCATCCTGGATGTAATGGGCGAAAGTGCGCAAAACGTAGCTTGCCTCTACTTCGCGCCCGGTCGTCAGGGTCAGCCCTTCGAGGCTGATCATGGTGTCCCGGCCCCAATCGGTAAACCAGTGATAGCCGGCAATGACGCTGCGGATTTCGTCGCCGGCCGCCTGTGCTCGTGCAGTGTCTTCCTGGCGGCCTACAGGGGTGAACAGAAACTGATCAGCAGCCCATACGAGTTGTCGACAGGTTGGATCGCTCTGTGCGGGACCGGCTTCGATCAGCAAACGCCGCTTGCGGTCACGCTCCGCATCCCAGGCCTCGTGTGGACTTAATGCGGCCATTACCTCCCAACTCTCGGTTGATGCAACCAGAGTTACTTCGTTGCCGATGGACAAGTCCGCAGAAAGATAGCCAGGACTCCATAGATCGCCCTGGAAATTGTAGCCTCGACTTTTCTCAATCGCAAAAACGAGATTACGCAGAGTTTCGCAGTGAATTTCGAACCCGTTTCCCTCAGCGATGAGCATCAGCCGAAGCGGGGGGAGATTACCCGACCCACTCAGCTCATAACGATGGTCACTGAAAGTGACTTTGTACTTATCGAGCGGAGAGTTCACCGGCGCTTCATGTCCTCGCAGATTGATCGCCGGGCGTAAGCGCAGTTTGACACTACACGGCCCGTCAGTCATGCGGTAGTTCAGATAAGTGGTATTTTGCCGATGCGGAAGGTAAACCCTCTTTTCTACCGTGCATCCTTCCGCTTCGAAGGTCCACACGGGAAGACCGTCTTCCAGATGAAAACCAGAGAGATGTTGAGAACCGGGCACTTGTGACTCTTGTGTCATCAATCCCGTCAAGCCGATACAGTGTCCGTCAGGAAAGACGAGCTCTTCAAGAACATTGTTCAGCATCATCGTGCGTCCAAGAGGGGACGGCAATGCGGAAACCAGATAGCCGTGAAAAACTCGCGTCAGCGCTCCGCCGAGAGTACCGCTGGCATATCCCCCCAGGCCGTTGGTGACCAGCCACTCGGTTTCAATCAGCGCACGGATGTCATCGCTGGTAAGGGGAGCACCCGATTGGTGCGTAAAGACACTATTCATCACCTGCCTTGTCTGACAACCCTACGTAGTAGATGGTTTCTGACCGGAAAGCGGTCTAAGAACTACCGCTGCCTGGCCGGGCACGATCCAATGAGCGGCGTCATCGAAAGGCGGAGCGCCACATCCGCCATACTCGGCATCGTCCGACGACCAGATCTTTTGCCAGTGTTTACCTAGCGGAGGGCCCAGCAGCGGCTCCGGACAAGGGTCAAGTCTAAGATCGACTCCCAGGTTGACCAATAGAAGACGGTCGTCCTGGTGATCCGGCGAGAAGAACCGCAAGACCAAACACTGCGGCGCTAATACGGCCCCGTCTAACCCGTCCAAGCCCTGCCGAGAGATGACCGCATCCTGCTTTCGCAACTTCAATAAACTTCGATGCAGTGCATAAGCCGCAGAATGCTTAACTACTTCCCCGTGATCAAGTCGGGAGCGCTCGAAGGTATGTCTAGCGGCGGGATCGTCGAAACAGCACCTAATCTCCTGCGAAACGAGAGACCGCCATTGGCTGAGGAACTCGGCCCGACCTTGTTTTACTTGCTGCGCCAGTTCCGCCTTGTGATCGGCAAAGAATAAGAATCGGCTCGAGGAGGCGAATTCCTCACCTTGAAAGAGCATCGGCGTGCCGGGCATCAGGAGCGTAAGAGCAGTCATTGCCCGGAAAAGACCCGGCGACGTTAGCTCGTGAATGCGTTGTCCTCTGGCAGAATTGGCCACCTGGTCATGATTCTGGATGAAGTTGATCATCGCTGCGCTCTTCAGGCCTAATGTCGATGTTCCGCGCCGCTGCTTTTGCCAGCGGTACCACTGTCCCTGGAACAGAAATCCGTACTTCGCCGCCGAGATAAACTCCTGAGGAGATCCCTTGTAATCGCTGTAATACGCGTCGGCCTTTCCCGTCATCGCCACAATTGCGCTGTGGTGATAATCATCATTCCATAGAGCATCGAGCGCGCAACCACCCTCCGCAATCGGTTTCAGGAGTGAACAGTTCTGGGGTTCGTTCTCTCCCACTAAAATGATTTGGCGGCGACCTGCAGCCCGTCGCGCCCCTTGCCCGAGCTCAGCGATGATATGCGGATTTCTTTCGTCATGGATGTCTTGTGTGGCGTCGAGACGCATTCCGTCCAGGTGAAAATCTCTTATCCAATAAGCTGCGTTCTCGCGAAAAAACTCCCGGACCGGGTCACACCCTTTCCCGTCAAAGTTGATTCCGCAGCCCCAGTCTGTGGCGTGCTTTTCTGAAAAATAGTACGGCGAGAATCTGGGCAGATAATTTCCATCTGGCCCCAAATGGTTGTAAACCACATCGAGAATGACTCCGAGTCCCAAGGAGTGCGCCTGATCGACAAACGCGCGCATCTCATCCGGAGATCCATAGATCGACGCGGGTGCAAACGGCTGAACCCCGTCGTATCCCCAACCGAACTCACCAGGAAACTCGGCTACCGGCATTACCTCAAGCACCGTGACGCCGGTTTCCTTCAGATAAGGCAGTTTCTCGGCTGCAGCCAGCCACGTTCCTTCTTTTGTGAAGGTGCCGATGTGCATTTCATAGATGACCTGACCATGTAAGCCGACACCGGGCCAACGATCGTCTGTCCACTTGAAGGCGAGCGGATCGATTACTTGGGAGTAATTATGCGGCCCTTCAGGCTGAAAATTGGAAGCGGGATCGGGATAGGATTCGTCGTTATCCAGCTGGTATTTATAGCGAACTCCGGCGTCTACGCTCGCGACAGTCCCACTAAAATAGCCGTTGCCCTCGTCGTCAAGCAAAACTGGGCTGCGACCATCTGCGAAGACCACCTTCACCGAGCGAGAAATAGGCGTCCACACACGGAAGAGAGTGCCTGCTTTATCCAACGCAACCTCAGCACCTATTGGCACCCGCCTTTCCATTGGCGATGGGGCCACTATCGTTGACATTCCAAGCGACTGACTTTGAGACATAGACGAGAGAAGCAATCAGTACTCGTATTCTTACGCACCCAGAAATACGATCTACTTTCAGTGTCTCAGAATCCGCTGAAATCCCAGCGTTTATCTAAATCCCGAGCTTCTCTTTGAGGGCTTTTACGCGGTCTCTGGCCACAGTTAGCTCGGTGTTCTTTCCGTCCTTGATGCGAACCATCATGCGTTCGGAAAACCATGAATAAATTTCCAGAACAAAGTCGAGGTTGACTACGGTCGAGCGGTGGATCCGAAAAAAGCGAGCTGGATCCAGCATTTCTTCCAGTTCCCCAATCGTGTAATCCACGACGTGATCCTTTTGCGGCGTCGAGGCATAGGTCAGCTTGTCGTTTGCGTAGAAGTGAGTCACCCTGGCGACATCAACGAACTCGATCCGATCTCCAATGCGCGAGGGAAGCCGGCCCGGATGCGAGCGCTTAGTGGGCAGCGCCGAAGCAAGTTGCTGTAACAGCATTTCAATTTGCGGGCGCGGCTCGAACCCGCCTCGCATTCGTTCAATTTTCGTCAGCGCCCGGCTCAGCTGCTTCTCGTCGATCGGCTTAAGCAGGTAGTCGATGGAGTGAACCTCAAAGGCCTGCAGGGCATATTGTGAATACGCGGTGGTGAAGACAACCAGAGGCTGCCGCTCCATCTTCGCCAGCATTTGAAAACCCGTCAGATCCGGCATTTGAATGTCAGTAAACAGGACGTCGACAGACTTACGCTGAATTTGATCGATAGCCTTCACGGGATCAGTGCTGGAGCCGACTACCGCGACCCGGCCTGTTTGCTCGAGCAGCCTGGTGAGCCGCTGGAGCGCTAAGTTCTCGTCGTCAACCAAATATGCGCTCAGCTGGCTCATAACCGGCGCACGGTTTCCAGTGCTTCGGCGTCCTGCGCGGCCCCAAGGCCGTGTCGCTGTGGCGGTGCAGCATAGGGAATATTGATTCGCACGCGAGTCGAAGACTCAGTACTGTCAATCTCCAGTTTTCCGTCCTCACCGAACAAGGCAAAGAGTCTCTCTTGAAGGTTACTCAGGCCATGTGCCGCCGGCAACCGAAGGTCGCGGAACCCGGGACCGTCGTCCTGCACATCCAACCAAACCCGTCCGTCGTAAACACTGGCATCGACTGCGATTTTTGCGCCGCTTCTTCGCGAGCTCACTGCGTACTTGACGCTGTTTTCCACGAGAGTCTGGATGGAGAGTGGCGGAACGGCTACTGTTCCCAGCTCATCAGCGACCGTCACGGTGAAACGTAATCGATCCTCAAAGCGGGCCTTTTCAATTTCGAGGTAATCCTCGACAATCCTCATTTCGCGTTCGAGCGGCACAAGCCCTGTCTGGGTAGAATCGAGTGAAAATCGCAGCAGACCTGCCATTTGCGTCAGTAACCGCTCCGCCCTCCGCGGATCTTCGTGGATTAGTGATGAAACCGAATTGATCGTATTAAACAGGAAATGAGGGTGAATACGCGATTCGAGTGATGAGAGCCGGGCCTCAGTGGCGAGCTTCAAGGCTCTCTCTCGTTCCAGTTCCTTATTCTTCAGTTCCATGGCGGTCATGCGCATTTGAGATCTGTGCTGTTCGTACATGGTGACGAAGGCAACAGCAAAGGTCGAGATGATTAGTCCGATTTTGAAGGAGCCGACAAGGGATGCCCAAAACCCATAATTTGCGCCATAGATTGCCAGGGGGACCAAGCCTGCCAGCAGACTTCCAACGGCAGTCGCCACATTGATCAGCAATGCGCGGGCACCCCATTTTGCCAACAACGGCCAATGACAAGTACGCGTCCACACCAAGCGGGTCGTAGCTGACAGGATTCCGCCGATGCAGGCAGCATAAACGAGCGAAAACAAATAATTTTTCGCTAGATCGCGGGCGGAGACCTGCGAGTTAAATCCCCACAACATTACCGGCGCCACGGCAGCGCAGATAAGACTTCCTGCTGCCAGTCGCGTAAGCCACGTGCGCAAATTGATATTTTTCACCTGTAGTCCTCCAAGTTACTCTTCCGGAGCGGATCTGCTTCAATTGCGTTGCCGCTCACAATATGAAAGTAGAGCCAAATTTCTCAAAACGGCTCGCTTTCGGACGAGTGGGCCATCTCTTCTGACAAGCGGCAGCGTTTTGCAGTCGAGTCGCTACGCATGTTGGACGGTTAGTGGCACGTTACAATGTCTGATTCATGGCACAATTGCTGGCGGGTAAAACCGCCCTGGTTCTCGGCATTGCTAACAAGTGGAGCATCGCCTATGCAATTGCCTCCGCTTTTGTCCGCGAGGGTGCCGCTCTTATCCTCACCTTTCAAGGTGAACGCCAGCGCCAAACTGTTGAGGAACTTGGCTCGGAACTAAAAGCAACTAAGGTTCTCAATTGCGATGTCACCAAGCCCGAGGAGCTCGCCTCCCTGGTTGCGGGCTTGCAGGCTGTTTCTCCCTCTTTGGACGCGATTGTTCATAGCATTGCTTTCGCGAATAAAGATGATCTGAGCCGCCCCTTTCTGGAGACAAGCCGCGAGGGCTTTCTGCTTGCCAATGAGGTGAGCGCCTATTCTTTGGTTTCGGTTGCTCGTGCTTTAAGCCCACTCATGACCAATGGTGGTTCGCTGACTACGCTGACTTATCTCGGTTCTACACGCGTAGTTCAGAACTACAATGTGATGGGTGTGGCGAAGGCGGCCCTGGAAGCATGTGTCCGGTACTTGGCCAGCGATCTTGGGCCTTCCAGAATACGAGTCAATGCGATCTCGGCAGGTCCGATCAAAACGGCTTCCGCTCGGGGCATCAAGGATTTTTCCAAGGTCCTTGATGCGGTTGCTGCGCTAGCTCCTCTGCGCCGAAACACTGATCCGGCAGAAGTGGCCGATAGCGCCGTTTTTCTGGCTAGCGATTTGGGGCGCGGAGTAACGGGGAACATCCTGTTTGTAGATGCCGGGTTTCAGACTATTGGAATAGGCTTGAGCAGTTGAATCTTCCTTCAGCGGTCCTGCTGTTCACCTAACTTTTTCAAATCAAGTGCGTCTCAGTTAACAAAATTATGATTCAGGTTGACGGTCTTTCGAAGAAATACGCGCGGCATGTCGCCGTGAACAATATCTCTTTTGGGGTGGAAAAGGGTGACATTGTAGGCTTTCTCGGGCCAAACGGTGCAGGGAAAACCACCACCATGCGTATGCTGACTTGCTTTATGCCACCCACTGCGGGCCGCGCGAGCGTTGCCGGCTTTGATGTGTTCGACCAACCCTTTGAAGTCAAGAAGCGCATTGGCTATCTTCCCGAGACACCCCCTGTGTATCCGGAAATGAGTGTTCAGGACTACTTGACGTTCATTGCGAACCTGAAGAATATCCCTCGAACAGAAGTGAAGAGCCGCACCGAGCAGGTGATGCAGAAATGCTCCGTGCTTGATGTGCGCTCTAAATTGATTTCGAAACTTTCGAAAGGCTACCGCCAGCGTGTCGGCCTTGCTCAGGCGATTATTCACAATCCTGATGTGCTGATTCTCGATGAGCCGACCTCCGGTCTTGATCCAAAACAGATCACCGAAACGCGCGAACTTATTCAAAGTCTGGCAGGAGAACACACGATCATCTTGAGCACTCACATACTTCCTGAAGTGGAAGCGGTTTGCCGTAAGGTGATCATCATCAATCGCGGCAACTTAGTCGCCACTGATTCGGTAGAACGTCTTAAACATCGCGGGGTCGGCAACGCTGTTCTTGTTCAGGTAGATACGAATGGCACGAATGACTCCAATGCAGTTCGGCAGCGCCTGGAACAGGTTCCTGGTGTTAGTAAAGTAATCGAGAAGCATGCGGGCAACGACCGGCTCCTGTTTGAAGTGGAGAGTTTGGCGGATCGAAATGCCCGTGCCGATGTTGCGCGAGCCGTTGTTCATGCCGGCTGGAATTTGCTTGAGTTAAAGTCAACTGCGGTCAGCCTGGAAGAAGCATACCTGCAGATCACCGGCGCACATACACAATCAATTCCCACAATTGTTGATGGGGGAGTGCAATGAGAAACATCTGGACCATCTGCCGTCGCGAGTTGTATTCGTATTTTGTTTCGCCTGTAGCTTGGGTCTTGCTGACGATCTTTGCTGTACTCAGCGGCTTCTTCACGTACATCATTACGGCTAGCTTTGTCCGCTTTTCGCTCGAAGGGCAAATGAGCGGCCAATCCACTCCAATGAACCTGAACGAACAGGTCATCGCGCCGCTCTTTTCGAACATTTCGGTAGTCGGTCTGTTCCTGATACCGCTGATCAGCATGCGCTTGTTCGCTGAAGAAAAGCGTCAAGGCACTATTGAATTGCTAGTCACCTCACCGGTTCACGACCTCGAGATTGTCATTGGTAAATGGCTGTCGGCGGTACTGATGTACGGAGCTTTACTCACCGTTCTCCTGCTCGATTTCTCATTCCTCTTTATCTATGGCCAGCCCGACTGGCGTCCGGTCGTTACTGGATTCCTCGGCGTTTTGCTGCAAGGTGCCTGTCTCCTTGCTCTCGGAACCTTCATTTCTACCTTGACGAAGAATCAGATTGTCGCCGGTGCGATCGGGTTCGCGCTAGCACTTGTTCTATGGATTTTGAATTGGACCACTTCGTTTGGTAATTCCGATTCCGTCCAGGTCCTGAATTACCTATCTATCGTCAGCCACATGGAAAGCTTCTCGCGAGGTGTGGTCGACTCGAAAGATCTTATTTATTACCTATCTATGATTTTCCTCGGATTGTTTTTGACATCGCGTTCACTTGAATCGCTGCGATGGAGGGCGTAATGGAAGAAGCGAACCCACTCCAATCTGCAGTTGCAAACTTGTCGGCGTCACGGAACACGGTCTCTGCTCGTCAGGCTCGCTTTGGCGCTACCGCCGGGCTCTACACCGTCGTGGTTATTGCGGTTCTCGTATTAGTCAACTGGCTGGCCAATCGCTATAACAAAACCTATGACACGACCAGCAACAAGCGCTTTACGCTATCCCAGGAGACCGAAAAGCTGGTTAAGAATTTGAAAGGTGACGCAACCATCACCTACATCGACAAGGCCAGCGCTTTCGAACAGGCTCGCGGGATGTTGGACCGCTATCGCAATCTCTCGCCAAAGATTCACCTGCAGTATGTCGACTTTCAGAAGCAGCCTACGGTCGCGCGTGCTTACGGACTGCGCTTTCCTGGAACGGCTTATGTCGAACTGGGCCAGCGGCGCGAAGAAGCAAAGGCGTTGACGGAGGAGGGAATTACCGGAGCGTTCCTGAAAGATTTGAAGGGCGTTCGCAAAGTTTGTTTTGTCGGTGGCAGCCACGAGCACGAACTTGACGGCACCGACAGCAACGGGCTTTCCCAATTCAAGACCCTCCTGGCTCGTGATAATTATCAGCCCGAATCAATCACACTGGTCGACAAAACGGAAGTGCCTAAAGACTGCACGGTTCTAGTGATTGCGGGCCCGCAGGCCGATTACACCGCCAACGAAGTTTCCGCTCTCAAGAGCTATGTCGAAGCGGGTGGGCGCACGATGCTGCTGCTTGACCCGCCGCTCGATTTTGGCCGGGAACACTATGCGCAAAACACGGCTCTCTTGGACCTGCTTTCCTCCTGGGGCATTACTGCTGACAGTGATCTTGTGCTGGAGCAAAACCCGATGGGGCAACTTTTTGGTTTTGGACCGGAGATTCCCCTGGTCAGCAGCTATGAATCGCAGCCTATCGTTGCCGATCTGAAGAATAGTTACACCGGATTTCCGGTCAGCCGATCCCTCCAGGTGAAAAACGGCAGCAAGACGACAGTTCAAAAGCTCTTTTCCACGAGCGATCGTGCGATTGCTACAACCAAGCTCACCTCGAATGAAGTGAATCCTAGCGATCCCAGCAACAAGAAAGGTCCGTTTATTCTTGGTGCGGCTGGCGATTACAACACCGGGAAAGCAGGCAACCCGGGGCGTTTCGTGGTAGTCGGCAGTTCCGGTTTCCTCACCAATGGCATGCTGAACTTTCAGGCAAATCGCGATCTTGCCTTGAACTCGTTGAACTGGCTTTCGTCTGACGAGGATCTGATCTCCATTCGCCCCAAAGCTCCGGAAGATCGTCGGTTGAACGTCAGCCAGCGACAGATGAACGTCTTCTTTTATCTTGATCTCATCGCCATTCCACTGCTTCTCATCATGGGGGGCTTCATGATTTACGCCAAGCGGAGATAACGATGCAGTCTCGCAATCTTCTGATCGCAGCCGTTCTGCTGGCTGCTTTAAGCGGCGGCGTCTGGTACGCGAAAAAGCATCCGGAAACAGCTTCCTCTGCAACAGCCAGCCCTGCGAATCCGAAATTGGCTGACGTTCCTGCCGATCAGGTTCAATCCGTCGATCTCAAGAAGAAAGATGGCTCAGCCATCACCCTGCAACGGCAGAAAGGCAAGTGGGCGATCACGAGTCCCGAGCCGCTTACTGCCGACCAGGATGCGGTCACCAGCCTAACCTCGGCGCTCAATCCCGTGACTGCAGACAACGTCGTTGATGACAAAGCATCTAATCTGAGCAAATATGGATTGAACGCCCCTACTCTCACCGTCACCGTTCACGAGAAAACTGGAAAATCCGATGAGATACAGTTCGGTGACGATGTGCCAGCCGGCTCCCTGGTTTACGCTCGTCTGGGTAACAACTCGAAAGTTTATGCTCTTGCCTCTTCCGTCAAGAGCTCGTTTGACAAGAGCGTAAACGATCTTCGTGATAAGCGGCTTCTCACCTTCGACTCAAATCAGCTGACACGAATTGAACTATCAGGGAAGAACGATGTTGAATTTGGAAAGAACAATGCAAACGAATGGCGCATTCTGAAGCCGGAACCCTCCCGTGCCGACAGTTTTCAGGTGGAGGAACTGGTTCGCAAACTGGGCGACGCAAAGATGGATCTCTCTGCAAGCGCTGAAGACGCGAAGAAGGTCGCGCCGGGCTTCGCCACAGGTCAGCTGGTAGCGATGGCCAAGGTGGCAGACAGCTCAGGAACGCAAAGTCTGGAAGTTCGGAAGAACAAAGATGATTACTATGGAAAAAGCAGTGTTGTTCCTGGAGTGTTCAAACTTTCCGCAGACTTAGGTAAGGAACTTGAGAAATCGCCGGACGATTTCCGCAATAAGAAAGTCTTCGATTTCGGCTTTAGCGATCCCTCTAGGCTCGATGTACAGGCGGGTACAGGGAGCAAGAGCTACACGCGCGCTGGTACCGACTGGAAGCTGAACGGAACTGTGATAGATCCGAGTTCCATCCAGGCGTTCATTGATAAAATTCGTGATGCGACTGCAACGAAGTTAGTCGCCAGCGGTTTCACATCGCCCGTTTTGACCATCGGTGTCACATCCGATAACGGCAAGCGAGTCGAAAGAGTCGAGTTCTCTAAATTGGGTGACGGATATGTTGCTCGCCGCAGCACCGATGCGACGCTCTATCAGATGGATGCCAAGTCTGTGAACGACATCTTAGAGGCGAGCAGTTCTATCAAGCCCGCCTCTGCCTCTAAGAAGTAGTCGGGTTGACGCCATGTCTGCGCTCAACACCGATCTATACGAACTCACGATGGCGGCTGGCTACTTTGTGGCCGGCAAAACAGAAGAGGTCGCAACGTTTGAGCTGTCGGTGCGCCGCTTACCCGCAGATCGAAATTTTCTGATTGCAGCGGGTTTACAGCAGGCGCTTGAATTTCTATTGTCATGGGAATTTCGACCTGAGGAAATTGAATATCTTCGCTCTTTGTCGCAATTAAAAAAGGCCCCTGCGGCGTTTTTTGAGTTTCTTTCAAAACTTCGCTTCACGGGTGATCTCTTCGCAGTACCCGAAGGCACTCCGATTTTTCCTTCAGAGCCCCTTGCCCTAGTCCGTGCTCCGCTTGTTGAGGCTCAGGTTGTCGAAACGTACCTGCTTTCCACGTTCGCATTTCAAACGATGGTGGCGTCCAAAGCGGCACGCTGTGTTTCCGCTGCAGGAGATCGGCCCGTTGTTGAATTCGGCAGCCGCCGCGCTCACTCGCCCGAAGCGGGCATTCTTGCCGGGCGCGCCGCATTTATCGCCGGCTGCTCCGGAACCAGTAATGCTCAATCCGGAATGAAGTTTGGCCTACCCGTATTTGGGACTGCTGCTCATTCCTGGACCATGGCGTTCGAGAAAGAGAGAGAATCGTTCCATCAATTACAGCGGCTGCTCGGTGATGAGACGGTCTTTCTGGTTGATACTTACGACACGCTGGAGGGCACGCGGATTGCGACACAGTTAGGCACGCCGCTTTGGGGTGTCCGTCTTGATAGCGGCGACCTCGGCCCACTCTCCCGTTACGTCCGTAAGGTCCTTGACGACGCGGGTCTTACTCAAGCCAAGATCTTTGCCACCAACGATCTCGATGAGCATCGAATTGCCGAACTCATTCGCGACGGTGCCTGCATCGATGCTTTCGGAGTGGGAACGCAACTTGCGACTTCAGCTGATTCACCCACGGTGTCGGCTGTTTATAAGCTGGTAGAACTTCGCCGCGATGGGCAGGTTCAGTACACGGCAAAGTTTAGCGACGAGAAGCATACCTTGCCTGCTGCCAAGCAGATATATCGCTATCCTGATCACGACCTGCTCGCCGCTCAAAACGAGAGCAATACTGGTGGCGACGGTGAACCGCTGCTTCGGCCAGTCATTGTTAAAGGTGAACTCGTCGAGCCGAGTCCTGCAACGGACCGCATCCAATTCTATGCAAAGCAAGCTATTGGAGCCTTGCCTACATCGCTTCACTCACTTCAAGAATGTCCCGCGTATCCGGTTGTGGTCAGCCCACGCTTGTTGGAACTCGCTGAAAGTCTGCGCGCTCGCTATCTGAACCGATGAATCAGCACCCGCAGTCAGCCCACACCGTATTCCTTGATGTTGATACTCAAATTGACTTTCTGTTTCCTGCCGGAGCTCTCTTCGTCCCAGATGCCGAAGCGCTCGCCCCTGCGCTTACCTCGCTCACACGCTTTGCCTCCGCAAACAACATTTTGATCCTTTCTACGGTCGATGCTCATACTGAGGACGATCCCGAATTCAAGACCTGGAAACCGCACTGCGTCGCCGGCACCGATGGTCAAAGGAAAGCAGCTTGTACGCTGATCACTCCTCGCCCGCCGGTACTGACGACTAGTCAGAACGGCTTCGAGCAAATGCACACGCAAGTTGCTGGCGCGTCTCAGATCATTGTCGAAAAGCAGCACCTCGACGTCTTCACCAATCCAAATTTTTCTTTACTGATGCAGGCTCTGAAAGCAGATCGCTTCATCGTGTATGGAGTGGTTACAGAGTATTGCGTCGGTTCTGCGGCTCTTGGATTGCTGAAAGCAGGAGCGAGCGTTGAGCTGGTCACGGACTCTATTAAAAGCTTAGACGAGACAGAGGAGCGAGATTTCATCAGCCGTTTTCGAGCCATGGGAGGACGACTGACGAGCGTTGCTACGGTAACGGCTTAGCGAATGAACGTAACCACGTGCTGGCCGGCTGGCAGCATGACGCAATGCTTGTCGCCGGGATCCTGGCGCTGAAGGGGAGCGCCGTCTACCTCAATCGATAGCACGGGAGACTCTAGTATCGCCACCGCACGGCTTCGACTGGTGTAGGCGACATCCACCTGCTTGTTGTTTGTCATCGCGGACCGAATCTCGCCATTGAAGTCAGTCAGGACGAGCGGTGATCGAGCTACGCCCGGCCTTAGCTGATGCCTACCAGCGGGCGCCAGCAGGAAGTCGCTGTTTTGCACAGGCCAGAGCTTCCCATCAAGCTCCGCCGGACCGTGCCAAGCCACCCGCGTCGGCTCTGCAGCCACAATCTCCATCTCGCCTTCTGCGGTTGCGCGGGCAGTCGCCGTAGTTCCCGCCATGGGCAACAGGGCCAAATCCTGCTTTTCCAGTGAACTCTCGAAATAGAGGGCCACTCGCCCGAACGAGACGGCAGCTTGGTGAACTAGCTCAAACAATTCAACTCCTGTTTGCTTCTTAGTCGGATAAACGTCCTGGTACCGCTCGACCACATTGATGTCTACTGCGAGTTTTGCGCCCCTCAGGTTTAGCTCTTTGTACTTCCCGGCGAGCTTTGCATAGCGTTCTGCGCCTAGATCCCAAAGCGTTGCCGGATCTTCGACCAGCAGAGTGCTTCTCCTTGCCTGCATAAGGGGCAGACTTGTTTTCACATCTGCACCGAGTTCGTCGCGGATACCCGGCTCAAAGCGGTCATCGATGTGCGTCAACACCACATCGAGATATGGTTTGGTCCTTCTCGATTGATCGACAACCGCGAGCCAGTCCGCTTGCATCTTCGTCGCCAGCCCTGCCCGATAGTCAAGAAACTTTCTTAGACCCTGCGGATTCTTCGTGCTGGAATACGGCGAATCCCGATCAAACAACAGCTTCGGATCGAATCCACCTGTTTGCTGAAAATCTGCCCGTACGTCAGCGTTCATCGGAGTAAAGCGCGCTGGATTGGCAGAACCTTCCAGCGATTCGAAGTACAGCTCCGCAACATTGACACCGTCCCAATCGAATCGCTGCAGAAGAGCACTTACCTGGCGTTCCACCTCTCGATGGCACTCCGGATTTTGCAGGTTCATCAGTTTGCGCCAGTCAAGCTGAGCGTCCTGGTCTACTGCAGTCTTCTCGCGCCACGCAGGATGATCAATCCAAAACTGCTCGCTGACATGCGGCAGCTCCAGCCATGCATAGGTGAGGATCGCATGACGGTGACAGGCCTCAATCAGACTTTTCAGATACTCGTCTTGCTTCGGGTCGGACTCCATGTTGTGCCAAGCCGCCACGTGCAGGACAGCTACTCCCGCCTGACGCCAGCGCCGGGCCAGATAATCTGGATCAGCCCGAATCCGGTAGGCAGAATCGAAAAAAGCCCATAGCCCGGCTGTCTGCAAAGCCGGGTTTACCCCCAGATCTTGCAACGCTTGCAGTACATACGGATAACGTTCTATTCCTGAGGGCCCGGGCTCTGCTGCCACCCACAGAATTGCCCCGTGCGATGTACGCTTACCCGCCAGTAAAGGCGACCCTTTCCATCTCTCCTGTGAGAATATTTTGTAATCGTTCGGCAGATTAACCTGATGCAGCTTTGCCGCTTGCTCCCAGATGATCTGCATCTTGGGGGCATGAACATCGCTAATCTGGCGCATCGTCATCATCTCCGGCTTGGAAATAATCCCCAGCTTGTCGCTGTTCGGCCCCAGACCTTCTATGATCACAACCCGATTCTCTGCTAGTGCGGCCACATCTCTCGTCGCGCCCTTACCTGCTACGACAATCTCCCCGTCGCCGCTGCTCACTTCCGTGATCCCAATGCATCCGAGGATCCTTCGCCAGGAATTTGCGTCGGTTCCGCTTACGCTAAAGGTAGACGCAGAGGCCGTGGCCACCCATAAAAATGCCAGCGCGAGGGCGATCTTCACTTAGTCCTCGCATACCAGAGGCCCACACGTACGTCCGTATAGCTGCTCTGCGAAGGGCAAGTCGAACCGCGCTTTACCGACAAGCAAGTTGGCTGGTAGTCGCCACGAGTGTAAAAGCCATGGAGGTAATCCGCCGAGACATAGACGCCCGGCGGCATGTAAGGCAAATGCAGCTTCATGCCCGGACCGAGTTCCACAGTGTTAGCCCAGTTCTGGGCCTTCAGATCCCGCGTATAGTTCACATTGAACAACGCCTGCGCGGAACTGTTACCAAATAAATTGAAAGTTCGACCCGCTCTGTTCTGTAAATAAAACAACCAATCTTTGTTAAAGCGGCTAACGTAGACCGCATCGCCCGTTACCTCGTAAAAGGAACCCGAGTCCTGGCTCCCCAGCAACTGGCCGAACCCTTTGGCAAAATTTAGACCGCCCCGGTAATCTGGGACGGCCGCGTCGCGCTGTCCAGGCAGATACTTGACGGCTTCACCGGCTTCCATCCACGCGGTCATGTGGTGCCAAACCCTGGAGGAAACTCCCGCTCCGAAGATAAACTCTGATTCTGAAAAGTTCTGTGGTCCGCCAATCCCCAGAGTAGGCAGGCTGCTCCGCACATCCCCGATGAATCGCGTCGAGACATACAGCGAAAAGACGCGGTTCACCGCATTCCAGGGCAACGGAATCGTGCGCTTGATTTGCCCGTAGGTAAAGAAGTCGTTCCAGCGGCTCGAATACATAGGCAGAGTCCACATGGTTGTCTGGGGTAGCACGTCGCCTCGCAAATTATGGAAAGCTTTGGTCGCTTCAGGTGCAACCAGCGCGTCGTCTGTGTGCCGCGCCCGATCGAACCAGGCAATCGCATCTTCGTCGTCTTTGGCCATGTTGTAGGCCCAGCCCAGCTGCAGCATCACCTCTGCGTCATCGGGGTTCAGGTCATGCGCCTGCCTCAGGAACTTAATCGCATCGCGCGTGTATCCCAGCTTCAGGCTTTTCATACCCATGCTCTTGGGATCGGCCGCCGCTTCTGCACCGCCGTTCACAGCCGGGCTCACTAATGCAACAGTCATCTCCGGCCGCTTTTTAACGCCGCGCAGGGCGTCTAGTTGGTCGCGCACCTGGTTGTCTTTTGGATCAATACGGAGAAGCTGCTCAAACTGCTCGGCGGCTTCATGCTCTTTCTTCATGGCCAGGTACAAATAGCCCAGTTCCCTACGCAAAGCGGTGTTCTGTCCGTCAATTTTTAGGGCAGCCAGGAACTCATAGGGGTAGGGATACCGTGGCCCCAGTTGCTCAAGACCCAGTTCGGCTGTTCGTGCCTGCGGCGACCGGGACGCCGCAAGCAGAGCCGCCCGTGCCTCATCGCCTCGGTTCATCTGCTGCCATACGCGGGCTAGCGCGAGCAGCAACTCACTCATTTGCGGCTTCAATTGGTGGCAGATCGCATACTGTTCCGCTGCGAGCGGGATCTCGTCCCGCAGCTCCGCCAGCTGCGCCAGTTCCCAATGTGCGCTGAACATTGCCAGACTATTAGCATTCGGCGACTTCCCCAGCGCTTCCTTCCAGCGCGCAATGCCGTCTGCCAAGGGCCTGTCGATATTCTCAAAAGCCTGCTCGGCACTCATTCGGGTCGCCTTGCTTCCTGTGTGTCGCAGCCGGTTAAATGTCCGGCGTGCTTCTATGGGCTTTTTTGTCTCAAATGCTAAAAAGGCGAACTCAAGCGCAGCCGTCTCATCCTTGTCGTTTACCTGCAGCGCCACCTCGAACTCATCTCGAGCTTCCGCGTTGTCACCTGTTTTCAGAAGTGTGTATGCCAGATCTTTATGCGCACCAGCATTGCTGGGCTGCCCCGCCAGTCCCTTCCGGAACAGCACGATGGCCGCGTCATAATCTTTCTGTGCAAGCGCTTTGTAGGCCGCTTCCAGGTCTTGTTGTCCAGGACGAGTTTGGGCGCAGAGGCTGGAGATGCTCACTATCAGGGTGAGCAAAACCACAGCAATTTCTCGAGCGCAGGCGAAGGTCACGGGTCGTTGTGGAGGTAGTTGTTTCCAGGGCAAAGAACTCTCAACTAGCCTCGCTCGGGCGCGCTTACACTTGAGCTAGATCGCTATGCCTTCCTTCCCCGGTGTCGACTTCATTCGCTTCGATACTCTTCTCAGTGACCAGGAACTGATGGTTCGTCGGAGTGCCCGTCAATTTGTTGACGACCGGGTTCTCCCGTTGATGCGAGACGCCTTCAATCAGGGGACATTTCCCAAGCAGTTGATTCCGGAGATGGGCGCTTTGGGTTTTTTCGGCGCAAGTCTTGAGGGGTATGGCTGCGCCGGAATGAACAACATCGAATACGGCCTCATCATGCAGGAGCTTGAACGCGGAGACTCCGGGCTCCGGAGCTTTGTCAGCGTTCAGGGCGCGCTGGTGATGTTTCCGATTTTTACGTACGGATCCGAAGAACAAAGGGCTCGTTGGCTTCCCAAAATGCAAAGAGGTGAGGTTATCGGCTGCTTCGGGTTAACCGAGCCTGACTTTGGTTCGAACCCGTCCTCCCTGCGGACCACCGCTCAGCAACACGGCGACAAGTGGATTCTAAACGGTGAAAAAACCTGGATTACAAACGGTTCAATTGCGGATGTTGCGCTCGTTTGGGCTCGCACGGCAGAAGGGATTCGCGGCTTTCTTGTCGAACGCGGGACTCCCGGCTACAGCACGACTGAGATTCATGGCAAGCTCTCCATGCGCGCTTCGGTCACCTCCAGTCTTCATCTCGCCGACTGCGTGATTCCGCGCGCGAATGAGTTGCCGGGCGCAAAAGGCCTGAAAGCGGCGCTGGGCTGTCTTTCGCAAGCTCGCTTTGGTATCGGCTGGGGCGTTCTCGGGGCCGCTATGGACTGCTACGAAACTGCCCGCTCCTATACTTTGATTCGGAAACAGTTCGACGAGAAGCCGCTCGCCAGCCATCAGCTTGTTCAGGAGAAGCTTGCCTTCATGATTACCGAAATCACCAAGGCCCAGCTTCTTGCCTATCAGGTAGCAAAGCTGAAGGACTTAGATGTTGTAGAAGCAGCCCACATTTCTATGCTGAAGCGCAACAACGTAGCCATAGCTCTCGAATGCGCACGCCTCAGCCGTGATCTGCTCGGGGCGAACGGGATTATGGATGAGTACCCCGTTATGCGTCACATGTGCAATCTCGAGACGGTTAAAACCTATGAGGGGACCGACCACATCCATGCTCTGGTGATTGGAGAGAAGATCACCGGAGTACAGGCTTACCGCTGACCGAAACACAATCACTGCAACTGCTCGTCGATTCGTTCGTGTAGCACCGCTACGCCCGGATCGCGATTGATCGCCCCTGAATACCGCTTCCAAAAACCATCCACATCTCGTGACGGAGACAGCAGCGCGCGGGTATCTTCAAGGAGTTGGGCGAAGTCCCGGTCCGTGGCAGGGGGATTCTTTACGGCTAGCGACTCGTCAATATGCACGAGCAGTGTGGTGATAGGTCGAAGCCAAGCGAACCGGTTGTCGTTGATCAAAAGTTGAAGAAAAGCGCCAGGTGATGCGATTGCGCCATGGACCAACTCGTACGCGGTCCGTTCGGAATCCAGCAACGCTTTGTGCAGTGCTAACAGAGTATCCCGAACTGTTTTTAGTTTTTGTCGCGTCTGATCGGGAGCGGCATCCGGTGAGTCCATCAAGTCTCAGAGTAACGCGGGAGAACTGCTGTATTGAGAGAGAGCTACTTCTTGGCCTGATCGATTTTTAAGAGAACCTGCTTCAGCGCATCAGCGTTCTTCGCGTTTGGCGCTAAAGCAAGATAGCTGCGGAGGTGAGTAGCTGCCTCTGGATACTTGCCCTGGTCGAGAGCAATTTGAGCTAGCAGGCTCTCCGCTTCGGGAAACTTGTGCGGCGCGTCCATCTTCACTAATTCGGTTGCGCTCTTCTCGGCTTCCGTCGTCTTTTTCAGATTATAGTTCGAGATAGCGTTGTACCAGAACGAGCTAGGAACCTCCACCGGATTCAAACTGATGGCCATTTTGCTGAAGGCCGCCGCATCCTCCCACTTCCCGCTCTGCGCCGATAGCAATGCCAGTTGGTCGTACGGGCTCACAAACTTCTTATCTGCCGCAATTGCCGCCTCATAAGACTTTCGCGCATCGTCAGGCTGCCTGTTTCTCTGTTGCAGCTGACCCAACGCATACCAGGCAATTGCGTACTTCGGGTATTGGTCGGTAGCATCGCGAAGGTGCTGCTCCGCCTCGTCAAACTTGCCTTTTTGAGCGAGCTGCATACCCTTGTCGTAATCTTTTACTGCATGTTTTGGCGCTAACGCCGTCGTTAAACTGATCGTCGTCCCTTGCACGTTTTGCAGCCGGTGCAAGATGATGGTCCCAAGATCCGCGTCGTCGAGCGATCGTCTACTGGCGAGCTCCACAACATCTGATCGATAGCCAGGATATGACGCCCGCAGTTCACAATTCCACAAGTTGTTTGCAGAGCCAGTTATTGGGTTATAAGAAGGAGACGACTGCCCGTTCATACGGCGCGAAGCGCTGGCGGACATATCATCTGACGCGTCCGTATCCACCGTCGTGTTCTGCCCGAGTTGAAACGAAAAGTGGCCCTTCGAATCTGTGTGGGATTCGAGTTGCGTACGACCAGCACAGACCCGCTCTATTCGAATATCCGTGCTAGGCTGTGTACCGTCATCCATCATCACTTTGCCGCTGAAAAACATTGGCCGCGTGTTGTTTGGATTATTGTTTGACCAGTTGCCATTCGATGGAGAATTGTTGATTGTGCCAGGGCTGGCGCCGCGAGTTCCCGTCCCAGTGCCAATGCCAGAACTGCTAGCCGATCCTAATCCACCTGACGAACTCGGTGGGCTGCTGCTCTTTTGAGCAAACGCTGAATGATTAAAAAGGACAAACGCGAGTAAGGCAAGGCCAGTCGACGACACCGAAATGCGAGGGACCGGGTTCTGCAACATAACAACAACCTCTAACGCGATTCGAGTATCGCATACCGAAACCAAGGAAGAGACCGCGGGTGTGTCAGAAGCTATAAAAACCTGCGCGCTCCAACCCGCGCTGCGCTTCGGGATTCTTCATGAAAGTATTCCACACGAAGCCTGACCGCAAATTCTCTGCCATTAGCATTGTAATCCCAGTGTCTATGGCTACGACATCTTCATCAAACCAGTTTTTGAGCGGGTTGAATGCATTGACAAAACCATACTTGCTCCAGGCATCCGCTTGATACCTCGATCGGATATTTCGCAATACCCGCAAGGTCTTCTCGGGCAAAAACGGCAACGAGCCTGCGGCCGCGCTCGGCACCACCGTTCCATCAATCGGCCCAGTTTCCGGCGGCCCGCCCCAAGCCACATAACCAAATTGTGAATCGGATGCGGTAATGCCCCACAGATCCTCGCTGTAATCAGGGAAGCGCTTTCCCAGCTCGACACAAAAGCGCCGGTGCACTTCGGTCGCAGCAATCGAGTTCTTGAAATAATCTACATACTTGTCGCGCTTGCCCCGGAAGTCGAACCAAGCCTGCGAATACTGATGGACGAACAATGGTGCGAACGAACCGATGTAGCGGACGCCCTCGTACTCGAACGTAGTTCTTTTCCAGGCATCCCATGCTCCCGAAGGCAGCGGATAAGAGGGCGCTCCCAGGCCCAGCAGGTACATCATCATCAGCTCGCTGTAGAGATCCCAGCGATAAGGCAGGAAACCACCCTCCGGAGACCAGCCGTGGGGTAGAAGACTGGTGTCCTCCGATAGCCAGGTCCATTCGACGCGGCTGTAGATATTCGCAGCGAGCCGGGTGATCTCACTGTGTCGAAAATGCTGTCTGCACGTCAGCACGCCGCAGAGCAGGATAGCCGTATCAATCGACGAGATCTCCGAATCCCAGATCCGCTCGCCCGTCTCTGCGTTGGCGAAGTGGTAATAAAACCCGCGGTGGTTAGGCATCCGCTCCCAGATAAATCGAAGCGTCGTAAATACCCGAGCGCGCGCCTCAGCAAGCGGCACGTAACCTCGCTGTTCACCGATGCACAGCGCTGTTAGGCCGAATCCAGTCGCGGCAATGCTGGCGACGTTGCTATGGTCAGTCTTCCTGACCGAACATCGGTCTTTCACCAATCCCGTTTGAGGACTTGCCTGCTCCCAGAAGAACTGAAAGTTGGCGCGTTCTACCTCCTCCAAGAGCGCATCGTCCTCTTTTGATATCGATGAGAGCGAAAACTCAGGTGAAAAAACCTGTCTCTGTGCCACCTTCGGAACGGGAGGCGCCGCCCCTCGCCATGCGCTGGGCAACAAGGTCGCACCCTGGACCGATTTCTCCAGGAAACGGCGACGGCTCAGTTGCTTCCAAACACTCAGTGACCGGTCCAATCAACATCATAAGATTTGAAGGGAGATCTAAAGCAGATCTGAAAGGATGAATGAATCGAAACCAGATTGCAGCCTCGCTGACCATCGCCCTTGCCCTGGCAATCTTGGTTGCTGTCTTCATCATCAAAGTCCAGAAGCCAGGCAATCGAGGCAAAGGCTACATGCTCACCGGAGCCATAATTACTGCTGACACAGATTCGCGAAAACAGGTTCCGATTGCCAATGCGGACATCATTGCGCTTGGCGTCTCGCCGCCAGTTCAGACCAAGTCCGATTCAGCAGGCTTCTTTCGGCTTTCTCTACCTTATAAATGGACTTATGAGCGCGCCTTCACCCTGGTTGTGCAGAGCCCCAACTACAAGCCATATGAGATGCCTGTTCTGGCCGACAACAGGATTTACCTGGCGCGTCTTGAGCCGATTCCGGTCGGTTCGCCCCGCGACATTCCACAGGGAACGCTGTCGAACGTGC
This sequence comes from uncultured Bryobacteraceae bacterium, assembly GCA_964245395.1. Taxonomy (GTDB): domain Bacteria; phylum Acidobacteriota; class Terriglobia; order Bryobacterales; family Bryobacteraceae; genus Bog-105. Next base: position 29,718 of record CAXTMN010000023.1, read on the forward strand.
GCATTCGCTACTCAGTGAAAGCCACAACCACCAGCAGCATCGGCAGCCTGGCGCAAACTTTCTCCGTAGCGAATACCGGTAATCTGCCCTGTCAGGAGAAGCCTCCGTGCTCGCCTGATAATAGATGGAAAGCAACCGTACGTTCCACTTCCTTTGATGCCGGAAGCGGCAATCAATTCGCCGACACGCGATTGTCATGCATTGCCGGGCCGTGCCCTTTCACAAAAATTGAGGAGCAACAGCTTAGTAACGATCTCCGCAATCTTTCCGTTTCGGTTCGCAATTGGTCCGACACGGCTACGTATCTCGTCGAAGCGGAAGTAAACCAGACGAAGGTAACTGAGGTCATCCGCCATGCTTACGCAACGATCTTTGGACTAACCATAAACTTTACGCTTCCCGCCACTGCCGAAGGGCCGAGTCTTGAAGCCGACCTTAACGGAACCAGCATCGTCTTCCCTTTCGGACCAAATCTGATTGTGTCCTGGGGGACATGCAGTTACAAGGCAACTTCCGACGGTACGCAACTGTATCGCTGCGATTTGAAACCCGGTTATCGCTTCCAATAACCACGTGCCAGTCACTTCCCAGAGCTGGACTCAGTCTGGCTGTCCAATTTACGCGCGAAAAAATCTGCCGTAGCTTCGTAGGCTTTCACCCAGTCCCGATGCAGAAGGAAATCGTGGATCTCGTTTGGAAAAATCAATTCTTCGAAGTAGACGTGCTGCTCCCGTAGAGCTTCCGCCAGGCGTATCGTTTCGGTGAATGGAACATTCCGATCGTCATCGCCCTGAATTAGCAGCACCGGAGCTTTCCAGCCCTTGACCGATG
>CAXTMN010000023.1:30558-41981 GCA_964245395.1 uncultured Bryobacteraceae bacterium
GGTGAAGACTCATACGCAAGCTTCGCCTCATCTCCTCGCGCTCTGGGATCATATGTCGGCTGAAAGTTCGTAATGACAGCATTCCAGTCATGGACGCCGTGAAAATCCACCCCGGCGGAAAATAGGTCGGGGCACCGTGAGAGAGCCATAGCCGTTAGATAGCCACCGTAGGATCCACCCCAAACACCAATTCGCTTAGGATCGACATCAGCCCTCGCTTTCAAATACAATCCTGCCCCGATAACATCGTTCATCTCGCTCGCGCCAGTTGCCCCGTAGTTCAATGCCTCACGAAAGTTCAGGCCATATCCGATGCCGCTGCGGTAATTGACTGACAGGACAACATAACCCAGGCTTGCCAGATATTGATTCATCGCATACGCATTGGAGTAGTAAGTCATGTAGTGAAATCCAAGCAGCATCTGACGCCTGGAACCGCCGTGAAAGAAAATGAGTGCGGGGTGCGGCTGGGCCCGATTGGGGGGCGGCATGAACACCTGTCCGTGGATCTCCATGCCGTCGGCTGCGGTAATGGTCACTGGCTGCGGATGTAGCTGGGAGGCAGCGGGAAAGTCAGCCGGCACAGTCTCTGGGGCGAGTACCTGCGTCCCTTTCGCGCTTTGAACTGCCGCATGGGCCCTCTGGTTGTAACTCGAAGTGAGGAACACCAGCGCCGATCCGTCTGCGGTTGGGGTGGGCGCCCATGCGATTGCCTCACCGGTCGTCACCGTTTTCGGCACCGAATTGTCGGCAACATCAACACTCATTAGATGACGCCGGTCGATGTCCCCGATATTGGTCGAGTAATAAATCCTTTTACGATCGCGCGAAAGCTCGACATGCTCGACCTCCCCTGATCCTGGCGTAAGTTCCCTGGGCGCACCGCCCTCCGCAGGAAGGCCGTAAAGGTGACACCAGCCGCTTTGCTCCCACGGGAAAACGAGCAGGTCGCCTACAGCCCAAAATATCTGGTTATCAGCGACGATCTGATGAAACACGCTGCCATCCCCCGCCCTAGCCGAGAAAATTTCGCGTCCCGTGCCTGTCTTTGCATCTGCCACGCGAATTGACCAAGGTTCGCCCGCTCGCTCTGGACCGAAGGCGAAGGCTTTGGTGTGAGTCGGCGTCCTGAGGTAAGCAATCCGCGTTCCGTCAGGCGACCAGACCGGGTTGCTGTCTTCATCCACACTCGCGTCCAGATAGTGGAGCGTCTTGTCGGTCATACCGTAAACTCCGATAAAGCTGTGATTACGCCTGCTGTTGACAAAAGCAAGTGACAATCCTTTGGAGGACCAGCGTAGACCGTGCGCACTGCCCATCGCGGTAACAGCGCTCTTTGCGTCTTCCCCCGATGGCTTCATCGTGAAAATCTGTCCTGCTCGTAAGAAAGCTACAACGTCCCCTTTGGGCGAAATTGCTGCTCCATGTCCTTCGGTCAGCTTTTTAGCGGGTGCCCCATCGAGACCAATCTTCCAGATGTCTTGCCCTTGTTTCGCAGGACTGATATCCGGATTCGGGTTTTCGCTTCGGCCTGTCTCAAAGTCGCCGCCTCTGCTGAAAAGGATGTAAGTCGAGTCGGGAGCCCAGGCGAGTTCAGCGATCTCCTGTCCGTCATCCTTCTCAAAAGCCGTAAGTCTGCGACCCTTCCACTCAGGTCCACTCGCCACCCAGATGTTCCGCCGGCCCTGTTCATTCAGCAGCCATGCCACCGTAGCACCTGTGGGTGCAGCCAGCGGCGACTCGGCAAAGGGAGCGCTCATCACCTGCTCGATCGTAAACAACTTCGGTGCGACAGGGACCGGTGCTGCACGCAGCACTCCTAAACCGGCGCAGAAAAAACCGAGCATGCAGGAGATTCGCATAAATTTTTGTTCTCCTATTCTGCCATTAAGCGAAAGCATTTCGGGCGTCGCACCACTGCTATTCTGGGGTGCAAAGTGGCATTCACGATCGGTCAGACCCTGGGAGACTACCGGGTTCTCGACGTTATCGGCTCAAGCGGCATGGGGACTGTGTACCGCGTGCAGCACGTAATATCAAACCGCGTCGAGGCTCTCAGGGTGATCCTGCCAAACCTGATTTAATCCGCTGTATTGGGCGATCGCTTCATTCGTGAGATCAAGCTTCAGTCAAGGGTCAGCCCATCCGAACACTGCCTCGCTCCGCCTTCCACTATGCGAGCAAGCTTTTGATGGTGATGGAATTTGTCGAAGGCGTCACTCTGCACCAACGCATACGCGCCGCCGATCTACAGACCGCCAATGCCATTGATATCCTGTAAGTCCTCGGCGCCTTAGATTACGCGCATTCGCAAGGCGTCATTCATCGGGACATTAAGCCGGGCAACATCATGCTGACTCCTCAAGGAATGGTAAAGCTGATGGATTTCGGAATTGCACGCTCGCTCGATAGCGGAAAGGAACTGACGCGCACCGGGGAAGCCATTGGCTCCGTACACTACATGTCTCCTGAGCAGGTTCAGGGCGTCGCAGTCGATCATCGATCGGACATATACTCCGTTGGCGTGATGCGTTACGAAATGGTCACTCGCCTAAAGCCCATCACGGGCGATAGCTCCTGGGAAGTCATGAACGGACACGTCTTTCGCTCGTTCCGGAATGCTATGGCAATCGAGACATGCCGGGCTCTCTACCGATAGAGGACGCGCAAAGAAAAGCGATCTGCCTACGGGGCTGTCTCGTTCGCCAGTCAATTCTTTCAGGCGGAAAGCATTTACTACATCGGCTTCCTAGTCGGTCGCCCGATCCGACAAGTTCGTCGGGTCTAAAGTGGCTTCTTTATATAGAAATGAGGGGTTTCGTTCGCAGGTAATTGAACGCTTGCATTGCCGAGTAGGCAGGGACGGACTGCGGCAGGAAGGTCGATTCCCGTGCTAAGCGGTTAAGCAACGTCTTGATCTGGTGAGTGGTGTACGAACGCGTCGCCAGCGTCGGCTGAGCTTGCTGCCGAACCCGGCTTTTCGCATTGCTGAGCAGAAATGAATAAGCCAGGTAAATGACAACTGTAAGGCCAATCCCAAAAACAACAACAAAAATCAGGTTAAATCGAGCGAAGTTTCATTGCCGTGCTTGATTGCCCAGCGTCCTAGGTTAGTCAAAAGTCTATAGTGTACTTCTCTGGCGGCTCGTTGCGGGTCTAAATGCAAAAAGGGCCAGGCGGCGAACCGTCTGGCCCTTAATGTGGACTACAGGGTTACTTGGGGCAGCCGAGAGACTTCATGGTGCCCGCCGGTAAAGGCTTGGCCGCTTTCACAGCCGGAGGCATGGTCGGGCTGTTGCGCGGGACCAGGTAAACTTCCACTCGGCGGTTCTTGTCCGCTTCGGTCGTTACCGAGCCCTTCCGCTCCTTGATGTTCGAGGTCCCACACTGACCCACCCGGCTCTCGGAGGTCTGGTCGGTTCCGACCCAGTCCACCTTAATCCGTGAGGGATCCACCTTCGCGCAGGTTCCTGTTCCGCCACTCAGAACAGCTGCTGCGTTCAACGCCCGCTGCTCATCGAGTGCACTGCTGGCTGCCGCTCTCCGGCCCTTGCGTCCGGCTGTCCGGGCGTTGGCCGACTCGTCGTTGTCCCGATGACCCACCAGCACGATGTCGTAATCGCCGCTGGCCATCCGCGGCGCCGCGTCGTCGATCAAAACACGCTTGCCGCAGTTGTTCACTCGCGCATTGTTCTTGGCGAATATCACGTCGTCCATCCGCACATACTGCGGCTTGCAATTGACCGTGATCGTGGTCGTCTGCGAGGCTGTCTTCCCGCTTTCGCTCGTCACGGTCAACGTCGCCGTGACCGTCTTGGTCTGACCCTGTGCCCCGCCTTCGAAGTTCAGCGTCGAGGCATCAAACGTCGCATTCGCACTGCTGTCATTCGCTACGCTGCCCTCGCTCACTGTCCACTTGTAGGTCAGGTTCCCGCCACAAGCTGACGGTGTCGCTGTCCCGGTCAACTGCGCCGTATGCGTCCCGGTCGTGTTGGCCGCACAAGCCAGTTCGGTCGGACTTGCCGATACCGCGGAGAGCTGCGGCGTATCATCCGCTACCGTTACCGTGGCCGTTGCGCTCACCGGTGCCGCTGGTGGAGGCGTCGCCGGCTGTACCCAGCAGCGTACCGGGAACTTCTTCGGCCGTTCCATCGGCGCCGGCGCCGGAGACTTGTCGGTCACCGTCACCTGCACATTGAAGCTCCCCGCATTGTTCGGCGTAAACGTAAAGTCTGCGCTGTCGCTCCCCTGCGCCTGTCCGTTCATCGTCCACGCGTACGACAACGGATGACCTGCCGGCGCCGTGATGTTCGCATGCAGCGTCACCGGCTTGCCCTGGCAAATCGTCCCTTCCATCCCCGTGATCGTCGGTGTCGGCAGCGGCGCCGGAGCCGGCGGAGCCGGCGGCATCTCCGGACACTTGCTCTGCCCCATGTAAAACACTAAACCAAGGGTGCCCTGAAATTCGTTGAGCCAGCCGCCCTTGGGGATGTAAATGCCACCCGTGTTGTAGTTCGGCAAGCCGTAAGTGGCCATGCGCGTAGATATGCCGCGCCCATCGAGTCTCAGTCCAAAATGGTCGCTCAGATGAAACTTGATACCACCGCCATAGTTAATTCCAACCTGCAAGTTATCGTTCAGGTTTGCTGAATGATAAAGGGAGTTGACAGCGGGTTGTCTAGCATAATTCTCTGCCTTATTAGTTGGCGTAAACTGAACGCCGGTTGGACCGACGGTCAAATACGGCTGCACGCGTGAACCGCGCGGCCTCAAATTGAAAACAGGGTTTAGTCCGAATACATAGTTAGTTGCCTCGAACCCGTAATTCGGCAGCGGGTTGCTCGTTCCTGGATAAGTTCCAGTTGACGATCTGAACTCGACGTTGCCCTGCGTATAAGTGCCCCAAAGCTCGAGCCCGAAATACTTGCTCGGATTGACACCGAGGCGAATACCGCCTACATAGCCGTCGGCGATGTGAGTCGTTAAACCGCGATTGATCTGACCATATGTACTAATACCACCGAACGGGTCGATTTCGACCAGATCAGGATATTGGTCCTCGCCCCCCGATCCCGGTTTCTGAGTCTTCGTCGTGTCCGGGCCTTGAGCAAATGCCACCGTTCCCAAAGTGAACGCTGTGCATAGCAGCACCGAACTTAACGGCCTACTTGTAAGCCGATATCTCATCCTTCTCCTCCAAAGCAGAGTACAAACCTTTGCCGACTATTGATGTTATGGGCAACTGTTTGATTACTCCTAACTTAGCTTATTTTGAAACATACGAACGTTAAAAATAATTTAAAAGGGCCAGGCGGCGAACCGTCTGGCCCTTAATGTGGACTACAGGGTTACTTGGGGCAGCCGAGAGACTTCATGGTGCCCGCCGGTAAAGGCTTGGCCGCTTTCACAGCCGGAGGCATGGTCGGGCTGTTGCGCGGGACCAGGTAAACTTCCACTCGGCGGTTCTTGTCCGCTTCGGTCGTTACCGAGCCCTTCCGCTCCTTGATGTTCGAGGTCCCACACTGACCCACCCGGCTCTCGGAGGTCTGGTCGGTTCCGACCCAGTCCACCTTAATCCGTGAGGGATCCACCTTCGCGCAGGTTCCTGTTCCGCCACTCAGAACAGCTGCTGCGTTCAACGCCCGCTGCTCATCGAGTGCACTGCTGGCTGCCGCTCTCCGGCCCTTGCGTCCGGCTGTCCGGGCGTTGGCCGACTCGTCGTTGTCCCGATGACCCACCAGCACGATGTCGTAATCGCCGCTGGCCATCCGCGGCGCCGCGTCGTCGATCAAAACACGCTTGCCGCAGTTGTTCACTCGCGCATTGTTCTTGGCGAATATCACGTCGTCCATCCGCACATACTGCGGCTTGCAATTGACCGTGATCGTGGTCGTCTGCGAGGCTGTCTTCCCGCTTTCGCTCGTCACGGTCAACGTCGCCGTGACCGTCTTGGTCTGACCCTGTGCCCCGCCTTCGAAGTTCAGCGTCGAGGCATCAAACGTCGCATTCGCACTGCTGTCATTCGCTACGCTGCCCTCGCTCACTGTCCACTTGTAGGTCAGGTTCCCGCCACAAGCTGACGGTGTCGCTGTCCCGGTCAACTGCGCCGTATGCGTCCCGGTCGTGTTGGCCGCACAAGCCAGTTCGGTCGGACTTGCCGATACCGCGGAGAGCTGCGGCGTATCATCCGCTACCGTTACCGTGGCCGTTGCGCTCACCGGTGCCGCTGGTGGAGGCGTCGCCGGCTGTACCCAGCAGCGTACCGGGAACTTCTTCGGCCGTTCCATCGGCGCCGGCGCCGGAGACTTGTCGGTCACCGTCACCTGCACATTGAAGCTCCCCGCATTGTTCGGCGTAAACGTAAAGTCTGCGCTGTCGCTCCCCTGCGCCTGTCCGTTCATCGTCCACGCGTACGACAACGGATGACCTGCCGGCGCCGTGATGTTCGCATGCAGCGTCACCGGCTTGCCCTGGCAAATCGTCCCTTCCATCCCCGTGATCGTCGGTGTCGGCAGCGGCGCCGGAGCCGGCGGAGCCGGCGGCATCTCCGGACACTTGCTCTGCCCCATGTAAAACACTAAACCCGCTGTCGCCTGCATCCCGTTGATGTGGTTCTTGGCCGGAATGTATATGCCCCCTGTGTTGTAGTTCGGCAAATCAAATGTTGGATTGCGCGACCAGAAACCACGGGCGTCGATTCGCAACCCTACGTGATCGCTCAAGTGGAACTTTACGCCGCCCCCATAATTCAGCCCAACTTGCAGATTGTCGTTCAAATTCGCTGAGTGAAACGTGTTGTTAGCTGTCGCCTGGCGGGCATAACTCTCGGCTTGGCTCGTCGGCACAAACTCTGCCCCGCCACCGCCGGCGGTTATATATGGCTGTACGCGCGAACCTCTTGGGGTGAAATCGAATACCAGGTTCAGAGCTGGGTAATGAATCCGGTTGCCAAAGCTATAAGAAGGAAGCCCCGGAGCTACCGGTGCAACCAAACGAACATTGTTCACCATATAGCTGTAACTTAGCTCCAGACCCACATACTGGCTGAAATTCCAGGTAGCACGCCCGCCAAAGTCCCCGCCAGTAACTAACTTCTCTCCCAAACCGCGATTTACTGTCCCCCAGAGGCTCACACCGCCGAAAGGATCGAGTTCCACAACGTCTGGCAACGCATCCCCGCCTGACGCCGAGCTATTAGCCGTCTTTCTCATATCCTGAGCATGCAAGCCGGTACAACAAACTACGGCCGCACAAATGACTAAGGCGCGGGGAAGCCGTACTTTTAACGCGAAATTCATCCTGATCCCTCCGAGTGGACCCTCTAAGCTATTCCGAACATTGATCGTAGCGGATATTTGTCAGTTTCGAAAGATGATTCCCAGATCAGTTGTAATTGCATACAGCCGTTCCGAACTCGAATCCGCTTTCCATAGCTGCCGGATCCGAAGCGAAGGCAGCGACGTTGAGGCTTCCGACCAGGAAGCACCTGCGTCCTTCGACTCAAAGAGGCGACCGTATTCGACGGCGTAAGCCGTGCCGTTATCCCCTACATAGACCACTGAGTTCACCGTATTTGGGGCAGGCAAACCTGAAACCTTTGAGGACCACTTAGCCCCTTCGTCAGCCGACACGTACAAACCGACTCGTGTCGCCACTAACAGGGGATTTTCAGGACTTGATGGGACAGCTACGTCATTTACGTCCCCCGCAGGTAGTGGAAATGACAACTCCGTCCAGTGGTCGCCGGAATCCTTGGATAAGTATAATCCGTTTGCAGCTTTGGCGACCAGGAGACCGTCCGCCTTCGCAGATGTATAAAGAGCAGTAACTGCGGCCGACTTTGGAATTTCCAGAAGAGTCCAATGTTCGGCTGCGTCCTCGCTCCGCAGTAACCCAAGATCCGTAGCGGCAAAGAAAACCGTGTTAGCGCCTTTTCTATTCGAATAGAGTGCACTTACTTCAGATACAGAGACTTCCCGGATAACCGGCTTCGGCTTTACCGGATGAACTACTCTGGCCTGCGCTGCCGTCCTAGGTCGAGAGTGTACCGAGGACTTTGCCGAGGCAGCCGATTTTTTAGGGGAGGAGGTCTCAGGCGGGGCGGGAGGTGTAATCACCAAGCGAATTGGAACGGCCTTCCAGGAAAGCCCGGCGTCGGTCGACTTATACATTTGATGGGGACTCGCGCCGATCAGCACCCGGTCGTTATCTGCGGAGCCAGCTATGGCCTTCAGGTCAACACCACATAATCCCAGAGTGCTGCGGGCCTGGGTCCACGATTCGCCTTTATCAAAGCTCGTGAAAATGCCCGTAGATTCGCCTTCCTGCGTTTCGATCGCCACAAGTTTCTTACCTGACACCGTTAATGAGCTGATCGCGCGATCAACAAAGCCATTGTTAACGAGCTTGATGTTCGCACCGCCGCTATCACTCTTGCCGATGCCCTCGTACTCCAACGCCAGGTACATGCTTTGGGCATGAGCAGGATCAAAGGTCAGCCAGTTGACCTGAGTAGGAGTTAAATTTTTCCAGGTAGTTCCCCGATTTGGCGACATAAACAGACCCATCGTGGTACCTGCGTAGATCGAACCTGTGCTGCCCGGATCCTCCCTGACAATGTGGGTGCGACGCGAGGTGTTGGGAATTCCCATCAGCTTGTGCCACATGTCTCCCCGATCGGCGCTCGTATAAATTCCGCTACAGGCACTGGCAAAGATCGTGGTCGGTGCAGCCGGATCAACGTAGATTGAGAACACATCCGAATCGTCAATCATTCCGGCATGAATGGAGGTCCAGGTCTTGCCACCATCCATAGTCTTCCAAGGCAGATGGCTGGTGCCGGCATAAATGATGTTTGGATCCTTTGCATCAATCGCAATCGCCGTTACGACGGCCATTTCCTGATTGTCTAGAGCGGAGATGCGAGTCCAGGTCTTTCCGGCGTCATCGCTCAACTGCACACCACGGTAAGTGCCAGCAACAAAGCGCGTTGGCTGGCTCGGTGCTACCGCGATCGCCCTGACCCCGAAGTGAAGTTCCTTGACCGGCATCCAGGCCTTGCCGGCATCATGGCTCTCAAACAGGCCGCCACCGTCCGCAGCTACCATTCCGGCAAGGTAGTGGCTTGAGTCTGACGGGTCAACCAGAATCGATGTCACTTCACTCAGGTTCCGCTTGGGAAACGGCAGAAGATTCCAGGTCTCTCCGGCGTCTGTGCTCTGAAAGAGTAAAGAATCGACGGCGCCGGCCAGCAGCACTTTGGAGTTAGTGGGATCGACCGCAACCGACGTAGCAGTACCACCGAATGGCCCGGCGATCCGCCAGTCTCCTGAGGGCACGGACGCAGCCCACAAACCGGCGGTGATGGCCATCAGGCCTGTTCCTAGCGCAATGTATTTGGCAAAATCTTGAATCATTATCGGAAGAATCTGTTTCGACAGCTCTATCTATTGTTAACTGATAGCAAGCAAAGTCTCCACCAGAAAACACGGCGTTTTGCAGAAGACTTCCGTACTCGGGTATTCTAAAAGAGATTTCCTTTGTGTAAGGTTGGGTTTCTAAGTTAATGGCAAATACAGTTTCATCGTTGAAGCGCGTCCGCATTACCGAGCGCAAGACGATCGTGAATCGCGTACGCAGGACACGTTTGCGTCATCAGATTCGTTCCATGCGTCGCTTGCTGGAGCAGAAAGATGCTCGGGCCGCCACGGAAGCACTTCCGGCCACGTTTTCGCTAGTCGACCGCGCCGCTAAGTGGGGCATCATTAAAAGGAATACGGCCGCCCGGTACAAGAGCCGTCTCTCTATCCGCTTGCGGGCAATTTCCACGGCTACCGCTTAACTTCCCTTCTGCTTGTTAGACTGGCGTGCATACATGCGCCGCCGGTCTGTCTTCGCTTTCGCCGCAATCGCCTTTGTTGCTCCTAATTCGGTTCATGCAAAAGAACCTGTTCGTGCTCAGCACGGCATGGTGGTCGCACAAGAGCCCATTGCTACGGATATTGGTCTTGCTGTTCTCAAAGAAGGTGGTAACGCAGTTGATGCAACCGTTGCCTTAGGATTTGCCCTAGCGGTCACCCATCCGGTAGCCGGCAACATTGGAGGCGGCGGTTTCATGCTTATCCGCCTAGCCGACGGGCGAACGCAGTTTCTCGACTTCCGGGAATCTGCACCCGGGCGAGCTTCCCGTGACATGTATCTGGGTGCCGACGGCAATCCCACCCAGGAGAGTATTTACGGTTGGCGATCCTCTGGCGTCCCGGGCAGCGTTGCCGGTTTCGAGTTTGCCCACAAGAAATTTGGCTCTAAATCCTGGGCCGCGCTTCTCGCTCCCGCAGTCAAATTGGCTCGAGACGGTTTTCCGATTAGCGCGCCCTTAGCCGCCGCACTCCAGAACCCCAACAACCCTCTTCAGAAAGACCCGGAGTCGAAGCGAATCTTTCTGAAGGATGGGAAATTCTATGCAAATAGCGATATACTTCGGCAGCCGGAACTGGCTCGCACCCTGGACCGCATAGCCACTCAAGGCGCGCGGGAGTTCTATGAGGGGGAAACGGCAAAACAGTTTGCCGCAGCGATGGCGGCTCACCAAGGTCTGGTCACCCTGGCAGACCTCCGCCAATATAAGGTCATCGAACGCAAGCCGCTCGAGGGTACTTATAAGGGCTTCGGTATTATCACGTCTCCTCCCCCCAGCGCTGGCGGCATCGGTCTACTGCAAATGATGGGCATGCTTGAAGGCACCAGCTACGAAAAAGCCGGTGCCGACTCACCCGAGGCAGTCCACTATGAAGCGGAAGCGATGCGTCGCTTTTATGCCGATCGCAGTCAGTATCTGGGCGATCCTGATTTCTACAATGTACCCGTAAAGCAATTGCTTCAACCCGACTATTTGACCTGGCGTCGCAAGTCTATCGATCCCGTGCACGCGACTCCGAGCAGCATGATTGCTCCCGGCCTGCCCAAAGTCACTGAAGCCCGCGTCTCGCAATGGGAAAGCGCCGAAACCACCCATTTCAATGTCGTCGACTCGAAGGGCAACGCAGTTGCCGTCACCTATACACTGAACAACTCCTACGGCAACGGGATCACAGTTCCCGGGCTCGGCTTTCTTCTGAACGACGAAATGGATGATTTTGCTGCAAAGCCAGGCTCGCCCAATATGTTCGGCCTGGTCGGCGCGGATGCGAACGCCATCGAACCCGGTAAACGCCCGCTCTCCTCCATGACACCCACCATCATCACTCGCAACGGAAAGCTGTTCATGGTGACTGGCGCTCCTGGCGGATCACGGATCACTACCGGCGTTATGGAAGTGATTCTCGACGTTCTCGACTTCGGCATGAATGCTCAGGACGCGGTCGATCTGCCCCGCTTCCACGAGCAATGGAGGCCGGATCTTCTGTATCTTCAAACCGGCGTTC
>CAXTMN010000023.1:41991-43653 GCA_964245395.1 uncultured Bryobacteraceae bacterium
TTCCTCCAGTTACCGAAGAGGCCTTAAAAAGCATGGGCTACGATCTTCGGCCTACGGACGGAGTGGCTCGCGTCGAGGCGATCGTCGTTAAGGATGGCATGCTCGAAGGCGGCACAGAGTCCCGCCAGCATGGCAAGGTAGCAGGCTACTAGATGCAGTTGGCCTTGTCCACCCATCTCTTTGTCAGAAACCGTCTTACTTCCGTTTGGCTAGAAAGAGTCTGGAATGCCGGCTTTCCCGAAGTCGAGATCTTCTGCGCCCGGCAGCATATCGACTATCGCGATCAGGCGCAAATCAAGGAACTCGGGCACTGGTTCCACGACTCCAAGTTGAAGATGCATTCGCTTCACTCGCCGATGTACAGCGATGACGTCTGGGGGCGCTCCGGACCCCAGTCGGTAGTCGATATCACCGATATGACGAAAGCTAAGCGCATGAGCGCCGTTGACGAGATCAAACGCGCTCTCGAAATAGCCGACGTCATCCCCTTCCGCTTTCTCATTCAGCATCTTGGCGTATTCGGCCAGGAATTCGATCAGCACCGCTGGGATGCCGCCTTCTCATCCCTTGAAGAACTGAAGGTGTTTGCCGGACAGCGAGGTGTCGAGGTGCTGCTCGAGAACACGCCCAACGCTCTCTCCACTGGGGAACGCCTTAATGCCTTCCTTACCGAAACTCATCTGAACTTGAATTATTGCTTCGACATCGGGCATGCGCACTTGTCTCAAGGAGTTGAGGATGAGTTCGAGCGCATGAAGAGCCGCATCCGATCCACTCACATCCATGACAATGATGGCAAGGATGACTCTCATCTTTTCCCCAAGAAGGGCACCATCGACTGGGAAAAAGCAATGCAGCTTCTGGGCTCGCGTCCCAACCAGTATCGACTCTTGTTGGAATTGAAGGAGCCGCCCGGCATGGAACACCTGACCGAAGAAGCACGGCGCTCGGCTGACGAAATAACGGAGTATCTATAACTCGGGTTAGGCTAATGCCTGTCTTCGTATGAATTCGCCTATGGCCGATACGAGATCTGCAACATGCGCTTGTCGGTTTCCTAATTGAGTTTACGCTGGTAGACCGCTTGCTCTCGGAGTTCCTCTGTAGCTTGCGCTTACTGTTTGATGACGTTGCTCTGCTTTGTTTCAAGGTGTGTCATCACAATGAAAGAGTCTTCCAGTTCCTTTCTGGCTGCGTCCAGGGCTCGGATTCGGCTTTCGTGATCGTTCATCTGCCTGTTTTCCTGTGAGCTTAGCGCAAATATGCGCTGCGGGCAGGTCGACACCGAGCAGCGATGTCGAATGGTTTCGACGTGGGTGTCAGCATAATGAAGTATCTATGAGCGATCCACAAGCTGCCCCGACCATCTCGATCAGCGATGCCGGTCACCACGAAGGCGAGCAGGTCCAGATCAAAGGGTGGCTCTACAATCTCCGCAAGTCCGGCAAAATTGTGTTTCCGCTCATTCGCGATGGCAGCGGACTCATTCAATGTGTTGCCGTTAAAAGCAACTTACCGGAAGATATCTTCGATCTATTGAAAGGTCTGACGCAGGAAAGCTCGCTCATCCTCACCGGCACCATTCGTAAAGAGCCTCGCGCCCAAGGCGGCTACGAACTCGATGTGCTGACCGCAAAAGTGCTTCAGAAAGTCGATGAGGGT
>CAXTMN010000023.1:43663-44518 GCA_964245395.1 uncultured Bryobacteraceae bacterium
CGTGCAGCGCGTGACGGAGGAGCATCCGTACCCCATCACTCCCAAAGAGCACGGGGTCGATTTCCTGATGGATCACCGGCACCTCTGGCTTCGCAGCCGTCGCCAACATGCGGCCATTCGCGTTCGTCACGAAGTGGTTAAATCTATTCGCGACTACTTCGACAGTCACGGCTTCACCCTGGTCGACACGCCTATATTTACGCCTTCGGCTTGCGAAGGAACCAGCACGCTTTTCGAAGTCGATTACTTCGAGGACGAAAAGGTGTATCTTACGCAGTCGGGCCAGCTCTACAACGAAGCCAACGCCATGGCTTTTGGCAAGGTATATTGCTTCGGACCCACCTTCCGCGCTGAAAAATCTAAGACCCGCCGTCACCTGACCGAGTTCTGGATGGTGGAGCCCGAGATGGCCTACGCGGATCTCGAAGAAGTGAAGCGCGTTGCCGAAGAGCTGATCGTTTACGTTGCCGGGCGCGTGCTCGAAAACCGCGCCGAAGACTTTAAGGTTCTTGAACGTGACACTGCAAAGATCGAGGCCATTCAAGCTCCGTTTCACCGCATGAGCTATGAGGAGGCTGTCAAAATTCTTCAGTCAAAAGGCAGCGAGATCCAATGGGGTGGTGATTTCGGCAACACCGATGAAACGTTGCTCACCCAAGATTTCGACCGTCCGGTGATGGTTGATCGCTATCCCACCGAAATTAAGGCCTTCTATTTTCAACCCGATGCAGATCGCCCAGAATTGGCTCTCGGTGTCGACGTGATTGCGCCCGAAGGTTACGGCGAAATCGTCGGCGGCGGCCAGCGCATCCACGACCTCGCGCTTATCGAAAAAAGGTTGGCAGAGCACAATCT
>CAXTMN010000023.1:44528-51728 GCA_964245395.1 uncultured Bryobacteraceae bacterium
ATCTATGAGCGATCCACAAGCTGCCCCGCGAAGCTTTCGAATGGTACCTGGATCTTCGCCGTTTCGGAACCGTTCCTCACGGCGGCTTCGGCATGGGTGTCGAGCGTCTTGTTGCTTGGCTCTGCGGCCTGGAACACGTCCGCGAAACGATTCCCTATCCCCGCATGCTGTACCGGACCAGACCGTAGAGAGTTTTTGCGGTGGGTTGATTGTCGCAATGTCCTATCGCCCCAACTGTCGCTACAACATTTCGATGGCCGTGATCCAAACGCTATCTGAAAATTGGATCTACCTGAGCGTGCTGACAATGCGCTTAATACGTTTCCGTTTCTGGCACTCTCCGGAACAAACATGCTGGATCCGCTGTATTGCTCTCCATCTCTATGTTCATAGTGAAATCAGACAGCGAGGGACGGGCCCTGCGCACGGTGACATTAGATGAACACCCAACCAGCTTAGACTTCACCTCGGCAACACTAGTTGTACATTTGTGCCCAAGAATAACTTCTTTCAAAACGAGGTCGTCGTCAAATTCAATGAAGGTCAGTTCCCCTGCTGCTGCGGGGACTCTGGGAAGAAATGCACGAACCTCACCTTCGTAACTCCAGGCTGAGAACTTTAGAAACAAGAGCTCAGCGACATCGTCATTATCTCTAACTTGATCGGGAGCACGTCTTTTCTCGACGTGTGTCACCTTCTTCATTCTTCCGGCAATGCTGTCGTTGATTTCGAAGCCGAGACAAATACCTTTGTGGTAATCACTGTAATGTGCCCAAAGTAGCGGGTTCGTGGCTGCATCGGAAAAACAACACAGCACTTTATCTCTCAAAACCTCATGGACGCGGTCGCATACTTGTGCGCGATAGCCGCTATCCGTCATGTCGACTGCCAGGAAATCAAATGGATCATTCAAGTTGTCTGGATCAGACGCCTTGAGCCGTCGCTTCTCAAGGTTGTCCATTGCCCAACAAGCACAAAGAAATTTGTAAACTCGCATTTAGCCATCAAAACATAGCTATTCGTAATGCGTAGCATGGTTATCTTGTGATGGCGGCTGCGGCGGGATTTTGCAAATCAAGTGACATTTGCTCGAGAACAGCCATAGCGCGCTTATGGACCTGATCTCAATGGCCGTCCAACGACCAGTGTGGGGGATCGGTTGCAAGCTTGAGCACTCCGTAAGTAGCACCTACGGCCTGCAGGTCCGTATTGGCGCCCGTCTTTGGGTTGGATTTAATAGCGACCAAAGTCTTGTCTGCCTTGGCGATCGACAGATCGTTAGACCACCATATATCCATGTCGATTGCCTTGCCTTCGCTATGACGAGACCCAAGGGCTGGGGCATAAACGATTCCATAGCCTAAGACCATGTCATTCGCGGCCTTTCGCGAAGCGGGTACGTCCGCCTTACCCTTTGGATCGGTCCACACCCAATTAATGTCAACTCCGGCCTGTGCCGGTACTGTCGATGGATCTAATCCACCCTTGGCAATCTTGTAGGAATAATGCATCAAATACGCACGTTCAGGAGGACGCAGGGTGGCGGAAATGGAAACTGTTGCACCGGCTGCACGCAATGCAGCCAAAAAATCTTTAACGTTCCCACGAAAAGGATCAGCGAGATCATCCAAGTTTGCGCTATTCGGAAATTTTTTCACCCAACCGCTCCCACTTAACGTAGCCATGTAGCGAACTAACACCCTTTGTTGTACTTCATTTTTGAACGATCAAAGGCGCGGTGTCCTTGTTGGTGCAGGTTGGTTCCAAATCCTGGCCGAGATAATAATATTCGTGCCAGACCCGCTCACCCTCTAATGGAGTTCCCTGCCAGGCAGTGAGGTGCACACCATCGGCACTCGTACAGGACCGAAATAAAACCGGTTTTGTGTACCCTTCAAGAACCGCCTGAACCTGAGAAGCTAAAAGTTTAAACTGGCGGGAACCTGCTAGGACGGCGATCAACGGCATGTTCGACTCTACTTTGCCGTTCAGCAAGTGCAAATCATAGTTAAACGGAGCAGGGTTCTCATTACGAACTCCGGGACAGGGAGTAGACGATGACTGAATGACTTCGGCCTGTGCGATTGATTGTGGCTCAGAAGGAGTCACTAACGTGACCGAGTTCTTCGGTTGCAAGCTTGGATTCTGGCTTGAGAAGCAAATATGATCACTCATTTTAACGGCAGTTCCAAATGGCGCCCGATTGTTTTTCGATGTCAGAGTCTTTGTCTCATTAGTCGTGCACCCACCAAGGAAAAGAGCCATGGCCAGACATGAGACGATGCGGTTCACCTTTTTCTCCGAATTGATGTTACCGCGCAACCTGAGTGTGGGCTCCGGTTCGGTTCGCGGCAGTCGCGTCGTGCTAAGGGTTTCGGTGCGACGGCCACTGGTACACGCAAACACAGTAGAATCGCTACAGATTAATGCTCACAGAAGCCGGTATCGCTAACTGCTGCGGGCCTGAAGATTGCACGGCACAGTTGGTCTTTATTGTGACGTCAGGACGAACTTAGGACGCTGCGCAAGCCCAGATGCGTGACAAAAGCATCGAAATCTCGACCCTTGTGAAGCAGCTCATATCCGCTGTTGATGCAGCGGGTGGCTACCACCGAATCGACTGTCTTGCGAACCGTTATCCCGCGCTCACGCAACAGCCGGAAGTTTCTCGCCGCTTGTATCGCTACGTCCTTGCCACCTAGCTCTACAACCGTTAAAGAAGTGAGCAATTTCTTTGCCTGATGGAACTCCAGCTCGTCCGAAAAACCTTGCAGAACTTCCGTCAGAATCAAATCGCCAACGGCCAGCAGTTCAAAGCCAAGCAGATGATCGAGTTTTTCTGTCTGAGGCGAGATAGTACCTCTGAAGTATTCAATCCATACACTCGAATCGACAAGAATCAATCATCTCTCCGCATGGATTCAAGGTCTCCCTGCCAATTCAACTTGCCCCGAAACTGTCGGATCTCGGCCTGTTTGCGGAGCCGTAGCAAAGTCTCTAACCCCTGTTCAACGACCTCCCGCTTAGTTCTTAAGCCCGTTGCACGAAGCGTGTCCCGCATCAGCTTATCGTCAATCACAATGTTTGTTCGCAAGGTGTACCTCCTAAGCAGATTATACACATTCCCCAATACGCCCGCGCAATGCGATAGGCGCATGGCAAACGAGCCCTTACGCCGTCATCTCCCTCTGCAAAACCTCCACCGCCTCATGCAAAAGAACCGCGCTCGTTACCCGGGTGCCCCGAATCAAAAATTCCACCTTGCCATCACTCAGCTTCTTGCCAGCGACAATCCGGTACGGAATGCCGATAAGGTCAGCATCTTTGAACTTCACTCCCGGTCGCTCGTCGCGATCATCAAGCAAGGCATCGATCCCCGCATGCACACACTGCTGATACAAGAGGTCGGCGGCTTCTCGCTGGATCCGGTCGCCATAATTCACCGGTGTAATCACGACCGTGAACGGAGCAATCGTCGCAGGTAGTGCCATCCCGTCCTTGTCGTGAAAAAGCTCAATTGCGCAAGTTATAATGCGTTCGATGCCAATGCCATAAGACCCCATGATCGGCGTTACCTCCTTGCCGTCTTCGCTCAGAACACGCAATCCCATCGACTCCGAATACTTGTAGCCCAGCTTGAAGATGTGGCCCACTTCGATCGCCTTCAAGAGCTCCAACGATCCGCCACATTGTGAGCAGGTGTCGCCCTCCGCTACCTGGCGTAAGTCGAAATACTCGGCTTCAAAATCCTCCCCAGGCGTCACCTTGCGCAGATGATAGTCGTCTCGATTTGCCCCGGCGATCATGTTCCGGCGACCTCGCAGGACCTCATCGGCCAGCACTCGCATGTTCTTCACATTCACAGGTCCCAATGAACCTGGATTTGCACCGAACAAATCCACAATTTCTTGCGCTTGAGCTTGCCGGATCTCAGCTGCACCCAGAATTGCGGCGAGCTTGGTCTCGCTCAGTTGATGATCGCCGCGCAACATAACCAGCACCGGTCGTCCATCGCCCACCATCACCAGGCTTTTCATTTGCGACGTTTCGGGCAGCTCTGTAAATCGCGCAATCTCGGCAATTGTCTTCAAGCCCGGTGTGTGAAACTCTTCAGGAGACAGATCCCCTTCAGGATCGGAGATCACGGGAGCCTTCGGCTTGGAAACAGCCTTTTCCAAGTTCGCCGCATAACTGCAGCCCTGACAGCGAACGATAGTGTCCTCGCCCGCTTCCGAACCCACCATAAACTCGTGGGATTGCTTACCGCCCATCGCGCCGGAGTCCGCCTCAACCACGCTGTACTTCAATCCACAGCGATCAAAAATACGGCAATATGCGCCGTAGTGCTTGTCATAGGCGACATCCAAACCGCTTGGCTCCAGGTCGAACGTGTACGAATCTTTCATGATGAACTGCCGCACCCGCAGCAATCCCGACTTTGGCCGGGGCTCATCACGAAACTTCGTCTGTATCTGATACCAGATCTGCGGCAGCTGTTTGTAACTGCGCAGCTCACCCCTGGCAATGGACGTTGCCACTTCCTCGTGCGTCATGCCCAGGCAAAGGTCGCGTCCCCAACGGTCCTTGAGGCGGAACATGTTGTCGCCCATCACGTCCCACCGGCCCGACTCCTGCCATACTTCCGCCGGATTCAGAGCCGGTAGCAGCATCTCCTGGCCGCCTATCCCATTCATCTCCTGCCGCACAATCGCCTGAATCTTGAGTAGCGAACGCTGGGCCAGCAGCAGGTAACTATAGATACCTGCCGATAGCTGCCGGATGTATCCGGCCCGCAGCAAAAGTTGATGGCTGACGACTTCCGCTTCCGCAGACACTTCGCGCAAAGTCGGAATGAATAGTGTGCTCCAACGCATGAGGGGTACTAGCGATTATCCGCTATCCTTGTACATCTTTGATCCATGCGACGTGTCCTTTTATCTTGGAGCAGCGGCAAGGATAGCGCTTGGGCGCTCCACTTACTTCGACAAACACCCGACATCGAAGTCGTCGCGCTTCTGACCTCGTTCAACAATCCCGCCGACCGCGTAGCAATGCATGCTGTGCGGCGCAATCTCGTGGAAGCACAAGCTGAACGAGTCGGCTTGCCTTTGTGGTCCGTTGAGCTCCCTGCGCCTTGTTCGAACGCCACTTACGAGGAGTTGCTGAATCCGATCTGGCAAAGAGCGGTAGGCGAACAAATAACAGAGGTGGCCTTCGGCGATCTGTTTCTTCCAGACATCCGCAACTATCGCGAGCAGCAATTGGGCAGAACGTCTCTCCTGCCGCTCTTTCCGGTTTGGCATATGCCGACTCGCAGCTTGGCCCAGGAGATGATCGATGCCGGAGTAAAAGCGAAGGTCACCTGCGTGGATCCAGCACAGCTTGATCGCTCCTTTGCGGGACGTGATTTTGACATTCTCTTTCTTCGCGCACTACCGCCGCTCGTTGATCCCTGTGGTGAAAACGGCGAGTTCCACACCTTTGTTTATGAATCACCAGCTTTCTCAAGGCCAATCTTTATCGAGGCTGGGAATATTATTGAACGGGATGGATTTATATTTTCGGACATGATTCTGAGCAATGCCGCAGGACTCTGAAACAACAAATCTGCAATTTAACGCAGGACTGTGTGGAACATGTTCACATGCACACCTGATTGTGTCCGATCGTGGATCCACTTTTTTCAGATGCATGCTTTCAGACCACAATCAAGCGTTCCCGCGGTATCCAAGATTGCCCGTATTGGCCTGCCCGGGGCATAGCGCGGAAGCCGTATTAGACAATTAGAGTTCGGCATTGTGGTCTCTCTTTTCCGCCGGAACGATAAATCATGAACGAACAACAGCGAATGGAACGGAGCCTTTCCGAGTCCGACCCCGAGATCTTTGCCGCAATTGCCCACGAAGCCGATCGGCAGGACAGCCGCCTTGAACTGATTGCCAGCGAGAATTTCACCTCCGAAGCCGTTCTCCAGGCCGCTGGAAGCGTCTTCACTAACAAATACGCTGAAGGCTACCCGGGCAGGCGCTACTACGGCGGCTGCGAGTACGCCGACATTGTCGAGAACCTCGCGCGTGACCGTGGCAAAAAGCTGTTCAACGCTGAATACATCAACGTTCAGCCGCACTCCGGTTCCCAGGCCAATGAGGCCGCTTATGCCTCAATCCTTCAGCCCGGCGACACCATTCTCGGCATGAACCTCGCCCACGGCGGTCACCTCACGCACGGCCACCCGCTGAACTTTTCCGGAAAGCTTTACAAAGTGGTTGCCTACGGAGTGCGCCGTGAAGACGAGCTGATCGACTACGACGAGCTCGCCAGCTTGGCTGAACAGCATAAGCCCAAGATGATCATCGCCGGGGCGAGCGCCTACTCACGGGTAATCGACTTCGCCCGCTTCCGTCAAATTGCTGACTCGGTCGGCGCGGTGTTCCTGGTCGATATGGCCCATTACTCTGGCTTGATTGCTGCTGGGGTCTATCCGAATCCTTGCGAACACGCTGACATCGTCACCTCTACCACTCACAAGACTCTGCGCGGGCCTCGCTCCGGCATGATCCTCGCCAAAGAGAAGTTTGGGTCTGCCATCGACAAAGCTGTCTTTCCTGGCGCGCAAGGTGGTCCGCTCGTTCACGTCATCGCCGCCAAGGCCGTCTGCTTTCGCGAGGCGCTCACCGACGACTTCCGCACCTATCAGTCGCAGGTTCTATCGAACGCACGCGCGCTGGCGCAATCGCTACAGCAGGAAGGCTACCGCGTGGTCAGCGGCGGTACCGACTCGCACATGTTCCTGATCGACGTCTTCGCTAAAAGGGTTAAAGGCAAGGATGCCGAGAAAGCTCTCGATGCAGCTCACATTACCGCTAACAAGAATGCAATTCCTTTTGATACCAACCCGCCGTTGAATCCTAGCGGTATCCGGTTTGGCAGTCCCGCCGTTACCACCCGCGGTTTCTGCGAATCAGAGATGACCGAAGTCGGCCGTCTTATCGCTCAAGTGCTGAATGACCCTACATCAATCGACGTCATCAAACAAACTCAAAAAGGAGTGGCTCAACTTACCGAAGCGTTTCCGCTATATGCCTGGAGGCGGGAGACTGTGCCGGTCGGGAACTAAGCCGGGAAAATCTTATTGGCTGGGAGGCAGGGACTCGAACCCCGATACGCAGATCCAGAATCTGCAGTCTTACCATTAGACGA
>CAXTMN010000024.1:0-405 GCA_964245395.1 uncultured Bryobacteraceae bacterium
CGACCGCACTTTCGCCCAACTCGCACCCGGAACCGACCAGGAACGCGCGCTCGTCCAGGCCATCGCCGACGCCGACTGGCGCCTGCTCCGCATCCCCTCGCTCGAACTCGGCATCTACGCCGTCGGCCGTCGCGAACTTGCCGATCAGTTCGCTGACGAAGAAGACGAATCCACTCGCGCCACCTTAATCGATGCCAAAATATTTCTAACCTATCAGCGTCAGCTCAACAGCCTCAGCACTCAGGAAGCCCGTCTCCGTCGACATCGCGAAGCCGACACCGCCGAACTTAAACGCCTTCAGCAAGAACGTCACAAGCGCGAAGCAGTCGAGTTCAGCGACGCCTTCGATCTCTATCAAGACGCAGTCGAAAATAATGAGCCCTTCGATCCCGCCGAATTTGGCTT
>CAXTMN010000024.1:415-51605 GCA_964245395.1 uncultured Bryobacteraceae bacterium
GAGCATCGACTCGCCTCCGCCAAGCTCCAGCAAGAAGGCTACCGCCGCTCCCTTGCCGATCGCTTGGCGACACACGACGCTGCGTAACTCGATTGAAACCAGATTCCAGGCCGTAAACCGATCTGAAACCGTACCGGCTCCATTGCAACCCTGTGCGCCGTCTGGTAAAACGGACCTTACTTGCTCTGATTCGAAGATTTCGGTTACTCCCGCCCTTCGTCCGCTCGGGAATCCGCTCGTTCGTAAGGAAAGTCACAAGGGGAGTGATCATGTGTCTATTCGCGCGTATTGCTGCAGCTTCTATCTTTCTTTTTGCCGTAAACTTCTCCATCCCTTCATCTGCTTTCGCTCAATCGCAAGCAAATGCCGGCACCATCGAAGGCACTGTTACCGATGCCACCGGGCAGCTCGTCCGGAATGCTCACGTCGCGCTCGTCAACACGGGCACCAACCAGACTCGTTCTCTCACCACCGACGCCGAAGGTCGCTTTAACGGTCTGCTTCTTCCTCTTGGCGGCTACAAGATTACAGTGGAGTCTCCCGGCTTCGGCTCGCTGGTCCGCGAAGGTCTCGATCTTGCTGTCGGCCAGACCATCACTCTCACCTTGCAGCTCAGTCTGTCTCAGCTTCAGCAGACTATCGACGTCAAAGAAGAAGCGCCCATTATCGAAACCAGTCAGGTTGAGCAATCCTCTTACCTCGACCAGAAATCGGTTCGCGACCTTCCTAACAACGGCCGCAATTTCCTCAGCCTCGTCCCTCTCACGCCAGGCGTCGCCATCGTGCAAGGCCCCGATGGGAACGAGATCTCCATCAACGGCAATAAAGGCATCAACAACAACGTTTCTATCGACGGCGCGGACGACAACAACCCCTTCTTCGGCGAACAACGCGGCGGTCAGCGTCCCGCTTTTACCGTCAGCCTCGACGCCATCAAAGAGTTCCAGGTCGTTTCCGCCGATGCTCCCGCCGAGTTTGGGCGAAGCAGTGGTGGTTTCATCAACGTCGTCACTCGCTCTGGCGCCAACGACATCCATGGCACCGCTCACGAGTTCCAGAAGTGGACCGGCCGCACCTCGCGTCTTTCCGACGGCACTCGCCTCAGCGGCTTCTCTCAGGAGCAGTTTGGCGGTACCCTCGGCGGCGCTTTCATCAAGAATAAGCTGTTCTATTTCGCGGCCTACGATCAGCAGCAGTTCACCCAAACCAAACAGAACAACCCTCTGCGCATCGATCCAGCTCTCGTTAACTTCTTCGCCAGCGCCCTCGGCGATCCGAACGAGAACGCTCCCATCACCCGCACCAATAACGCCATTGCCTCACTCGGCAAAATCGAGAATAACGTCTTCACTGCGCGCTACAACTACTCCCATTCCGATCAGCAAAACGGTACCTTCGACGTTCAGCAATGGGGTCGTAGCGCCAACGCCGATGAGATCGACTTCTCCAATTCCGTCAGCCTCCAGCTAAACACCATCCTTACGCCTTCCACCATCAACGAACTTCGTTTCCAATGGGCTCGCGAGGACCGGCCTCGCCTCTACACCGGTCCCCATCTGCCCGGCCAGACTCGCCCCTTTCCGGATACGGGCATTGATTTCGTTGGTCAGTACCGCTTCGGCGAGCCGTTCTTCATCCCCACTCTCGACCACGACACTCGTGAACAGATCAACGACAATTTATCTCTGGTGCGCGGCTCTCACAACTTCAAAATTGGCGCTGAACTAAACCGCACCTCCACGACGCAAGTCTTCGTCGGCTTCGCGAACGGCCGCTACATCTTCGACAGCGAGTCCGGCTTCATGAACTATGTAAAGAACGGTCCCCGCTTTGTCGAATGCGCGGACGGTTCCACAAGCAACGCCGGAACCTGCGCTGGCGGCCCGCAAAACATCACCGGTCCGCTCATCTTCTTCGCGCAGTTTGCCGGCGTGAACGGTCTCTCCGTCCAACAGGCTGGCGCGCAAACTCTGCCCCAGTGGGAGCCGGCCCTCTTTGCCCAGGATCGCTGGCAGATTCGTCACAACCTCACTCTCAGTTATGGTCTCCGTTGGGAAGCTCAGGTCGAACCCACTCCGCTTACACCCGCAAACAAAGTCTTCTTCGCTCCCTTCATCGGCAAGCCCGGGTTTCCTTCCACAGGCAACATCCCCTCTTCTATGAAGGAGTTCCAACCGCGCTTCGGCCTCACCTGGGACCCCACCGGCAAGGGCAAAACGGTCCTTCGTCTCAGCGGCGGTATCTTTAACGCACGCACTCCCGGCTTGAACTTTGCCGACATCCGCACCACTAACGGCTCTATCGGTCAGGACCTCTCATACACTTCTTCATCCCTTGCCAATGGCCTGACGCCTCCGTCCTATACACAGCTCTTTCCCACATCAAACCTCGGCACTCCTGATCACCCGCAAATCTACGTTGCCTCCAAAGACTTCACCAACCCTCGCGATTACCAGTGGTCCTTCACGGCCGAACAAGCTCTGACGTCCAGCCTTAAAATCTCTACCGCCTTCACCTGGGTGAAAGGTGTTCACAACAGCCGCTTCGTGAATCGCAACGATCCCGCTCTTGGGTCGCCTTGGACTACCGGACTCGGCGCAGACGGACTCAATGGAATCGACGGCAGCGCCGGCGGCGGTCTCACCACTCTCGAAAGCTCGGCCAAATCTCTCTACCGCGGGCTGACCATCGCTCTGACCAAGCAATTCTCGCGCCGCTTCCAGTTCCAGATGAACTATCAACTCTCAGAGACTCTTGCCGATGACGATGACGAGCGTGACCCGTTCACCTATCGCTACGCATCCGTTACCAATTTCCAGCCTGACTACGGCTTCTCCGATCAGGACCAGCGCCACCGCTTCAATGCCTTTGGCCTCTATCAGGCACCCTGGGGAATCGAGTTTTCACCCGTCGTCAGCTTCCACACGCCCGAACCAGTTTCAGTCGATCAACGAGTGCTCTCGAACGGCTACATCGTTCGTCGCAACACCCTGTGGAAAGATGATACTTTCTTCGCTATCGACTTCCGTGTCGACAAGAACTTCCGGCTTTCCGAGCGGTTCACTCTCCAGGCAATCGTTGACGTCTTCAATCTGACGAATCGCAAGAACTTGCTCTTTCCCTCCACGGGAAATCTCCTCTTCAACTTCGACGGAACCGTGCAAAGCGGTCTCGGTGATCCCCGGCAGGAGCAACTCGGGTTACGGCTGGTATTTTGACAAGTCAGCATGCCGGGTTGGTCGTGACTCAACCTCGTCACTAACCTACAACTGCGCTTTATGCCTTATTTATGAAGGCTTTGCCATAGTTACCGTGCTTTATCAGTTCTTTACGATTTCAGACTTACTCTGAAATCGATGAAGTTAAATCGGACATGTTGCTCGCTTGCGATTTTACTCGCCGGGCTTACTTACAACCTCCAGGCTAGAAGCGACGTTCCAGATGATCCCCCGCATAACGTCGGTGCCGGTGCGCATCCCGGATTTTTCAAGAGGCTCGCTCAAGCTTATGCGAGTGACTGGCATCCGGCGCCCGCCCCTGTCACCGCGACGACTGAAAATTCAGCCCCTACCTATCGAGGTTATCCCGCACCCGAATCAAATCCTCCGTTTCCCTTTATTACCTGGCCCATGGGCGGCACCCCAGCCATCGGCTACCCGGGCTCCACGCAGTATCCTCTGACCACCGCCTTACAAACGGGTCCTCATGGCGACTGGTGGAAGAAGGCAAATGTTCAGATCTACGGCTGGGCCGATCTGGGCATGAACATCAGCACCTCTCATGACGGAGTTTATGCGAACGCCCCCGCTGCTTACTCCCAGCTCGCCAACCGCTTTACACTCGACCAATTAACCCTCTACATCGAGCGCGTTCCCGATACAGTTCAAAAAGACCACTTCGATTGGGGATTTCGTCTGACTAACTTATACGGATTTGACTACCGCTTCACGACGGCCGAAGGCTACTTTAGTCAGCAGTTGTTGAACAATCCTCAGAAGAATGGAACGATCGGTAACAGGTACGGCTACGACCCGGTAATGGCTTACGTCGATCTCTACTATCCGAAGGTGGCCCAGGGCATGGATGTAAGAATCGGCCGCTATATATCATTGCCCGACATCGAAGCTCAGCTGGCGCCGAATAACTACACTTACAGTCACTCTCTTACTTACACGTACGACTGTTACACCCAAACCGGGATTAACTCGACCATCAAATTAAACAATCACTGGACCGCGCAGTTCGGTTTTTCTGGCGGATGCGAAGCAGCGCCTTGGGCCCGGGATGCCGTCGCGACGGGCGATGTATGTATTGCCTATACCTGGTCTCAAGGCGGTGATGAGATCTATACCTGTGCTAACTCACTCAACAATGGCAAGTACAACTACAACAATCTCTCGGCTTACTATACAACCTGGTATCACAAGTTCGGTCACTCGCAATGGCACATGGCGTGGGAGGCCTGGTATCAGTACATGAAAGACACTCCCAATGTGCTCAATCCGGCAGCGGCATCCCTTCTGATTACCAATTCGAATGGAGCAGTCTGTAACAACAGTTCGGAGCTAACGTGCTTCGCGCCAGATTGGTCGAGTGTCTATTACCTCAACCGCCAGCTGGGTAAGAAAGACTTCATCAGCCTGCGAACCGAGTACATGGACGACGCGAAAGGTCAGCGCACCGGATTCAAAACTCGTTATTCTGAAAGCATGATCGCCTGGAATCACTGGATTGGCACAACCCTGGTGTTCCGGCCTGAACTGAGGTATGACCACGCGTTCGATGCCACGCCCTACGATTCTGGCAATAAGAAAAATCAACTCATGTTTGCTGCTGACGTCATCTTGTTTTACTAGCAGGAGGATGGTTCCGCAACCCCCGTATCGTCTAGCAATGCTAATCCCGACTCGTAAGTCGCATAGAGCTGGTTAAATACATGAGACCAGTTCCGTGCGCGGGCAACCTGATAGGCGGCTGCACCCATCCGGCGGTGTAGCCCCTCATTGTCCATCAGTGTCGTCACACCTGCAAAGAAATTACCGGTCAGAAAGCCAGATGACCCGTGCTCAATTCCGACTCGGTGGCCAGCCTCCGGACTGGCCAGCACCGGAACGCCGGAAGCCATGGCCTCTAGCATCACAAGACCGAATGTATCGGTCAAGGACGGAAATAGAAACGCATCCATCCGGCGATACGCCGCGGCGAGATTACCTCCGCGAAGAACACCTGGCAGTTCGGCCTTCACTAGGTTCTTACGAAGCCAGTCCTGCTGCCCGCCGTCCCCGACCAGCAGAAAGCGATAGTTATCTCGACCAGCAGCTATCAACTTGCTTTCTAAATCGACAAAGGCCCGTAAGTTTTTTTCTGCAGTGAGCCGGCCAACGTACCCGATGATAAAGGGCCCTCTGGCATCTTGTCTGGGAGCAGGTGAGTATTGAGCGATGTCTACGCCATGGCCCATCAGAAAGGACGGCCGCCCTGTTCTCGATCGAAGCATGTCCACGTCGACCTGATTCGGAGCCAGAGTGAACTGCGCTGCTCGATAGAACGATAGAAAACCTCGCAAGCACTCCCGTTCTATCGTCGTCACCAGCTTGGTTCTGATCTGCTGGGGAACACGAGTCATCATTGACTCCATCCGACGGCCAACGTACTCATGAATATTGGTGTGCCACGAAGCTACGAGCGGCATTCGCAGGGAATGGGCTACCCATAATCCCAAGAAGCCCAGGTCGCCCGGCCCGGTAATGTGAATGAGATCGGGTTGAAATCTGCGCAGTTGATCGATGACCCGCTTGCGATGCCGTGTCAAAAAGGGATCGAAGTACAGCCCTCTATCGAGCGGGAACGCCATCGGGCCCCGCTTCAATTCAAGCTGCTCGAAGTGCGCTTCGCGAGTAAACTGAGTCCTGCCGGAACCGTGAACAAGCAGGAAGGGGTAGCGCTTGTTTCGAGCAAACTCGGCGTATTGCTGGCTAAGGGTCGCGACGCCATTAGTCTCGTGGAGCGAGTCAGTGAAAAGAGCGACCCTCAGCATCAAACCGTCGTTCTAGCGATGGTCGTCGTGGCCCTCATGGCTATGCTGCCAATTCCAGAAGTCCTGCTGCTCACGCTTACTAGCCCTGGCAAAATCGTGGTGATTGCGATGATGCTCGTCCAGATAACGATTAAACTGGTCCTGCATCGAATCGTTCCATTGATGGTAATCCTTGTGGTTCGAGTCGTAGTAGCGCTGAGAATGATCGTCTCTATGGTCATCACGGTCTTGCGCGCCCAACTGCACTGCCAACGGCAGCATCAGTATTGTTCCGAACAGGAACGAGCTTATTGTTTTTCGCATCTTTGCGTTCTCCTCGCCTATAGGACATATGGATACAGTTCTACGTTGCACCCGAAAAGGCAGTACCGTTGGTAAAGGTTCATCAATGTCTTCAAAAGAGCTATCGTGAATGGCATGAACGCCTCTTCTGTTGATGTCACTCCCTACCTGGAAGACTCCTCCGGCTACAAGGGAACCGCAGATCAGGTTCTGATCCCGGCCAGTCTCGAAGAGCTCCGCGCAATTGTCTTCGAATCTTCCGCAGGACAGATACCGGTCACCATCGCCGGCGCAGGCACAGGATTGACGGGTGCGCGTGTTCCGCATGGAGGCTGGATCGTTTCACTGGAGCGCTTCCGGAAACTGGAGATCGCTAAAGGGAAAGCAACCTGCGGAGCCGGCATCATCTTGAGTGAACTTCAAACCGAAGCGGCCAGAACCAAACAGTTTTTCGGGCCGAATCCTACCGAGAACGCGGCCTCGATCGGCGGAATTATCAGCACCAATGCCGGCGGCGCTCGCAGCTTTCGCTTTGGCTCGGTCCGGCGTCACATCCTGCGGCTTCAAGTCACTTTCATGGATGGCCGCACACTCGAATTCAAGCGTGGCGATCGAGTCGATTTCCCCTACCAAACTGTACGCATGCCCGCCACCACAAAGAATGCAGCTGGCTACTACTTACAGCCCGATTTGGAGTGGGTCGATCTGCTTGCGGGAAGCGAAGGCACTCTGGGCATTGTGACCGAAGCCGACTTGGAGCTGCTCCCTGAACCTGCCGCCATCCTGAGCGGAGTGGTCTTCTTTACATCAGAAGACTCTGCGCTCAACGCTGTCGAAGAATGGAGAATGGTCCCCGGCTTGCGCCTCCTCGAATCTATTGATGGCCGGGCAATCGACCTGCTCCGTCCGCGCTATTCGCAAATTGCCTCAGATGCCCAAGCAGCTTTGATGATCGAGCAGCATCTCCAGTCTGACGACGATGAGCAGGTCGAGCTTTGGGCCCACCGGCTCGAAAATGCAGGCGCATTGGAAGAGGACTCCTGGTTCGGGTTCCAGGCTGTCGACCGTGAACGCTTCCGCGAGTTTCGCCACGCCATACCTGCCATGATCGTCGACCGCGCGCGGCGCGGAAACTGCCGTAAGTTCAGTAGCGATTTCGCCGTACCGCTTGATCGCAATCGAGATTTGTACAACTACTATCGCCGCCGCTGCGCGGAAGTGTTTCCAGGGCAGTACACCATCTTCGGTCATATCGGAGATGCGAACGTTCATGTGAATCTCCTCCCCGATACCCCCGATGGCGCCCTGCATGCCGAAGAACTAATGGAGGACTTTGCCCGCTACGTCGTCTCCGTAGGCGGAACAGTAGCAGCCGAACATGGAATCGGAAAGCACAAGATCGGCTTGCTGAAGCTGATGTATTCCGCCGGAGAAATCCAGGCCATGAAAGACGTCAAGCGTCTCCTCGATCCCGACTGCCTCCTCGGACGCGGCACAATCTTCGCCTGCTAAGCGGCAAGGCAACTCTCCAAGCTCAAGACCAGTCACAAGACTTTCAAAACGTTTACGAGCTGGAAACAGCTTCGATGGTTGGTGAGCGCGGTAGGAATCGAACCTACAACCTAGTGATTAAGAGTCACTTGCTCTGCCAATTGAGCTACGCGCCCGAAGGAGGGAAATACACGGCAGTCGAGTTCTGCCAGCCCTCAATATAACATGCGTCCGGGTGGTTATAGATAGGATTGTGGGTGATGTCCAGACCGCACATTGATTCGACCTCATTAGTGGGAGCGCTGCTTGCCGCTTTGATCGCTCTAACGCTATTTACGGGAACGTATGCCTGGCTCGCCAGTATAGCCGGGTTGATACTTCTGTTTGTTCTGTTGAGCTACGACGAAGAAGGGTACCGGTCCTTGTGGCAGAGTCTGGCCTACGGCGCCGTGTGTGGATTTTGTGCGTGCGTTGCCTTGGCCTCAGCCATCCGTTATATGTCGGCGGGCGAAGCAACTGCTGATGCGGACCGTTTGGCTCGTCAATGGCTGCCATTGCTTTGCGCCGCTGGCACTTTCATTTTCTGGGCCATCGACCGGGCTCGCATGACCGGCCGGCAACCTTCAGGTGCACCGCTCTCACTACGCAGCTACTCGCCCCCACTACCTTCTCCTCCTCCCCAGCCAATTGCGCCAATGCCCGTGGCCAGGGCCGTTCCCGTTTCGGCTCCTCCCATTGTCTCGGCCCCGCCGCCCATCACCTATCCATCAGAGCCAGTTGCTCCCGTTTTCGCCCCGCCGCCAGCCTCCCCTCCAGCAGCGGCGCCGGAACCGGTACAAGCGCCGGTTGTCGCACGTCCTGCCGGTAAAGAAACAGCCATCTATGTCAACCTGACCGGCGAAGCCATGAACATCCTTCGTTCTGTTCGTGCCGAACATCTGGGGCGGGATTATTACAAGATCATCGAAGAGATGCCGGACACCGAGAAGTGGGAGTATGGTCCCGGCCAGGTAGTCCGGGCTCGCAAGAAGAATCTTTCGAGCGGCAAGGCACTCGTCGCCTACGAAGAGGCGCCCCGGGCCCAGTAGTACCGTAGTTCTGTCATGACCATCAAAGATGACGTTGTCGAAGACATTCAGACGCCCACAGGCCCGATGCGAACCTACCTCTTCCGGCCGGCCAGCGAAGGCCAGTACCCGGGCGTCCTGCTGTTCTCTGAAATTTTTCAGGTGACTGCTCCCATTCGTCGCACGGCCGCTACCATCGCTGGACAGGGCTATGTGGTCGCGGTTCCCGAGGTGTATCACGAACTGGAGCAAGCCGGCAGTGTGCTCGCCTATGATCAGGCTGGCGCCGACATCGGGAATGCTCACAAGTATGGAAAGGAGCTGTCATCGTATGACTCCGATGCTCGTGCCGCCCTCGACCATCTGAAGGGGCGTGAGGACTGCAACGGCAAATTGGGTGTTGTGGGCATTTGCCTGGGCGGCCATCTGGCGTTCCGGGCCGCCATGAATCCGGATGTCCTCGCCACGGTTTGCTTCTACGCCACCGATATTCATTCGGGCACTCTCGGGAAGGGCAAGAAGGACGATTCATTGCAGCGGGTATCCGAGATCAAAGGGGAGCTGCTACATATTTGGGGCAGGCAGGATCCGCATGTGCCGCTGGAAGGGCGCAATCGGGTAAAAGCAAGGTTAGACGAATCAGGAACCAATTTCCAGTGGGTGGAAGTGAACGGCGCTCATGCGTTCCTGCGCGATGAGGGTTATCGTTACGATCCAGCCATGGCTTCTCTCTGCCAGGCGCTGATGTTCGAGCTCTTTCACCGGAGGCTCGCCCTGGGTCAGCCAATTGGTAATCCTTCGCAGTAACATCACGCCCCCAGGCATGCTCTAATCGGTCGGAGCATACGGACTATGAAGTGGGTATCGCTAGTGTTTCTTCTTCTCGGGATTGCTTTCCTGCCATTTTGGCCTTATGCATCCACCTGGAATTGGCGCTTGTTTCCTACAGTGTTCTGCTTCTTTATCGCCGTGTTGACCTTTCTAGTCAGCATCGTTGCCAAGCGGGGCAGCACTGTCTGGAAACATCGTGGACAAGGTTGAAAAGAGGTTTTGTGCACAAACAGATTGCGGTTTCCTTATGGGCTGGCTTGAGTCTTCTTGCCATTCCGTTTCTCGGCTCGGCGCAGCAGAAGAATCACAACGATGCTTTTACGCGAGGGGACGCTGGGGAAAGTCGCCTGATCCAGGAAGTGCGTCACCAGTTGGTGATGCTGCCGTATTACTCGGTCTTCGATGACCTGGCCTTTCGGGTTGAGGGGACCACAGTCACTTTGCTCGGGGCCGTCACCAACCCGGTCCTGAAGTCAGATGCCCAGAACGTGGTGAAGAGGATCGAAGGCGTCACTCAGGTTAATAGCGAGATCAAAGTGTTGCCTTTATCGCCAATGGATGACCAGATCCGGCGTGCCGAGTTTCGTGCTATCTATGGCGATCCTCAAATTGGAGATCGCTACGGACATCAGGCCCTCCCGGGCATTCACATCATTGTCGAAAATGGAAACGTAATGCTGGAAGGTGCTGTGGCGAACCAGGCTGACAAAGACTTGATTAACATCCGCGCCAATGGTGTGCCCAACGTTTTCAAGGTCGAAAATAATGTGAGAGTAGTGGGTCGTTAGCGGCGTCATTCTCCATCGAAATTCCCTTTGTAAAAAGAGGATCAGAGCTTTGGCTTTAGGTCCTCTTTCGTTTTGGTACGGTACTTCAAACGAGGCGTAAGAAAGGCGAATCCAACAACTTACAGCATTTTCCTTCAACAAGGGTCTTGCATTCCCCTAGACCTCATGCGAGGATCTTTCCAGTGGTCCAAACGGGCCGGAAGTGGTCTGAAGTGGACGAAGCCGGAAAGATCCTTAGCCCGCCACCCGTCGAAGCTCCGCGAGGCGCTCTCGGTGGGCGTGTGGACGAGAAGGGTCGACTAAAGTTGCCGGCGGCAATTGTTCAATATCTGGAAGCATTAGGAGAGCGAAAGGTCTTTATAACGACCCTGGATACCTCAACAGCCTTAATTTACCCGATCTCGGTTTGGCAGAAAACAGAAACCATGCTGCAAGAACCGGGAGAGGACGCTGACGTGAGGGCTGACGTGGCGTTTGTAGCCAATCATTATGGGGAGGATACGGAAATAGACGGCCAGGGGCGGGTGCTGCTTCCCACCACTCTACGTCGAGACCTCGAGCTGGAAAAAGACGACGTACACCTGCTTTGTTACAAGCAGCGCATCGAGATATTCGGAAGCAGGATCTACGCGGATCGCTTGAGCGCGGCGAAATCGAACCTGAGCGAAAAGGTCAGTGCACTAGCCAAAAAAGGTTTGCGGTAAGGGGACTCATGACGGATGTCTCGTCAGGGGAGAGCGGCCGCAAGGAGTCTCACCATCCGGTGATGCTGAACGAATCGCTGGATTATCTGGCGATTCAGCCAGATGGGATCTATGTCGATGTGACGGCGGGTTTGGGCGGTCACGCCGGCGCGATTGCCCGTCGTCTGGTAAAGGGATTCGTAATCGCGTGTGATCGGGATGCGGAGTCGCTGGCGGTAGCTCGGGTAAATACGGCAGGTTCGGCGGGGCGGATCCGGTTTCACCAAGGCAGATTTTCGCAACTGACCGAAGCCTTGGAAGAGAACGCGGTCGGGCAAGTCGACGGAGTGCTGGCGGATTTAGGCGTAAGCCGATATCAGCTGAGTAGCGGAGATCGGGGATTTTCGTTGATGGAAGACGGGCCTCTGGATATGCGCATGGATCGCAGTCAGGAGCTTACGGCCGCAGATGTAGTGAACAGCTTGCCTGAAGAGGCACTCGCCAATTTGATTTACGAACTTGGCGAAGAAAGGAGGTCGCGGAGAATCTCCAGAGCAATCGTTCGCGCGCGACCCATTCTCACCACCCGCCGTTTGGCCGAGGTGGTAGAAGGGGCCGCTCCGCGAACGGGGAGAATGCATCCGGCTACACAGACCTTCATGGCCCTCAGGCTGAAGGTTAATGGGGAGCTGGAGGAATTGGACGAGCTGCTTCGTATTGTGCCGGAGCGGTTGAAAAGAGCGGGGCGGTTTGTCGTCCTGACTTTCATGTCGACAGAAGACCGCAAGGTAAAGCGGAAGTTCCAGGAGTTGGCGCGGTCGGGTTCGGCGCGGATTTTGACGAAGCATGTCGTCAAGCCAACGGAGGAAGAGATCTTGGGAAACGCGGCGTCCCGCAGTGCCAAACTGCGGGCGCTGGAGCAACTGTAAAAGGAACAGAAGGCCATGGCGTCACTAGCAACGTTTGTAAATCGATTTGTAGGGGCAAGAGATCTGGCGGATGTGCCCCCCGCTGTCTGGACACGCACGGAGTCGCCGAAGTTGCGATCGATAGCGAATGAGGATGTTTACCTCTTTGTGAAGCGGATCGACAACAGCAGCGTTTTGCGCGCTGCCGATCCGGCAGCGCGGCGTACACGCAGCCGTTCGGTCGCGACGGGCTTCATCGCGGCGTTGCTGGTGATTGCGGGGCTGGTCCCGACTGCGTACAACACCATGGCTGGTTTCACTCTGCAGAATTTGCGGCAGGAGCAGGACAAGCTCAAGCAGCAGCAGGCGCAGCTCGACCTGCAGGAAGCGACCCTGCTGAGTTACGACCGGTTGGCCAAGCTCGCCGGCAATCTGAAGATGGTTGCGCCAGTGCCGCAGCAGGTTCAGGTCTTGGAAGGCGGCAAGTCGAAGACCGAGGCGCTGAATGCGCTGCCATTCGGGGTTGTCGAGGTTAGTTCGCGATAAGGATCTTGAGAACTGACAGCAGGCTTGTAACAGCATGCAAGAACCGCCCCACAGTCCGCACGGATGGCAATCCGATCGGCTGGCAATCTTAGGGCTCATCCTGTCAGGGTGGGCCCTCATTGTTGTTCTACAACTATTTCATCTGCAGGTGTTCGCACACGAACGCTATGTAAAGCTGGCCGAATCGCAGCAGGACAGGCTGGAGCCGATCGAGGCCACTCGCGGAGCGATCCTTGACCGCAATGGAAGTTATCTGGCAATCAGCTCAGCGTCGCGTTTTGTGGTTCTTAGTCCGCGCCGCATTCCCAACAAGGAGATTGCCGCAGCCTTACTGGGTCGGATTTTAGGGCTGGATCCTACGCGGCTGCAGGCTGACCTCGAAGCCGCAGCGCTGTCCAAACATCACCGCGGCTATTTTGTCGCGGATCCGAATGTGTCTGAGGAGAAAGCGGACACACTGCGCGATATGAAGCTCGATTGGCTGGAGATCCGGGAAGGCAGTCTGCGCAGCTATCCTAATGGATCGCTCGCCGCTCACATCGTCGGAAACGTAACGAGTGATAACCATGGCGCCGCAGGGGTCGAACTGAAGCTGGACAAAGAACTGGCCGGTAAACCTGGTCTGCTGCGCACCAAAGTAGATGTAAAACAGAGGGCTTACGAATCAGAGACTGCGGCCAGCCCCACAGCCGGCAAGAACATCGCGCTGACCATTGACAGCGAGTTGCAGCACCTGGCGCAGGATTCTCTACGGGATGCTGTGATCAAGAACCATGCCGATCACGGAAGCATGGTGGCGATGGATCCCCGAACGGGTGAAGTGCTGGCCCTGGCAAACTACCCGACGTATGACTTGAACGAGCGATTGCATGCCGGCGAAAAGGCAGTCGGACGCGAGGATCTGGCCGTTGTTGCTCCCTTCGAGCCGGGGTCGGTGTTCAAGGTGGTGACACTTTCGGCGGCTATGGAGACCACCAATCTAACTCCGCTGACCATGATCAATTGCGGGGGCGGAGTAATGACCATGTTCACCCGCGTCATTCACGACTCGCATCCGTACGGGGCGTTGACGGTGCAGGACGTTCTGGCAAAATCGAGCAACATCGGGGCCATCCGCATTGGCATGCAGGTGGGCAGCAAAAATCTGTATGAGTACGTCCGGCGCTTTGGCTTTGGACATCGCACAGGAATCGAATTGCCGGCGGAAGCGCCCGGTCTGGTTCGTCCGTTGAAGAGGTGGCAGCCTACCTCGATCGGATCGGTTCCGATGGGACACGAGGTCAGCGTGACGTCGCTGCAACTGGCTCAGTTGGGCAGTGTGATTGCAAACGGGGGATTTCTGGTGCACCCGCACTTGGTGCTGTGGGAACAGGCGCCGGGCAGCAAAAAAATCTATTACAAGACCACGGCGGAACCGTTTCAGGTACTAAAGCCGCAAACGGTAATGACCATGCGCATGATGATGCACCGGGTCACCATGCCTGGAGGGACCGCGCAGCGCTTGCACGTTCCCGGATATACCTTTTCGGGAAAGACCGGAACAGCACAAATCTACGATTTCGCGCATCATGTTTACACCCATAAATACAATGCTTCATTTCTGGGGTACGCGCCGTCTGCGAATCCACAGATCGTGGTGGTGGTGACGGTTTCAGGAACTACGGGAAACGCCGGCTTTGGCGGCGCGGCGGCTGGCCCCGTATTCGACTCGGTCATGGAGACAGCTCTGCGCGAAAGCGGCGTTCCGCGTGATGTGCCGGAGGAAATCGATGCGCTGATCGCCAAAGACCAGATGGCCAAAGACAAGTCGGTAAAGGACAAGAATAAGGATGGGAACGACGTGGCCATCGCTGACTTGAGTACTCCGTTTACCGCTGAAGAGATGAAGGAAGCGGCCGGTGAAGGCGAGGATGGAGATGCCGTTTTCGACAGCAGTGGTAATCAGGTGGTTGCGGAATACCAGGGCCCGAGAGTTCCCGATTTCGTAGGGAAGACGGTCAAAGACGTGGTCCAGGAGGCGGCCTCTGAAGGGGTGGAGATTGACATGTTCGGCGATGGGATGGCGCGCCGGCAGAGTCCTCCGGCCGGAGCGCCGCTGAATCCGGGTGCGCACATCCAGGTGAGATTCGCTCGATGAAGAGCCGGGCCGTATGGAGTTAAACCGGGTTCTCGAGGCAGTTCCACTCGTTGGATAACTGCCGCCTGAATCGGCTAATTACCAAGTGCGCGGAATTGCGTACGACAGCAGAAGAGTGGAACCTGGATTTCTGTTTTTTGCCTTTGCCGGCGCCAAAACCGACGGGGCACAGTTTGCCGAAGATGCCATCAGGAAGGGCGCGCTGGCCATACTGAGCGAACGTCCTGCGCCCCGCGGATTCCAGGGCGTCTGGCTGCTGGTCACTCATGGGAGACAAGCCTTAGCTACCGCGTCGCGGAACTTTTACAACAAGCCCGATGAGCGATTGAAGATTACGGCAATTACTGGGACGAACGGCAAAACAACGACCACTTCGCTCATCGATGCGATGCTGCGGGCTGCCGGGAAAACAACCGCTCTGGTGGGCACGATTGAGTACCATCTGGCGGGAAGAGTTCTCCCGGCCCCAAATACCACGCCCGAATCGCTCGATCTCTTCCGCATGTTTCATGAGTTGGAAGAAGTGGGTGGAACGCATGCCACCATCGAAGCGTCTTCGCATGCACTTGATTTAGGGCGCATCTTTGCTATCCACTTTCACACCGCTGGATTTACAAACTTCACACGAGATCATCTGGATTACCACGGAACCATGGAAGCGTATTTCGAGGCCAAGCAACAGCTTTTCCGGCCTGCCGGTGGACCTCCTCCGCGCTTTGCCCTTCTGAATGCGGACGACGAAGGGTCACGCCGGATTGCGGTGTCCCCCGAGTCAGAGGTGATCTGGTACGGCATTGAGCAGAAGCCTCCGGAGCGGGCCCGCAGCGACCGCTGGCTCCAGGCGACCGGGATCGAATCGGGGTTTGAAGGATTGCGCTTCGCCGTGACCGGTGGCGAGCGGGATTTTCGCGTGGAGTCGAGACTGGTAGGGCGAATTAATGTCTATAACATCCTGCTGGCCTATGCCACGGCGCTGACCTACGACTTGACTCCCGAGCAGATTGAGAAAGGACTGAGGCAGTTGACGAGAGTACCGGGCCGGTTTGAGCGGGTCGAAGAAGGGCAACCGTTCATGGTGATTGTGGATTACGCGCACACAGACGATGCGCTGCGCAATGTGATTTCTGTAGCGCGCAGATTGAACCCCAAACGGGTGATTACGGTTTTCGGATGCGGCGGAGATCGCGATCGCTCCAAGCGGCCGCTGATGGGCAGTGCAGCGGGTGAATTGAGTGATTATGTAATTCTCACGTCGGACAATCCGCGCAGCGAAGATCCGCTTTCGATCATGAACGACGCGATGGTGGGGCTCAGCCGCTTTGATACTCCGCACGCCGCTGAACCTGACCGGGAACGTGCGATTCGCCTGGCCATCGGCAAGGCAGACGCGGGCGACATTATTATCCTGGCCGGCAAAGGACACGAAACGTATCAGATTCTGAGAGACGGTCCGATCCCGTTCGATGATCGAGAAGTGGCAAGGCGCGTACTCAAATCGTTTGGCTACGGTCGGAAACAATGACGCTATAGATGCTTTATTGGCTGTTCGTTCAAGTCCTGCAGAAATACTTTCACGGGTTCCACGCGTTTAGCTATATAACCACTCGCGTTGCCCTCGCGAGCTTGACTGCCCTGGCCATTGCGCTGGCGATGGGACCTTGGATGATTCGTAAGCTGCAGGAGTTAAGTTTCGGGCAGCACATCCGCCAGGAAGGTCCGCAGTCGCACTTCAAAAAGGCAGGCACTCCGACCATGGGCGGCTTGCTGATTGTGATGGCGATTGTGGCGCCCACGTTGTTGTGGGCCGATCTGAGAAACGGCTATATCTGGATTGCCCTTCTCGGGCTGCTCGGCTTCGGTGCGATCGGTTTTATCGATGACTATGCCAAATTGACCAAGAAGCGGAATCTCGGGCTGACGGCCCGCCAGAAGTTCTGGCTGCAGGTAGCGTGCGCGATGTTGATTGCGTTCTTTCTCCTGCTGCTCCATGCGAACCAGGCCTACTCGACCGTGATCAACGTGCCGTTTTTCAAGCAACTGAAATTCGATCTGCTGATCGACTCGCTGACCCGGAGTTTCTGGACGTATCCACTGGCTTTTATTCTGTTCTATTTTTTCATTGTGTTTGTGATGGTGGGATCGTCGAACGCGGTCAATTTGACAGATGGATTAGACGGATTAGCGATCGGGCTGATGATTATTGCGTCGGGCGCAATGACCGTGTTGACCTATGTCTCCAGCCATGCTCAGTTTTCCCAGTACCTGGACTTAGCTCACCTGCCGCGGTCACAGGAGTTGACCGTCTTTTGCGCGTCCATGATGGGCGCCAGCCTGGGATTCCTTTGGTACAACTGCCATCCCGCACAGGTGTTTATGGGCGATGTCGGGTCGCTTGCATTGGGCGGCGGCTTGGGAATTGTGGCGGTGTTGATCAAGCAGGAAATCCTATTGATTTTCATTGGCGGGATCTTCGTGATCGAAGCGCTTTCAGTGATTTTGCAGGTGGGCAGCTACAAGCTGCGTGGGGGGAAACGGATTTTCAAGATGGCCCCCATCCACCACCACTTTGAGGCGCTGGGGTGGCCGGAGTCGAAGGTGATTGCCCGGTTCTGGATTGCCGGGTTTGTGATGGCGCTGTTTGCGCTGACGACGCTCAAGCTGAGATAGGCAGGGAAGTCTTGAACGTACGCGGTCGATACGTCGTGGTGATTGGAGGGAAACGCTCGGGAAAGGCGGCGGCCGGGTTGCTGGTGGGGCAAGGTGCGCGTGTCCGTGTGTTGGATGCGCAAGCGCTGGGCCCTGACGAACGCGCGGATTTCGATCGGATGGGCATACCTGTGATGCCCCAGGTGGCGGAGAGTTTTTCGGACGACGGCAGGGAACCGGACCTCATTGTGCTTTCGCCAGCAGTGCCCTTGGATCTCCCCGAGATTGCCGCGGCTCGTGCACGAGGCATTCCGGTGATCGGCGAAGTGGAACTGGCGTCGTACTTCTTGCGGGGGCGCACGATCGGGATTACAGGTTCAAATGGAAAGACCACCACGACGGCGCTGGTCGGGCACTTGCTAAGTGAATGCGAGATCGATTGTCAGGTAGGCGGCAACATCGGTACCGCAGTGACTTCGCTGGTCGCCTCTTCAAGCGCAGAGCGGTGGAATGTGCTGGAGTTGTCGAGTTTTCAGCTGGAGACCATCAGGCATTTTCGAGCGGCCGTCGCCGCTTGTCTGAACGTCACGCCTGACCATCTTGACCGGCATCATACGTTTGAGAACTATGCAGGGGCCAAAGGCCGGCTCTTTGAGACGCAGCAAGCCGAAGACTCGGCAGTCCTGAACTTCGACGATCCGAGCTGCCGCGAATATGCGAAGCGAACAGCGGGCACAGTGAGTTGGTTCAGCTCTTTGCAGCCGGTGCCATCGGGCCTGTGGTTGAGCGGCGCTCAACTGCTATGGAACGGCCAGCCAGTCCTCCACCGGTCGCAGATTCCTCTGCGCGGTTTGCACAATGTCGAGAACGTGATGGCGGCGTGGCTCATCGCACACCTGGCAGGAGCGCCGGCTGACCGGATTGCAGCAGCGGTGGAGACATTTCCCGGCGTGGAGCACCGCATTGAGTTTGTCCGGCAACTTGATGAAGTCGACTACTTCAATGATTCGAAGGCGACCAATGTGGACGCAACATTGAAGGCGATTGAGGCGTTCGAGGGAGGGCTGTGGATCATCCTCGGGGGCAAGGACAAGGGCAGCGATTACTCGCCGCTGCGGGACCCGTTGGCGCAAAAAGCGCGAGGTGTTCTTTTGATTGGTGCGCCGCCGCCCTATCCGTATGCCGCTGCGCCCTTGATTCGGCAAGCGCTGTCAGGCGCGATTTCGCTGATAGATTGTGGCACGCTGGCTGGGGCAACTGCGTATGCGCGGGAGCATGCGGCAAGAGGAGATACGGTGCTTCTCGCTCCGGCTTGCGCGAGCTTCGATCAATTTCAGAGCTACGAAGAGCGAGGTCGGGCGTTCAAACAATTAGTGAAGGATTTGTTTTAAGTAAATGGCGCAACGGTTAAAAACGGATTGGATCTTATTTTTGACGGTGCTGGTGCTGGTGTTTTTCGGCCTGGTGATGGTGTACAGCTCGTCATCAATGATTGCGGAGCTGAAGTATCACGTGGCGAGCACCTACTTCTTTTTGCGGCAGTTGGGCTGGGCAGCGGCGTCGGTGATTGTTCTGCTGTATTGCATGAAGCAGGATTACCGGCGGTGGAACGACCCGCGGCTGGCGTTTGCGGCATTAGGCATCATTCTGACTCTGCTGCTGGTCGTGTATGTCACTGACAGTGGAAGCCATCGCTGGTTGAAGGCCGGTCCCTTCTCCCTGCAGCCTTCGGAACTCGCCAAACCGGCCATTGCTTTGTTCCTGGCTTTTTTTCTTTGCCGGCGGCTGGGCGCAATCAATGGCCGGCACACGTTAGGGCCTCTGGCAATTTCGATCTCGGTGCTGGCGCTGGCGGTGGC
The DNA here is from genome assembly GCA_964245395.1 of uncultured Bryobacteraceae bacterium. Classification (GTDB taxonomy): domain Bacteria; phylum Acidobacteriota; class Terriglobia; order Bryobacterales; family Bryobacteraceae; genus Bog-105. The sequence goes on from CAXTMN010000024.1 coordinate 19,691, forward strand.
CGTTGCTGATCTAGGCACGGCTGTGGTGCTGGTGACCACCACGGTTGCCGTCATGTTTGTGGCGGGAGTTGATTACTAATATCTTATTGTTTGCGGCGCTCTGGGCGTGTTGCTGGGCGCCGGATTTATTTTCATGAAGCCGTACCGGCTGGCGCGCGCAATTGACTTTGTCGACAAGAATCATACGCTGCTGGCGAAGATCGATCCGGGCAATCGGATTCTGCAATATGCCAAGAAAACCGCGTCGACCAGCGATCCCGGTTATCAGCAGCGTCAGGCCAAGATCGCGGTTGGGTCGGGAGGATTTTTGGGCGCAGGCCTGATGCAGAGCAAGCAGAAAATGTTGTATCTGCCGGAAGCGCATACCGATTTTATCTTTGGCGTAATTGGCGAAGAGACCGGACTGGTGGGATGCGGGCTGATGGTGATCGGGTTTGTGGTGGTGCTGTGGCGCGGACTGCGGACGTATTACCGCGCTGGCGACAACTTTGGCCGTTACCTCGCCTTGAGTGTGACCGTTTGTGTGGTCGTGCAGGCTTTGATCAACATGAGTGTCGTGCTCGACCTGCTTCCCAATAAGGGAATTCCGCTGCCGTTCATCAGCTATGGCGGCAGTTCGTTGCTGAGCACGCTGCTGCTGATGGGCATGTTGCTCAGCGTGAGCGAGCATGCTGCTTAGAGCAGGCGGCGTTGGATTGGAATTCTAATTGAAGGCATGCCGTTTTCCTTTGCAATCACTGGAGGCGGGACCGGGGGGCACGTGATTCCGGCGCTGGCTGTTGCGCAAGTGCTGCGGGAGCGAGGCCACCGCTTGCTGTTTATCGGAACCAGGGAGGGCATGGAGTCGCGTCTGGTACCGGAAGCGGGTTACGGCATGGAATTCATCCGCAGCGGCGGACTCAATCGGGTGGGCTGGCGGAAGCAGTTGCAAACGGGATGGCAGCTGCCGTTAGGCCTCGCTGCAGCGCTGACGATCCTCGGACGGTTTCGTCCAGCGGCGGTGTTCAGTACCGGCGGATTTGTGGCGGGGCCGGTGGCCATCGCCGCGCTGATCCGGCGGATTCCACTGGTCGTGATGGAGCCGAATGCTGTCCCGGGCATCGCCAACAGAAAGATTGCACGCCACGTGTATTGCGCGCTGCTGGGGTTTGAGGAAACGCGGAAATGGTTCCCATCGGATCGGGCGGAAATGACCGGGCTCCCGGTTCGACCGGAGTTCTTCGCTCTTGAGCCGAAGCGTGCCGGTGTGTTTACGGTGCTGATCACGGGGGGCAGCCGGGGCTCGCGAACGTTGAACCGGGCCGCGCGGGAAAGCTGGCCGCTGTTCCGGGCAAACGGGTCGGCAGTGCGGATTATTCACCAGACAGGCACGGCGGAGTATGCCGATCTGTCACGAGAGTTTGCCAGCGCAGGAGTGGACGGCGAGGTCGTACCGTTCATCGATCGTATGAGCGAGGCGTTTGCCGGCGCCGACTTGGTGGTGGGACGGGCCGGCGCCGGTGCGGTCAATGAGATTGCGGCAGCGGGCATGCCGGCGCTGCTGGTGCCGTTTCCCTTCGCAGCAGACGATCATCAGCGGCGGAACGCCGAAGCTCTCGTCCACGCGGGCGCAGCAGGCATGGTGCTTGACGGAGAGATGAACGGTCAGAAGTTGTTCGCCGAAGTGGAGCGGTTGCGAACCGACCCGGACACCCTCGCGGCGATGCGGCGGAACGTCAGGACCTTTGCCAAGCCGGGTGCGGCTGTACGGGCAGCTGATGTGCTTGAACAAGCAGCAGCCCGGAAGAACCCAAAATGAGAAGCAGAGTACGAAAGAAGCCGCTTCTCCCATTGACACACGGGGAGAAAGCCGGAACAATACCTGTGAAGAATGTTTTTTAAGCCCCAACACGTGCACTTCGTGGGAATCGGGGGCATTGGGATGAGCGGGATCGCGGAGGTGCTGCTCACTCTGGGATATGAAGTTTCCGGCTCAGACCTGAAGTCGAGCCCGATCACCGACCGTTTAGCGAAAGCGGGCGCCGCGATTCAGATTGGACACCGTGCGGAAAATGTCACGGGTGCGAAGGCCGTGGTAGTAACCTCTGCTCTTGATAGCAAGAACCCGGAAGTAGCTGAAGCACGGCGCTTACAGATTCCGGTGATTCCGCGCGGGGAACTGCTGGCCGAACTGATGCGCTTGAAGTTCGGGATTGCGATTGCGGGAAGTCATGGCAAGACGACCACGACTTCAATGGTGGCCAGTGTCCTGAACGCGGCGGACCTGGATCCAACGGTGGTCGTAGGCGGCCGCGTGGTGGGCATGCACGGGTCGAACGCACGTGTCGGCAAAAGCAGTCTGCTGGTGGTGGAGTCTGATGAGAGCGATGGCTCGTTTCTGAAGCTGGCCCCGATTGTGGCGGTGGTAACCAACATCGATCGCGAGCACCTGGATCATTACGCGTCGATCGACGAGATCCGGCAGGCGTTCACCGAATTCATCAATAAAGTCCCTTTTTATGGGGCCGCCGTGCTGTGTATGGAAGACGAGAACATCCAGCAGATTTTTCCGGCGATTCGCCGCCGCACAATAACCTACGGCCGGTCGGCGCAAGTCGATTTACAGATTTACGCGCTGACGCTCTCGGGCCCCGGCAGCGAGTTCTCGGTCAAGCAGGCGCGTAATGGCGATCTGGGCACATTCCGGCTGAACGTCCCCGGAGTGCACAATGTGCTCAATGCAACGGCGGCTATAGGTGTAGCGCTCGAAATGGAAGTTGCGCCCGCAAAGATCAAAGAAGGGTTAGAAAGCTTCAGCGGCGTAGACCGTCGCTTCTCGATTCGGGGCGTCGAGCGCACGATCACTGTGGTCGATGATTACGGGCATCATCCAACGGAAGTGAAAGCGACACTAGCCGCGGCAAAGCTGTCCCCGTACGGACGCATTCACGTGCTCTTTCAGCCGCATCGGTTTTCACGCACCAAGCACCTGCTTGACGAGTTCGGGACAGCGTTTCACGAAGCGGACAGTTTGTTTCTTCTGGACATCTACGCAGCGTCAGAAGAAGCTATTGAGGGAGTGACGGCCAAGTCGCTGCTCGAGGCCATTCGCTCCTACGGTCACCGCTCGGCGCAGTATGTGTCGAGCCTGGACGAGGGAGTGGAAGCGATTGCGAAAGCGGCCCAGCCGGGAGATCTGATCATTACGCTCGGAGCGGGGAATGTTTCACTGGCAGCCGAGAAGATCCTGGAGCGCTTGCGAGAGTGGAGCTGATGGCGCGCACCACCCAGATCGCTTCCCCACCATCGTCGTCCCCGTTTTTCGCTGGCTTGCATTTGGGGCGCTTCCTTCTCTGGTTGATAGCAGGCATTCTGCTGATGGTGAGCGCGCTCTTCGCCTGGCATCGTCTGGAAGAGTTCTTGATTAAAGATGACCGTTTCCGTGTTGCGGAGGCGGATGAATTGAGCGGGCAGAGCCCGAATTTTATTGTGGAGGGACTACACTATGCGTCGGCTTCCCAGATCCGTCATGTCTTCGCGGAAGATTTCGGGCGAAGTCTTTATCTCACGCCGATTCAAGAACGCCGGAGACAGCTTCTGGCGATCGATTGGGTGGAGAGCGCTACGGTCTCGAAGATTTGGCCGAAAACGATAAAGGTGCGGATCGAGGAGCGGAGTCCGGTGGCGTTCGTTCGTTTAAGGCCGGGTGCAAAAGAGGGGATGTCGCGGTTCGCCCTAATTGACAGGGACGGGTTCATTCTGCGGCCGAAAGTGGCGGCTCAGTTTACCTTACCGGTGATCACGGGAGTTCGCGAGGAGGAAGCCCTCGAAGATCGCCGGGCCCGCGTTCACCGGGTCTTGAGCATGCTGAAAGAGGTGGGGACCCTGGCAGGGCAGATATCGGAGATAAATGTCGCCGACCCGAACAACCTGATCGTGGCTGAGCATGTGGACAACACGGTCGTGAACCTGATGCTGGGCGACGAGAACTACCCGGAACGGCTGCAGAATTTCCTGGCGAGCTTCCGGGAGATTCGGGCCAAGCGGCCGGACGCGGCCACGCTCGATTTGCGGGTGGATGGGGTGATTACGGCAGCAGGAGAGGAGGGGCATGGCCAGTAAGGCGAAGCTGACGGTGGGGCTGGATCTCGGCGCCACCACAACACGCGTGGTGATTTGCATGCTTCAGGAAAATTCTCTGAAGTTTTTGGGCTACGGCGAGGCGCCAGTGCAAGCCTGGAGCCGGTCGCGGCTATCGGATCCCGAAGCGCTGGCGCAGAGCATTCGCTTTGCCCTGCATGAAGCCGAGTTGCGGGCGCAGGTGTCGCCGGATTCGGCGGTGATCGGCATGGGTGGATCGGTGTCGGGAGTCAACAGCCGGGGTCTGTACGAGTTTGGCCGGCGTCGGGACATCGAGGCAGATGATCTGCGTTACGCGGTGGAGCTTGGAGCGCGTGTACGGCTCGAAGAGGATCGTCAGGTACTGCAGATCTGCCCGCAGGATTTCACGCTGGACGGCAGAGCTGGTTATCGCAATCCAAAAGGCATGTCCTGTGCGCGCCTGGAGGCGAACGTCCACGTGGTAACGGCTTCGATGCAGGATCACGCGGCGCTGATCGCAGCAGTTCATCAGGCCCATCTGGCAGTAGACGAATCGATCTTCGAGGGAATTGCGGCAGGGTATGCGGCGGTGCTGCCGGAAGATCGGGCGCGTGGGGTAGCAGTGATCGACATCGGTGCTCAATCGACTCATCTGGCGGTGTACGACGGCGATGCTCTGCTACTCGCAGTAGCGATTCCGGTGGCGGGCGACCATATGACACGGGATGTCTCCTGGCTCCTTAAAGTCAACTACGAAGACGCCGAGAATCTCAAAAAGGAGTATGGATGCGCGATCACGGGGACCAGTTCCGATAGCGGCCTGATCGAGATTCCCTCGGCAGAAGGGCGGGGCATGCGCGAGGCTTCCCGGCAGCAGCTGAATGAAATTCTCGAAGCGCGTGCGGAAGAAATCTTTGAGCGGGTGTACGCCGAAGTGCTGCGCGTGGGCATGGAGCAGTCTCTGCTCGAAGGCGCAATTTTGACGGGCGGCGGAGCGCGTTTGCCGGGAATGTGCGATGTTGCAGAACGCATCCTGGATTGCCAGGCGCGCAACGGGTTAGCGGTGGGCATTGAGGCTTGGCCGCAGGAGCTTGATAACCCGACTTGGACAACAGCGGCGGGGCTGGCGATGTATGCGGGGCGCTTGCGGCTCAAGCGGGAGTGGAAGCGGGCGGCACCGGGCCTGGTGGGTCTGGTTCTGAAATAAGGGTGTCTGATAAGGGTGGGCAAACTATGGACGATGATTTGAAGTTCCTGATGGAAGAGGAGTCTCAGCGGGGCACTCGCATCAAGGTGGTGGGAGTCGGCGGTGGCGGCTCAAACGCGGTTACCCGCATGTTGCAGGAAGGGCTCGGGGGCATTGAGTATTACATTCTGAATACCGACAAGCAGGCTTTGGCGGCCTCGCCGGTAGCGAATAAGCTCACGTTGGGAAAAAAGCTGACAGGCGGTCTGGGCGCAGGCGCCGATCCGTCCATCGGACGGCAAGCCGCGCTGGAAGACACAGAACAGATTATAGAAATCCTGGAAGGCGCCGATATGGTGTTTGTCACGGCGGGACTCGGAGGTGGCACCGGGACCGGTGCCGCTCCCGTTGTGGCCTCGCTGGCCAAGGAGCTAAATGCACTAACGGTGGCTGTGGTCACTAAGCCATTCGCCTTTGAAGGGCCGCGGCGGATGAAGCAGGCCGAGCGCGGTCTGGCCGAACTGGCCGCCAGCTGTGACACGGTCATCACCATTCCCAATGAAAAGCTGCTCAGTCTGGCGCCCCCGGGAACCAGTTTCTTCGAATCGTTCCGCCTGGCAGACGATGTATTGCGGCAGGCAGTGCAGGGAATCGGAGATATTATCACCACCCCAGGCCTGATTAACCGGGATTTCTCCGACATTCGGACGATCATGGCCGGCATGGGGTACGCCATGATGGGGACCGCTGCCGCATCCGGTGAAAGAGCACCGGTGGAAGCGGCGCGGCAGGCCATTAGTAGCCCCCTTATGGAAGAAGGCGGCGTTCTGGGCGCCCGGGGTGTGTTGATTAACATCACCGCTTCCAGCCAGTTGGCGATTCACGAGGTGAACGAAGCCTGCAATCTGATCCGGGCCGCGACGGAGAACGACGACGTACAAATTAACTTTGGGGTGGTGCTGGACGAAACGATGGGCGGCCACGTGAAGATTACCGTCATTGCCACCGGGTTCGAGCGCGCCTCTCTCCCCGAGATCGATCGGCGGAGTCCTCATTTTCCGTTTGCGGCCAATAGCGTATTTGAGCCGGCTGCTCCGGTGACGATACCCCAACCGGAGCCGGAGCCGGTGATCGGCTTGCTAGCCGAGGAACCACCCGGTGAAGAACCGGTGGAGGACGCGCCGGTGCTGGACGATTACGAGACGCCGGCCTTCTTACGGAAGCAGCGGCGGATGGTCCAATAGGCCCGAATCTGCGGTCCTTCGCCCGATCAGCTTCACTCCCCAAGCAACTGGAGAACAACTTTCCGCTGATGAGGGTGGGCGCGGTGCTCAAAAACATAAAGTCCCTGCCAGATGCCGAGGGTGAGCCGGCGTTCAATGAAAGGAATCGAAAAACTGGACCCGGTGAGAGCCGAGCGGATGTGCGAGGTCATGTCATCCGGCCCCTCGGCCTTGTGGCGGTATCCTTTGCCCTCCTCCGGGACGAGTCGCTCGAAAAAGTCGCGCATATCGAGCGTGACATCCGGGTCCGCGTTCTCCTGAATGACCAGCGAGCAGGAGGTGTGTTGGATAAAGGCGGTGAAAAGGCCGTTAGCTGCCGACTGCTCCGATAGCCATTTCTCCACGATTTTGGTAAAGGGATACAGGCCCTTGCCCCGAGTCGCGACGGTGATCGACGTGTTCGTTACCACTTGAACCAGTGTCGCGCTTTCGTTTTCTGCTCAACTCAGAGACGAGCTGGCGTTTCCAGCGTTCAATCTCCGCCTGATGCCGTTTAAGCACGGGCGACCAGCAGATTGTGCTGAGGTGCTTCAGCCGCTTAACCAAGGTTAATTCGTGTTCGATTGTCGCCAAAGACCGGACGGCTTTATGGCCGATCTTGGTCGCATTTTCATGATATTGCTGTCCTGGTTTATGGAAAGAAGCCTGTCGCGCCACTTCACCGGTACGATATAGACCGGCAGATGGATGAGGATGCACTCACGAATTAAGAGTAAGAAGACTTACATATCCTATTCGACAGTTACCGATTTGGCCAGGTTACGAGGCTGATCCACATCACAACCGCGACGCACAGCAATGTGATAGGCAAGCAGCTGGAGCGGAATCATCTCAAGCAGCGGAAGGAGCAGTTCACGGGTGACCGGAATGGTAATCAGGTGGTCGGCCATCTTAGCCACCTCCTCGTCTCCTTCGCAGGCGATCGCGACCACCACTCCGCTTCGCGCCTTCACTTCCTGAATATTTGACAGCGTCTTTTCATAATGAACCCGGCTTTCTTCGGACTCCGGATCGCGAGTGGCCAAAACCACTACTGGCAGGTTTTCATCAATGAGCGCATTCGGCCCATGCTTCATCTCGCCCGCCGGGTAGCCTTCGGCGTGGATATAGGAGATTTCCTTAAGTTTGAGAGCCCCTTCGAGCGCGATCGGGAAGTGGACGCCGCGTCCGAGATAAAGAAAATCCTGTGCCTTGGAAAGATTTCGTACTAAGTCTTCGTAGATGTCGGAAGCGGCCAGGACTTGCTCCAGCTTGCCGGGAATATGCGCTAGTTCCTGGACTAGATTGCAGGAATCTTTCGAGTTAAGAGTGCCGCGCACCTGGCCGAGATACATACCGAAGATGAGAAGCGCGGTCAGCTGCGAGGTGAATGCTTTGGTCGAGGCGACCCCGATTTCCGGTCCGGCATGAGTGAGCAGCGTTCCTGATGCTTCACGCGTAATCATCGAACCGACCACATTACAGATGGCCAGGGTCTGTGAACCTTTGCTCTTGGCTTCGCGTAAGGCCGCGAGAGTGTCGGCTGTTTCACCTGACTGAGAGATGACGACCGTCAGGGTATTGGGCAGAATGATGGGATCGCGATAGCGGAACTCGCTTCCATAATCCACTTCGACGGGCACGCGAGCGAGACGCTCAATGAAGAATTTTCCGGCCAGAGCAGCGTGCCAGCTGGTCCCGCAGGCGACAATTTTCACCTGCCGAACGGCCTTCAAATCGGCCTCGGAGATCTCTATTTCCTCCAGGAAAACGCGGCCGCTCTCCAGGCCCACACGGCCGACCATGGTGTCCTTTACGGCGCGAGGCTGCTCAAAGATCTCCTTGAGCATGAAATGCTTATAGCCGCCCTTTTCGGCCATAATGGGGTCCCACAGGATATGCGAAACCTGGCGGCGAACGCACTTGCCTTCAAAATCCGTCAAGGTGACGCCGTCCGGAGTCAGAATGGCCACATCACCATCGTTCAGGAAGTACATGTCACGGGTATGGCTCAGGATTGCCGGAACATCGGAGGCGACGAAACATTCGCCTTGGCCCAGCCCGACAACTACCGGGGGCCCGGAGCGCGCAGCGACAATCTTCTGGGGATCAGTACTGGCGATCACGCTGAGCGCAAAGACTCCCGAAATGTCCTTAATGGCGCGGCGAACAGCGTCTTCAAGGCGACCACCGGTGAAATATTTTTCCACCAGATGCGCCACGACTTCGGTGTCCGTTTCGGTCTTGAAAATATGTCCCTCAGCGGTTAGCTGTTTGCGGAGAGCGAGATAGTTCTCGACAATGCCGTTATGGACAACCACGATCTCCCCTTTGCAGTCGCGGTGCGGGTGAGCATTTTCTTCGGTCGGGCGGCCATGCGTGGCCCAGCGGGTATGACCGACTCCGTAGGAACCCGAGAGAGGCTGATTGCGGATCGCCTCTTCCAAATTACGCAGCTTGCCCGGAGCACGCCGGACCTCGAGGCAGTTCGCATCCGACAATACAGCTACCCCAGCTGAGTCGTAACCACGGTATTCAAGACGGCGAAGCCCATCGACAATAATGGGCACGGCATCCTGCATGCCGACATAACCTACAATTCCACACATAATTTCGGTAATCTCAATTCAAAATCTCGACCCGGTAATCTTCAATAACTCCGTTCGAAAGGACATCCCGGGCCATCTCCTCAACTGCCTTAACGGCATCGACGGGCAAAACTTCATCGCTTAATTCCAGCTCAAAGTACTTCCCCTGACGGACTGCTGTGACTTCCGTATGGCCTAATCCGTTCAGGGCGGAGCAAACGGTTTGCCCTTGCGGATCGAGCACAGTACGCTTCATAGTTACGTAGACACGGGCTTTCATTCGTCTCACTATTGTAGGAAAGAGATCGACTTACAGGAGGTCCAAACAAAATTGGGGGAAATGTTCGGGAACCTGCTATAACCGATATGAAACAGGAAACTACTCGTTGGGGTGGTAACTGTAGTGATCATAGCTGAATGGACAGGTTGACCGGACAGACGCAACGCCCGGGGAAAGGGGAGTTCCTATCGTCAAAGTATGCATTCTGGCGAGCAGCAGTGCCGGAAACTCAGCCTTTATTGCGACCGAGCGAACGCGCATCCTGATCGACGCTGGGTTAAGCCGCCGCGAAGTGACCAGGCGCCTGGCCGCAATTGGGGAGGATATCGCCGCTCTCACAGCCATTCTGGTGACTCACGAGCACTGCGATCATACTTCCGGTCTTTGTCCGGTGGCGAAGGCGGGTAATGAACGAATTCCAGTTTACTTGACTCACGGTAGCGCCGAGTTTATCGAGTGGGGCGAGAACGGACCGGTACGGGAGTGTTTCCAGGCCGGGTGTTCATTCTCGATTGGCGATTTTGACATAGCCAGTTTCACGATTCCGCACGATGCGGCCGATCCGGTCGGCTTTACCCTCTGCGCGCAGGGAATCAAGGTGGCATTGGCGACCGATCTGGGCTACATAACCGATTCTTTGCGGGTTCATCTGCGCGGGACTGACTTGCTGATGCTTGAATCAAACCACGATCTGGAGATGTTGCGGGTCGGGCCGTACCCCTGGTCGGTGAAACAACGGGTGATGAGCCGGCGCGGGCATCTGTCGAATGAGGTAACGGCCGACTTTGTCGCGCGGGATCTGGATACCCGGGTGTCGACCCTGATCCTCGGTCATATTAGCGAACATAATAATCATCCGGAACTGGTCCGCAACCTGGCTTGCCGCGCCCTGAAAGGCCGGACGCTCTTCACCAAACTGGTCGTTGCTGAGCCGGGATTGCAGTCCGAAGTTTTCTGCTACTAAGCATTTTCGGCGCCTGCATCCCACGTCTAGCTCACAATAGTATCCTGTCATGATAGCCCGTTATACGCGCCCGGAAATGGGCACTGTCTGGAGTGACCGGCACAAGTACGAATGCTGGCTGGAAGTGGAGCTGGCCGCGGCCGAAACCCTGGCCGAAATGGGCGAAGTTCCCGTCGAGGCGGCTCGCGCTTTGCGGGAACACGCCGGGTTCAATCTGCAGCGGATTGCGGAGATCGAACGCGAGACCCGCCACGATGTGATTGCCTTCACGACGGCTGTCGTCGAGATGATGCAGGGGCAAGGCGCCAGTGATGCTTCGCGCTGGCTGCATTATGGGCTCACTTCGAACGATGTCGTCGATACCGCGCAAGCGCTGCAGATCAAAGAAGCGTCGAAACTGATCTTGGCGGCGCTGGCTCACCTGGGGGACTCGCTGAAGCGCCGGGCAGTCGAGCATAAACACGCCATCCAGATCGGCCGGACGCACGGTATTCATGCCGAGCCGATCACCTTTGGGCTCAAGCTGGCGATCTGGTGGGACGAGCTCGAGCGTCACCGTAGGCGTTTTGCTGAGGCAGCGGAGGAGATGCGCGTCGGAAAGCTTTCAGGCGCGGTCGGCACTCTGGCCCATATCAGTCTCGAAGGGGAGGAGCGGATTTGCGCTCGCCTTGGTTTGCGGGCAGCGCCGATCACCTCACAGGTTTTGCCGCGTGACCTCCATGCTCATTACCTGGCGACGCTGGCCGGCATCGCGTCCAGCCTGGACAAGATCGCTCTCGAGATCCGGCATCTGCAACGCACCGAAGTGCGCGAAGCCGAAGAGCCCTTCGCGCCGGGACAAAAAGGTTCCTCGGCCATGCCTCATAAGCGCAACCCGGTAACTTGCGAGCAGATCTGCGGACTCGCACGCGTCGTCCGTGCGAATGCACAAGCGGCCTTTGAGAACGTGCCTTTATGGCACGAGCGCGATATTTCCCACTCTTCGGTGGAGAGGGTAATTCTGCCCGACTCCACGATTCTGATCGACTATCTGCTCGCGAAGACGACCTGGCTGATCTCTGGGTTACGCGTCAATATAGAACGCATGCGCCGCAACGTGGACCTCACGCGCGGATTGATCTTTTCCGGCCAACTGCTGCTCGATTTGGCGGAATCGGGCATGCTGCGCGAGGACGCTTACCGTATCGTGCAGGAGCACGCGATGCAGAGCTGGGAGACCGAGGGAGACTTTCGAGCCGCCATCGAGGGCGATGAGCGGATCCGGGCGCGCTTATCGGCAGAGCAACGGGACCGGGCTTTCTCGCTCGATCGCCAGCTGACGAACGTCGATCTCATTTTCGCTCGCGTTTTTGCTGCGGATAACCAAACTCCGTAACATCCCTATAGGCCGAAAGCCGATTTTCGTTTAGACTGTAGCTGCGCAAAGCGCTCTATGGCAACCAAGTTCCAGGATCGGCCGGAATTGCCCGATTCTCCTCCAGCGAGTTCTGTGCCGGTCCGGACAGATCTGCAACTAGCCAGAGTACTGCTGGTCGATACAAATCCTGCCTCTCGTCTCACTTTGAAAGTCGTGCTGGAGGCGGGTGGTTACCGGGTCGATTCGGCAGAGACGACGGCCGAGGGCATCGACATGCTGGATCAACATCCCTACGAACTGGTGGTGAGCGATCTCCAAACCGAGTCGCCGGAAGCCGGAATTGAGGTGCTGGCCCATGCCCGCCTGATGGAATATCAGCCGGCGACCGCGATTCTGAGTACCTGTCCGAATAAGCGCTCCACTCCCGAACACGCAGTTTTGATCGAACCGCAAGATCTGCCTGAGCTGCTGACCAAAGTGGCGGACCTGATTAGCCAGCGGGCCGCTCGTCTAGTAGCCAGCCAGTTGCTGGCCGGATAAACTGCTTCACCGCAAAATCAACCCGCTCGGCAGCCGGGTCGAGAACGGATACGGATCCTCGCTTCCGATCAGCTTTCCGTCGAAGATCGTCGCGTACGGCTTCACATCCGCAATCTTCACCGGATCGATGGTGAGAATGTCATCGCTTAAGACAACCAGATCCGCCAGCTTGCCGGGTTCAATTGAACCCTTCAGCTTCTCTTCGAAACTCGCAAAAGCCGAGCCCATCGTGTACGCTCGCACTGCTTCGGCGACGGTGATCTTTTGCCCGGGAACCCATCCCTCAGGATGTTTGCCGTCGAGAGTTCTGCGCGTAACGGCAGCATAAATGCCCATGAGCGGGCTCATCGGAGCGACAAACCAATCGGATCCGAAGGCGAGTGTCGCGCCGGAGTCGATCAAAGAACGAAAGGCATAAGTAGTCTTGGCGCGCTCAGGCCCGATGCGCTTCTCCGCCCAGCGCCCATCATCGATGCAGTGGTATGGTTGCATCGACGCGATCACCTGATACTCAGCAAAATGAGGGATGCTCGCTGCGGTCAAGTGCTGGGCATGCTCGATGCGGAGACGGCGATCGCGCACTCCATGTTCGCGTTCGAGCCGCGAATACATCCCCAGGATCATGTCGTTCGCGCGGTCTCCGATCGCATGCACGGCGATTTGCAGCCCTGCCGCATCGGCGTCTCTTATATTGCGCCACATCTGGTCCGGATCGGCCAGTTCCGCGCTCGCGATGCCGCTTGTTCCCGGAGAATCGAGATAGGGCTGATAAAGCAAAGCCGTCGTTGACCCGAGTGATCCATCCGCAAACCCTTTTACTCCGCCCAGGTGCAGATACTCGTTTCCAAAATCCGCAGCCACCCCCACATCGGCTAAGCGCTTCCAGGCAGTCAGCGGCTGATGTCCCGAGATCCGTACGCGCAGTTCCCCATCCCGCAGCATCGACTGGTACACGCGAAAAACATCGGGCATTGCCGACATGTCTTGCACGCTCGTTACGCCTTGAGCGTTCGCATACACCTGCGCCGCTCTGATGGCGGCACGAATCTGGTCGCTACTCGGAGGCGGGATCACCCGGCCTACCAATTCCTGCGCCGCGTCTTTTAAAATGCCGGTGGGGTTGCCGCTGCGGTCCCGAACGATCACGCCGCCCGGCATCTCCCGGGTGTTCCGGTCGACGCCGGCCAGCTTCAAAGCAACCGAGTTCGCGAGCGCCATGTGCCCGTCCAGGCGGCTAATGAAGACAGGCCAATCGCGTGTCACGGGATCGATCAGCTCTTTGCCGGGCAGTTGCGCCGGAGTCCAGTTCTCGTGGTCCCAGTTGCCCCCGGTGATCCAACGTCCCGTGGGCAGGTGCCTGGCAAATTTGGCTATGGTGTTCCGAAACTCATTCTGGCTTCTCGCATAACGCAATTGAGGGCCGGTTAGATCCATGCCGCCGCGCAGGAAGTGAACATGGGCATCGTTGAAGCCCGGCAACACTCGCCGGCCTTGCAGATCGACCATCGCTGTCCTATCGCCTTTCAGCTTACGGATCTCTGCTGACGATCCAACCGCGACTATGCGATTGCCGCTGATGGCCACTGCTTCTGCTTCCACTTGTGCTGGATTCACCGTCCAGATTTTCCCGTTGTGGAGGATCAGCGTGATGCTGTTTTGGGCAGGCGCCAGCAACGGAAAGCTGGCGATTACCGCCAACCCGGCCGCGATCCCCAGCGCCTGGCTACAGCGGCTTACCCGCTTCGTTAAACCCCACATACTGGACTTCCTCCTGAAGCTCGAATCCAAACTGGTCACGCACTCGCCGTTTCAATTCTTCGATGACCCAGGTCAGGTCCGCTGCTGTACCCGCGCCATCGTTGTAAATCAGATTCGCGTGATAGGCCGCCACCTGAATATCACCCCGGCGCAGGCCCTTAACGCCGGTCTGTTCCAGAAACCAGGCCGATGGTATCTTTCCATCTCGCACTAAAACAGGAGGAACGATTGCCTGAACGGTCTGGGGCAGGTCCGCCAGGAAAACATTCTTAAATATGCTCCCGGCACACTTCATGCTGGGCGGATATTTTGCATCGCGAACCGTACGAATCTCGCCGGCGGTTTTCTTGAGAGCGGCCGGGTCACCGTCCCGGAAAAGCAGATCAGCGGATAAGATGACCCACTCTTTCCGCTCTTTGAAGATACTCTCGCGGTAAGCGAACTGGCACTCCCTTTTGCTGAAGTGCCTGACCGCTTCTCCTTCCGTGAAGCTGACCTGCTGGATGACTTCCTGTAGGGAATGGCCGTACGCGCCCGCGTTCCCATACACGGCGCCTCCCACATTGCCCGGGATGCCGGTCATCGTCTCGATCCCTTCCAATCCGCATGCGATGCTCGTATCGACTACGTCCTGCAACAAGGCGCCCGCTTCGGCTCTCAGCGTGTCGCCTTGCCGCTCGATCCTGCTACCGGTAAATTGCAGAACGATGCCCGCAAATCCTCGATCCGCAACGACCAGATTCGATCCGCCACCGAGCACCATGCCCGGCAACTGTGAAGCTTTCACCAGCCGGAGGGCACAGGCAAAGGCACTCTGGTCTGAGCTGCGGCAGAGCACCGCTGCCGGACCGCCGATCCCAAACCGGGTGTGACACGCAAGGGGCGCCTCGAGCGCCACGGTGATGTTCGGAAGAGCAGCCAGTTGTCTTGCTGCCGCTGACAGTTCCAGCATCGTACCTGATTATAAAAGGACGGGGCGCTGCCGGCCTCTTTTCGAACCGCGCTGTCCTGTTACCATCGACGAAGAAGCGCTAGCCGCTTCGCGCGCACGCTTTTACCGTGGCTCGCAAGTGTTTGGTTTGTAGCCATGGAGGTGCAAGATTGAAGTTCTTTCTCGATACAGCCAATCTGGAAGAAGTCAAGAAGGTCGCTGCCTGGGGCATTATCGATGGCGTCACCACCAACCCGTCACTCATTGCGACGGAAGGCGTGGCTATCGAAGAGCAGATCCGGAAAATTTGCGATCTTATCGACGGAGAGATCAGCGCTGAAGTTGTCTCACTCACTGCGAAAGAGATAATCGACGAAGCTCGACGCCTGGCGAAAGTGCACCGGAACATCATCGTCAAAATTCCGCTGATTCAGGAAGGTATCATCGCGGTCTCCGCGCTCGAGAAAGAAGGGATCCGGACGAACGTCACCCTCTGCTTTAGCGCAGCGCAAGCTTTGATGGCCGCCAAGGCGGGAGCCTACATTGTGAGTCCGTTTATTGGGCGCGTCGATGATATCGGTTGGCCCGGCGTCGACCTGATTGCCGATATCGTGACCATCTATAAGAATTACGGCTACAAGACCCAGGTATTGGCTGCCTCGATTCGCGGGCCGTTGCACGTCATACAGGCGGCAAAGGCAGGCGCACATATCGGCACGATGACTCTAAAAACGTTAGAGCAGTTGTTCCATCATCCTTTAACGGAAAAGGGCCTGGAACAGTTTTTGAAAGACCATCAGAAAGCCTTTCAGCTGGCGCACGCCTAGCGACGGCTACTCAGGGCAACAGGCGCGTGTGAGCCGGTCTATGATTCCGTCCCATTCAGAGCCTGCTGGAGGCCTGCGGACGGCCAGCCACGCCCAGCCCTCCCGATCTGCTGAGCGCAATTTACTGTAAAGACGCGCGGCATATTCGCGACGATCGGAGGGCATCTCGATGAGGCGTCCTGTGCCGGGCGGCACTGCTGAGCCGGGCTCCAATACGAAAAACGGCGTGCGTGGAGCATAGTGCCGGGGGTGCATGCCAGGCGACTCCGGCACGTGTGGCACATCCAGCTCTCGAACCCACTGGACTCCGCTCACCCCTTCCAGGTCAGCGGCCGTGATCATGCCCGGCCGCAGCAGGGTGGGTGGATTGCGTCGCAGCGAAACAACGGTCGACTCGATGCCGATTTCCGTGGGTCCGGCATCGAGGATCAGTTCGACGCGCCCGCCCAGGCTCTGCCGCACGTGCCCGGCTGTGGTCGGTGAGATTTCCGAAAAGAGATTCGCACTGGGTGCAGCGAGCGGAACGCCTGCGCGCCGAATCAGTTCTAACGCGACCGGATGGGAGGGCATGCGCACCCCCACAGTGTCCAGTCCGGCCGTGACCACGTCCGGTACCATCGCCGCCTTGCGTAGGACGAGCGTAAGCGGTCCCGGCCAGAACCGGGCGGTCAATTGTCGAGCGAGGTTCGGCCATTCCGCTGTGATCGCGCGAGCCATGCCCTCGTCGGCGACGTGCACAATGAGCGGACTTGCCCAGGGTCGCTCTTTGACCGCGAAGATTTTGGCCACGGCTGCTGCGTCAAGGGCGTTCGCACCCAATCCGTAGACCGTTTCGGTCGGGAACGCCACGAGTCCGCCCTGCCGAATGACTTCAGCTGCTCGATCCAGGTCCGCATCGCTGGGTCCAGATTTCATTGACCAGCCGCCTTAATCCGGCAAATCTTCGGTCGACGTGTCGCCCGAGATGCGGCCCGTTTTTCGCCAGACCAGGTAGGCATGGAGCAAGGCATCAATGTCGCCATCAAGCACCCGGTCGACATCACCGATCGACAGCTTTGTCCGGTGATCTTTGATCATCCGGTACGGCGCGAGAACATAGCTGCGGATCTGGCTTCCGAAATTGATTTCGAGTTTTGCGTCCTCTACTTTCTTGTCGGCAGCACGTTTCTTCTCCATCTCGTACTCATACAGCTTTGCGCGCATCTGCTTCATCGCGCTGGCCCTGTTTTTATGTTGGGATCGCTCGTTCTGGCACTGCACGACGAGGCCAGTCGGAATATGTGTGAAACGCACCGCCGATTCGGTTCGGTTCACATGCTGTCCGCCCGCGCCGCTCGCCCGGAATACGTCAATTTTCAGGTCGTCGGGCTTGATCTCAATGTTGATGTCCTCGTCGATCAGCGGGTAGACAAACACCGAAGCGAAGGAGGTGTGGCGCCGGGCGTTGGCATCGAAGGGCGAAATGCGCACCAGCCGGTGCACGCCCACTTCGGCCTGCAACTGCCCGTAGATATTCTCGCCGCTAATCTCGACTGTGGCCGATTTAATACCCGCACCTTCTCCTTCGAGGCGATCTGTCAACACGGCTTCGAAGCGATGCCGCTCCGCCCAGCGCAGATACATCCGCAGCAGCATCTCGGCCCAGTCCTGGCTTTCGGTTCCGCCCGCACCTGGGTGAATGGTGATGATGGCATCACGGGCATCATTCTCCCCCGAGAGCAGCATTCCCGTTTCGAGCTGCTCGAGCTTGATCTCGAAGGCTTTTAGCTCCCGCTCGATCTCGGTGGTCACTGCCTCGCCTTCTCGTCCCAACTCGAAAAGCGTGTCGATGTCGGACGTGGCCGCGGTCACCAGGCTGGCGCTTTGGATCGCTTCTTCCAGGCGCTTGCGCTGTTGCATCACGCGCTGGCTTTTTTCAGGTTGGTTCCAGAAGTCCGGATTCTCGATCTCCGCTTCCAGTTCTTTTACTTGACGCTGTTTTGCCGGCGCGTCAAAGATAGCTCCGCACAGCTTCACCTTGCTGACGGAGCGCAACATACTCTCTTTCTAGTTCTTCCAGAGTCATTCAACCGTAGTGTACCGTTGCAGGGCGGTGCGGATTGACGGTTGTTCCCGGCTGAGACCAGCGTTGAATAGGCCCGGGAGTCGAGGACTTCTGTACCCTCGACTTCTTTGATGGAAAATGCGAGCTTGTAGAGCTTTGTAGGCTCGACGTCTTGCCCCAGCAGGCACCGGCAGCCAGCGCTGGGGCCGTGACTCCAAAAACCATTTGCGAAATGTAAACAGAATGTCCCGCTATGACGGGAGCGTTGTCAAGCTCTTAGGCAAGAGAGTCAATAAAGATTCGTGGTTAGTAGTAGGTAAGGTTATAGTCCGGCAGTTTGCCAGCGAGTATCATCGCTGCCCATTTCTCGGCAATCTCCGGACCATGGCAGTCCGGCCGCCAAAAGTGCTTCACCTCCTCGAGAAACTGCAGAACAATCTTTGATCGATCGCGTTTCAGGAGCTCACGAGCCAGCGTCATGTTTGGTCCCCAGATTGTGGGCTGTCCATTTGTGATTCGACCGGAAAGAAGCAAATACTTCTCGGCAGCCTCCACGTTGTCGTTCAAAAGCGCTAATCGCCCAAGTACGAGGTTTCCAAGGAAGACGGCATCCCCCTCCGCCATCGACTCAAAGGTGTTCGGGCCGGCGTTCTTGAAGCGGTCCTCGAACGCCAGCGCAAACGCTTGATCGGCGTAGGATTTCGCTTCGTCGTTGAGACCCGCTTCCAATGCAGCCTTAGCAACGGTCCCGAGTAGCGTTAGTTTGATGCTTTCTATGGTTGCCATCTCAAGATCCATCTTTGTTTCTTCGAAATGATGTCTCGGATCGAAATCTGCGCATGTGGCAAGGGAGTAGGGCTCTCCCTGACTCAGAAAGCGCTCATAGGCAGCAGAATCCGCCTTCGGACCACACGGCATCCAAGTAGCAGCAAAGCACGAGACCGACGCAACCAGTAAGAAGCCCCAGCGCGTCGGCATATCTGTCCGATTATACGTCCGTTGGCTGTGCCCAGGACTTCTTCTCCGGACAATGAAAGGGTGGTTCTTAAACGGATGAGCATAGACCTTTCTCCTGCACGGTTTTACACGACTCTTTGGTCATCCTGCTATGGGCGCCCAAATGGCACAAGTAACGATTTGGACCCCGCGGCGTTTCTTCCAGCCCGATCCGCTCGAAGTGACCGATCATACTTTCAGTAGTTCCAACTCTAAGACCGCCTTGGGTGGCCAGCTGTTCACTTATTTCTTGTACTCGCCAGCTTGCGCGAGAGCGTGCGTTCCGCTTTCGCTTTAATTGCCGCCAGATCTGGGCAACAATTTGCCTGATGTCGATCTGTGCCCGTAGCCTTGCTGGAGAGCATCCAGCGCCAATATATAATCCGCCAAGGCTGACGGTCGCCTACACGTAGATCCTTTTTACTCGCGCGTGGATCCCGCAGAGCACACTGTAGGAGATCGTTCCAGCGATGCGCGCGATGTCCTGTGCATCAATCGTGACGTCCCCTTCGGTTCCAAGCAGCGTCACCGCGTCTCCACTTTTCAGTTCCGGAGCGTGGCTGATGTTAATCGTTGTCAAATCCATGGAGACGGCTCCAATCATCGGGGCCAGGCGGCCGTTCACGATCACCTGTCCGCGATTGGAGAGGCGGTGCGGAATACCGTCCGCGTACCCGGCCGCAAGTACCGCAATGCGCATCGGCTCCGGTGCACGAAACATGCCGCCGTACCCGATTAAAGCTCCCGCCGGAACATCCTTGACGGAAAGCACGGTGGCCCGCCAGGTCAATGCAGGCTTGACGTTCAGAATCTTTGCCGGAGCGTGGCCGCGTGCCGGAGAGTCGTAGCCATAGATCGCATGCCCCGGCCGGACCATTCCACGCCAGGCTTGCCGGCGTCCGTAAACCAAGGGGATGCTGCTTGACAGATGAACCAGAGCGGGATGGATGCCCATAGCGGTCAAACCGTGCAGAATGCGATCGAAGACTTCGATCTGATCCGTCGTTTGATGGCTCCCATAGTCTCTTGGCGAAGCGAAGTGGGTCATCAAACCTTCGATCTCTGTGTGTTTCGCTTCAACGATTGCCTGGCCCACCACCTCGGCCGAAGCGCGTACGCCCAGGCGTCCCATCCCAGAATCGATCTTTAAGTGATAACGCAGGCGCGAACCGAGGCTCTTCGCTAAGTCGTCAAGCTCCCGCAGGTCCTCGAATGAGTGGATCACTGGAGTTAATCCGGCTCGCAGCATCGCTTCCCGGGTGAACGGCAGGAAGTCGGCCATCACCAGAATGCGCGCAGCGATTCCCGCATCACGCAGGGCCACTCCTTCTTCGGTGCTGGTGACCGCGAGCCAGCGCGCGCCTTCGCTCTCCAGCGTACGCGAAACCTCAATGGCGCCGTGGCGGTAGGCATCGGCTTTTACTACCGGCATCACTTCCACACCTGGCCCAACAACATGTCTGATTGCCTGAAAGTTCGCGGCGATCTGGGCGCGCGATACTTCCACCCAAGACCGGTAAGGAGGGCAGATCGGAGACTCACTCATAGCTTCTTACTGATCCGCCGCAGCAATTCTTCGTACTGATCGGTAACTGCCTTCCAGCTATAAAACAGTTCGATCCGAGCCATGGCCCGCTCTCCCCACGCATCTCTCTCATCTTCCCTTGTGTTGACGGCCCATTGCAGTTTCTCAACCAGATCGTCCCGGAAGGGAATGGCTGCATTGCCCGCAACTTCGCTGCTCTCCGGCGTTTCGAGGTACAGCACCAAAGCGCCCCGCCCCATAGCCTCAATCAGCGCCGGATGGGTCCCTCCCACCTCCGTTGCCTGCACGTATACAGAGCAGTGGGATTGCAGCTGATGATAACCCTCTCCATAGATTCCCCCCGGGAAAAGGATTCTGGCGTCGCTTGTGTTCCTGACCTGCTCGATATAGTCTGCAGCGTAAGGCGCATCGCCGACCATCACCAATTTCTGATCGGTCTTCACCTTCTCGAAAGCCTGTCGAACGGCGAGCGCATTGTTCTCCGGCTCCATGCGGCTTACGTAGAGAACATACTGGCCAGAAATCAATCCCAAAGTCTCCAGCACGTCCATCTGCGCCAGTTTGCCAATCTCGGCTCCATAAGGTATGAACCGCGAGGTCTTGCCGTAGCGCGCCAGATAATAGTCGCGAATTTTAGCTGCGTCGGTAACGACCGCCGTCGGGCACCAGGTGGCCAGCCATTCCGATATCAGATACCAGGTTTTCGCCAGCCGATTCCACTTCTTACGGCGCCTTTCCAGCCCGTCCACATTGAGAGCGGTGGGCATCATCAGCAGGCGAGGCCAAATCGTAAACACCGCGTTGGCAGCGTTGCAGTAGAGCACAGCATCGAAACGGCGGAGAAGCAGGTCGACTGTCGATAAGGCGGTGTGGGCCAGGGTGTCAAAGTATTTATGACGCCACGTCGGAAGGTAGCGAAGCCGTACGCCGCGATAGCTCTGCCCGTTGTGTTTCTCGCGACAATATACGGTAACTTCGTGCCCTCGTTCGGCCAGTCTGGCCGAGAGCTCTTCGGCAAAGGTTTCAAAGCCACCATAATTCGCCGGGATGCCTCGTGTTCCCAGCAGCGCAATGCGCATTAGCGCTTCAGTTCCTTGGAAGGAGACAGCTGCACGGCCAACTCCGCTGCCTCAAACCGCGCGGGAACGGCCTGGAACCAGGCCGCCAGGTACCCCTCGCTCACCCGCCGCCGCCGCATAATCTCGCGGCGCTTCGACCAGGTGCGGCCGAACAACTTGAGTACAAGCGAAAATGCCCGGAGCGACGGCCACTCACGAAGAAGGCAACCGGCCACCACCATCAGATCGCGGCCGGTGATAGCCCAAAAATGGCACCAATACAAGGGCCCGGTTACGTTCTTAACGCGCATCAGAAATCGGTTTTTCACCGAGTGCATGTTGACCAGAGCGGGCACCGATCGCCGGTTTGCCGGCAGCACGCTGCGCACGTGATAAGCCAGTGCATGCGGCGTATACACGCATTTCCACCCGAGCAACTGCGCTCTCCAGGAGAGATCTGCATCTTCGCGATAGGCAAAAAAATCATCGTCAAAGAATTCGCCGTTGATCGATACGTCTTCGATCATCGTTCGCCGGTAAAACGCCGCTGCGCCCGTCACTCCAAAGACGTACTCCGCCTTTTCGTACTGGCCGTCGTCCCGTTGCTTGCTGCCACGATCGAAGTGTCTCAGGCTGGGGGTGAAATGAATACCAGTCGAATCGAGAATCTGCTCCGTCGGGATCTCGAAGCTCGGCTGCATGGCCCTCAATTTTCCCGATACGCTTCCGATCTCAGGGGCCAGCCGTCCTGCGGCCATGGCATTCGTCAAAAAGTTCGGAGTCAGGCGAACATCCGGATTCAGAACCAACACCCATTCGCCACTGGTCAGGGCAATGGCCTGGTTCTGGCCTCCTGCGAATCCCTTGTTCTGCTGATTACATACGACAGCGATCCGAGATTGAAACCGGTGCAATATCTCCGGCGTTCCATCTCCGGATGCATTGTCCACCACGATGATCTCCATCGCCGGATAATCCTGCTCGAACAGGAACCGGAGGCATCGTTCAATATACCGGGAGCTGTTATAGGTGACAATCGTGACCGAAACTAATCCGCTCGTCAACCGACCCTCACTAGCATAAAGTAGAGTCGCCAGTACGGGTCGAAGCCAACTTGTTCCTGTAATCGGCGGATCTCGCGTTCGCTATCTGAAAACATCGCCTCGACCTGTGCCCGGCTCGTCTCAGGGCCGTTCGCCAGGCGCCGGAAAGCTCGCCACAGTCGAAGCCCGGCCCATTTGCCGCGAATTGCTGCCCTCAGATTACGCTGCCGCGCCGCTGCCAGCAGCGCCAGCATTTGCCCAACCAGCACGGGCCAGCCAAAGCGCAGAAGCGTCGCTGCTGAATAGTACTTGGCCAAAATCAGGATCTGATTACGCGCAGTCAGAAAGTAAACGCGGTTGCTCGCCTTTCCCAAGGTCGTTTTGCTCATATGGGTGGCTATCGCAGCCGGCTCATAAACGCCTTCGAGACCTGCCAGCGCGCACCGCAGTCCGAAATCGACATCTTCGTAATACGATTCGAAGCGAGTTTCGAGGCCGCCGATCTCTTCAAACACGCTGCGCCGAAAGAGAGCTGCGGTCATGGGAGCAAAAGCAATTTTCCGGCGCGTCGACCAAACAACGCTGTCCATCTTCCCGTACCCGCACCGCCAGGCATAAGCGGCTCGTGAAATCAGATCCCAACTGCCGTCGATCTGGTTGCTGCCGTCCGGACGCACAAGTTTACCCGCTGCAAACGATGCGCCTTCCCCTTCCGCAGTGGCGAGCAGGCAGGCGAGCCAGTCCTGCTCGAGAACGACATCGTTATTAATGATCAGCACCCAGTCTCCCTGCGACCGGGCAATGCCCTCGTTCACCGCGACGGCAAACCCGCGGTTCTCCGGAAAGCTCACGAGGTTTGCACCAAAGTTTTCCGCAACCATGCGCGAACTGTCCGTACTGCCGTTGTCGACCACCACAATCTGATCCGGTTTCCGCGTTTGCCCGTTCAGGCTGGTCAGAATCGAGCTCAGCAGATCCGCTCGATTCCAGGTTGGGATTACCGCCGACACCGTGCTCATTTGCTTTTCGAAACTGTGAAGCCTTCCCGGAAAAACCAGTTCACACGACGGCGTTTCGTGCGATTACTTCCTTGTAGAAGTGTGCGCTCAGCTTCGGGTAGCGCTTCTGTGTTTTGAAGTCTACGTAGTGGATCCCGAAGCGCAGGCTGTATCCATCCGCCCACTCAAAGTTGTCCATCAGGCTCCACAGGAAATAGCCCCGCACCGGCCACCCCTCGGCCACGGCGCGCTGCAATTTCGTCAGATAGTTGCGCAAGTACATCACACGATCGGTGTCGTAGACCTGACCGTCCGAAGTCAGCACGTCCGTGGATGAACACCCGTTCTCCGTAACGTAAAGCTCTTTGATGCCCCAGATCTCAGCAACGTGACGAGGTCCCCAGTACAGCGCTTCCGGGCCGATGTCGAGCCAGGACGACAGCATATGCGGATAGGACGACGGCTTTTTAATTACTTTGAATCCGCGGGCCGATTCATCCGCCATCACATAGGTTGGCGTGTAGATATTGATCCCCATAAAATCGAGCGGACTTGCTATCGTTTTCAGATCTTCCGGCGTAAACACCGGAGCGTTTGCCCCTTGCTCCTGAAGATATTCGTCCACGTATTTGCCTTCCATGATCACGGTCAAAAACATCGCGTTCAGCACGCGCGTGGCTTGTGAACTTGCTTTGATGTGCGGCTCAGCCTCAATCGCCGGGATACCGCTGCTGAAGTTCTCAGCCACCCCGATCTTTGTTCCTCTCTTTGCGTTTGCCCGAATCGCCTGAACTGCCATGCCGTGACCTAGTACGGCGTTGTGTCTCACTTGATTGACCTGCTTAGGAGGCAGTTTCAGTCCCGGCGCAAAAGTGCCGGTGCGATAGCCGAGATCGGTAAACGACGCAAACTCGTTCATCGTGAAAAAGTGCTGGATACGGTCCGACAGTTGGCTGGCGAAGTAGCCTGCGTATTCGCCAAATGCTTTGGATGTCTCTCTCGATTCCCAACCGCCGAAACGGTCCTGCAAAGCCTGCGGAAGATCCCAGTGGAACAGGGTGCAAAATGGCTGAATGCCGTTTGCCAGCAACTCGTCCACCAGGCGCTGGTAGAAATCTACGCCTTTCGCATTCGGCTTTCCTGTTCCCTCCGGAAAGACGCGCGGCCAGGATGCCGAAAAGCGGTAGATCTTGCATCCGAGATTTTTCAACAGCTGAACATCTTCTTTGTAGCGATGGTAATCGTCGTCGGCAACATCGCCGGTCTGATTCTCGAAAACCTTCCCGGGAATGTGGGAAAACTTGTCCCAGATAGAGGGCCCGCGTCCGTCCTCTTTCGCCGCTCCCTCCACTTGATAAGCCGCCGTCGCACAGCCCCATAGGAAGCCCTCTGGGAACTTGTAAAAGCTAGGTTGCGCGGTGCCTTGCGCTTCCGCCCTGGGCGACATCAAGGCACCCGCCAACGGCAAGCTTGCCGATCCGATCGCGACGCCTGCCACCTTCTTACCGAGTGAACGTCTGGAAAAGTGATTCGACATAGACCTGTTTGACCAGTACAAAAACGTCTATGGTACCGCTCCCCTGCCCTGCCCTGGGCCGTGTTGATCCATGGGAGCGAATAATCGACACCTTGCCTGAGAAAAGTCCCAGACACGCCTTACTGTCTCTGTATTCATGGGTCTCTCAGAAGTAAATGGCGCAACTTTTCCCTCCACCCCATGGCTGGGTTGGAGAGTCATGCGCCTCCTGGGTCGCCACCGCGGCAGTGTTGCAGCTCTGGGTCTGCTGATCACAATTGCCGCAGCGCTCGACATTGTCGTCCCTTTTATTACGCGCGGCCTGATCGACGGAATCATCCAATCGGTTCAGCGGCAGGGCGCCGGTTCGCCTCTGGATGGCTTTCACGGTTCACTCCGAAGACTTGCTGAAGCTGCGGCCGCCATCTTTGCCGTTACAGCAGTGACCCGTGTCCTGCGTTCCTTTTACAATTACCGGCTCTTCCTCACCGCGTCGAAGTGCGAAGACAAGGTAAAGAACGAGGCATTTGCAAATTTTTTGCGCCTCGACACCGAGTACCACAGCCGGATCAACACGGGCGAAGTCATCGGCTCGCTCGACCGCGGGGGCACGGCCACCTTTATCGTTCTCTCTGAAATCTTTGGCCAGAATCTTCTCCCGCCACTTCTGGTCCTCGTCGGTGTCCTGATCTCGCTGGTCGCGAAGAACCCCTTGATCGCCACCATCGTGTTCCTCCCGTTGCCGATCTACGTTCTTGCCGTTGGCCGGCTCTCCAGCCGCATGCAGAAACTCGAAACGAAGGTCAGCCAGGCCTTCGAAACCGTTACCAAAGAGTCTTACGATATTGCCAGCAATGTCCGCCTGGTTAAGAAGTTCTGCCAGGAAGGTCCGGAGGCCCGCACTCAGCTGCGCCTGATGGGAATCGCTCGCGAGCATCACTTTCGCGGCGAACGCCTCTGGGCGCTCATCGAAAATGTACAGAGCTTCATTTCCACAGCCGGCCGCGTGGGTGTCATCACTTTGGGCGGCTACCTCGTTCTGACTCATCGCTGCACCGTCGGTGAGTACGTTCTTTTCATCGCTCTCCAGGACATGGTCTACGGGCCCATCTCGCAGCTCTCAATCATTCTTCCGAAGCTTCGCCGCAACCTGTCGCGCGCCGAACGCTTGTTCCAAATCCTCGATGAAAAGCCGACTATTCAGGACGCTTCTGGTGCAAAACACTTACCGGCGGTGGGACAGTCAGTCGAATTTCGAAATGTCGGATTCTCTTATCAAGGTTGCGAGGACACAACTCTTCGTGAGGTCAGCTTCACAGTTCCCGCTGGATCCACGGTGGCCCTGATCGGGCCCAGGGGCTCTGGGAAAAGCACGCTGATGAATCTCCTCCAGCGCCTCTACGACCCCCAAACGGGCAGTATCCTCATCGGCGGAAGAGATCTGCGCGATATTACCCAGCAGAGTCTGCGCGAGCAAATCGCCGTTGTGCCCCAGGAAGTCGACCTGTTCTCCCGAAGCATTCTCGACAACATTGGGTACGGCAGCGATGTCGCGCCTGCTGCCGTAGAACGTGCGGCGCGCATGGCCCAGGCTCATGATTTTATCGAGCGCTGTGCCGACGGTTACGACACATCAGTGGGTGAACGTGGCCTGCGTCTCTCTGGCGGGGAACGCCAGAGGATCGGTATCGCCCGGGCCATTGTCCGCGACCCGAACATCCTGATTCTCGACGAGGCCACCAGTGCTCTCGACAATGAAAGCGAGCGCCTGATCCAAGGGGCGCTGGAGAAGCTCATCCGCAACCGGACGTGCTTCATCATTGCCCATCGCCTCTCCACCGTTCGCAAGGCCGATCTGGTTGTAGTCTTTGCCGGAGGAGCTATCGAGGCGGTGGGCACACACGAAGAACTCTGGCATTCGAGCCCCACGTATCGCAAGCTGCATCAGCTTCATGTTGCCGAGATGCCGAAGCGGCCGGCCCACGTTCCTGCCGAAGACCGGGAGGAAGAAGTACTCGTTCCCGCAGTCTGATCATCAGCGCACCGGACGCCACACTCTGGTGAGCGGTCCACCGGCTCCGCTGACCGGATCCGTATGGGGAAAGGGCAGGCGCTTCATGCGCCGCATGTCAGCCTCTGAAGGAGCATGCCGGCATATGTCGAAGGTCTGATCTGGCGGGTAAGCGCCCACCACCAGGAAATCGCCGCTTGCCCGAATCCGGCAATGGCCCGTACCGGTGGGCAACACCGCAACATCGCCCGCATGCACATGAATCTCATGCCCGTTCTCACCACCCAGCATGATGCGGGCTTCCCCTTGGGCAAATCCCAGTACCTCATGCGCAGTTGAGTGGTAATGGTGGAAATCGTAAACGCCGTCGCGCCACTGTGCCGGCCAGCCATTCCGATGGAAAGCCGACTCAAACGCCGAAGCGGGGTCTCCCTCGCCGCTATCCAAAACGGCTAAGTAGAGCAGCACCGGCAGTTCCTCGTTGTTCGGAACCCATTTGTTCCGCTGTAGCGTCAGAAGTTCCGGTTCCCGGGCGACAAGAGCCATATGGCTTAGCATCGCAGCTCGAATCGATCAATGGAAAGTTTCGCAGCATTCGGGGTCGCTGGGTCAGCACCAGTAGCGGCTGGATCGCGCATCTTACAGAAGTCCGGCGCGCGTGTTCTCAATAGGCTAATCGTCGCAGCCGATCTTGGCTTGAAAATCGCTGTTTCGTAAAGATGATCGAGCTACCCCATCCAAATCCCCAAAGCATCCAAAACGGAATCCCGGTGACTGGACCCTCGAAGGCCACGTCAAAAGCGGCGTTGACCATGAACGACAGCCAGTAGGCCAGGATCCAGGCGAAGAGAGCCGCCCAGGTAGCCTGTCGAGATACACGCGCCCGATAATGTGCGAGCAGCATCGTCCCTAGCCAGGCCATTTGCAGCCAAACCCAGAGAGCAAATCCAGGAACTCCGGAACGGGCCAGAAACGTCAGATGCGAGTTATGCGGACTGCGCAGACCGAGAAACTCGTTCTCATTTCTCTCCATCCCATCGGCCAGGGTCAAATTGACTCCAAAACCCTTGCCTGTCCAGAAATAGGGGCCGTGAATGGTGTATTCAATAATCCGATTCCACCATTCAATCCGCCACTCCTTGGTCCCATCGAGGTTCTCGTCGGATTTTTCGCCCAAAACACTTGCAAGATTTCGCACCAATTGTTGACTTGATACCTCTCTTCGCTGATCCCCGACTTTCATGTGGACATCAACAACCAGGAAGATCGAACTAAAAACAAGGAACAGTCTCTTACTTCGTGGATAGAGAAGAAGGATAACGAAAGATCCTGCAATAACCGAAACTCCGCCTCCCCGGCTTAGCGAAAGACCTAGTAAGAACGCAATCAGGCCGGGGATGAGCCACCAGTTTTTCTTTTCGACAAACCCTACCAGGAGAAAACAGATCACGCCCGTCAGGTGAACGCAAAGATCGGGGCATTTTGTATTGGGAAACGTAACATCGGTTCCGGGCCAAGTCGGGAGATGATCCGGAATACAGGCATATAAGATTGCGCAAGCCGTTCCGACAATGACGAATGCACTGCCAAAGCGGGCGTAGAAACTTACGATCACTGAAATCGAGCCTGCATACCGGATTACGACCGCGGCAAGGCAGATCGCGAATAGCGAATACAGCCATGTCACCGAATCACGGGCCGCATCAATTCCGTAGGTCTCCAGGTAGGGAAGAGTGCACGATAGCTCCCAAACGAGGAAACAAGCTAGCAGCCACCCGAGCGGTCGGGTAAATAAGGCGAAAAGCTGACCTGACCCTAACGTTGTGAAGATGCTGAAGAGTAGCAACAACTCTCCCACATAAACAGGCGGGATCCCCATATAAGCGAAGCCCTTCCCGAATGCCGCATAGGAGAAAAAGAATAAGGCTGAACAGTATAAATAGATTCGAACCGACTTAGGCCAAGAGCGAACGATGCCTAGTTTGGTCTGCGCATTCAAACCGGAAACAGAGGCTTGAGAGAGAGTTGGCACGTACCTACCGGGAATTTAGAAAACAGATCAAGGTGAAATCCTTGTGCCAGACCATAAAAGGCCGCAGAGAGACTCTTTCTTGATAACATGGCCAGCTCTCGTTGTCCTATAGAACGCCCCCAGACTGGTACTAAACCTTTCAAAGGCTCATGTACTCTATCTCGGCGATTTTGGGAAGATTCTTCCTTGTACTACAACTTTCGTGTTTCCAGGACTGCCCGTTTCTGGTTCCTAACAGGGTACATAGTTCTATCTAAACTCTTAATCGGCTGAAGGCTTTACCCATTTTGTCAGCAGCGTGATTACTCAGCAATGCGAGCGCGTTCGGCAACTTCTTTGATGAGCTGGTTTCGTCCGTCCAAAAGAGCCGTTATGAACTCCACGACACCACTTCCGCGATGCTCCAGTGTCACCTTTGTCCCAGACCATACAAACGAGAGAGCGTTCTCTCCGGGTGAGTTCGCTCTCTCTGTTCCACTTCTCACTATTGCCAAGTGACAGCCGGGGGGGCTTTTACAGCTGAATCAATGCTTCCACTGCTCTCTTGACCAATGCCTTGAAATTGGGCCCAGGTTAGTGACCCATTCCCCTGAAATATAGGCGAGGCGACGTTACTCAGGTGATAGTGGTTGCTGTTGTAGAGGTTATTCGCGCTCGAAAAAAACCAAGCTTGGTTATAGTCTGCTGCAAACCCTGTCAGACCTGTAGAGCCGGGCTGAAATGTCACGTCATTGTCATGGATGTAGTTGTTTTGCGAGACATAGGGGCCGTACTGACCGGATCCTCGATTCTGATTGATAATGCCCATCCCATTCCCGTAGCCATCGGCTACGTTGATGGTGTTTCCGTATGCTTCAACGTTCTGGGAGTTTTGCACCGTAAACTGGCATCCCCATAACCAGACAAACTTAGTAATTCCGTTGTTGCTGAACACATTATTCCGGATTACTGCCGAGAAGCTGAGTTCATGTTCGATCCCGCTGTCTTGATTATTGAAGAAGAAATTATCCTCGTACAAAGTGTTCTGATTGTCGGTATCGGTCCAAAAGCCTGGTCCGTAATTATCATGAGCATAGTTATTGCGCACGACCAGACCTGTCGTTCGAGAGAACTTCCCGCCGCCCGACTCAAAATCGTGAGCAAATCCAGAACTGTTGTTGAAGGAAAGTTCATTGTGCTGGACGAGAACGTTTGTCGTGCCTGCAGTTCCAACGCCGATAGAGCCATTGTTATGCAAGTAGCTGTTTAATACCTGACTGGAAGAGCCAACCTGGACGCCCGACCCATGGTTTAGCCGGACTTCTACATTCGTAATGATCCAACCCGGGCCGGCGTACTGGCCTCCGATGGCGCCGAACTGGATGGGATTTGCATATTTCTCCACTCTCATCCCTGAAATAGAAACATTTGCAGCGGAGCCCGAGAATGCGCTCGGTGTCAGGCTCACTTCCACTTTTTGCCCGCTTGGATTGTCAGCCATAACGACTTGGTGGTTACCATAATCAAAGAACCATGATCCGGGCTGCAAATTGGATGAGCTTGTTACGTGACGCAGTTGAACGTCATTCAGGTAGAGTTCTTCAGGATAAATACACCCAGGATGCGTGCTATCGCAGATTCCATTGGTGGGCGCCTCGGGATCTGCATCGTAGGCGTACCACAAGCCATTGTTTTGGATAAAAGATCCACTTAAATTACGCGAGCCGTTCAGCACGGTCCCGGAAGCTGCCTGAAACGTATCACCATCCTTGGGAACGATACTTTGATTGTTGTAAGTGCCCGGGTTGAAATAAAAAGACGTGCCGACCGGTTGCGCTGCCACTTTCTGTTGCACGTTATCTCCCGGATGCAGCTGTACGGCGTTGGCATTAACAGCAGGAAAGATATCGATTCCGCTGATCATCGGGTTGTCTCTGACCGGTTGAAGATCGATGTTGACGCTTCCGTTGGTTACGGTCACAGGGACTTGTATGTTGTAAGCAATAAACCTGCCTCCCGCAGCAGCGACAACGTCCAGGTTTTGCTGCACCTGGGCCCCGTTCACCAAAACATTGAAGATTCTTGATCCGGATCCGGTGAACCATAGTTCTGCAAAGCGCAAGATAACCGTGTAATTTCCGTTGGTCACCGGAACGTTGTATATCAAAGCTCCGGAGCTGTTGATGCGTTGAGTCTGATACAGACCTGCGAGCGAAGTATTGCTGATAGATGTCGTGGAACTGTAAGGCCAGCCGCCGTTGCTGTCGACGTCGGCAGACCAGGTTGTATTAGTCGCGGCATCGGTATAAGAGCCGCCTCCGGCATTTATATAAACTGAGGACTCGGCGAGAACTGGCAAAGCCCCTAAAGCGCCAAGCGCAAGGAGCAGCAAAGAAGAGTAGCGGCGCAATGATCAATCTCCTGTGAACGTATTCAGCCTCATGTTTGCAGAAGCCTTCCTGAATACTATACAAAAAATTTATCTTGCGATATAAGAAAATCGTGCTTCCGCTACTTTTCTAGGCGGATTGTGTTAGATAAGCCGCTCGCAACTCGCTGAGTGTACGGTACACGACAAACGGTCTGGCTACCAAGCACGAGAATGCAACAACCGGAAGCGCTACGGTCTAATCAGGATCAGCGCAGGCCCCCGCCGACTTGGAGAAGCGATCCGGTGATCCAGCGGGCGTCTTCTGAAGCTAGGAAGGCGACTACGTCGGCGATATCGTCGGGCTGGCCCATTCGGCCCAGCGGAGTCTGAGCGATGAACATCTTTTCCATGTCTGACCCCGCGATACCCGCCGCCCGCACACCTTCCGTCAACGTCGACCCAGGATTAACGGCGTTGACTCGAATCTTCCTCGGACCGAGTTCCTTGGCTAGAACGCGGGTGATGGTATCTACTGCACCCTTGCTGCC
>CAXTMN010000025.1:0-7544 GCA_964245395.1 uncultured Bryobacteraceae bacterium
AGTCAACGCTTTCCCTTGTATAAGCACCAGGTGGCAGCCGACATCAAGCGTTGGCGTCTCTCGTGCCAGGCGAACTGCGTCATCAAACGCATCGCCGTTTGCCATCAAAGTGGTCGAGGTCAACACACCTTGACGATGAGCATGCACGATCCCGGCATTTACATCCTTCGTAAATCCAAAATCGTCACCGTTAATGATGAGCTGCTTCAAAGCTAAAAAATATGCAGCTTGATAGAGAGGAACTTCTTTGGATTCGCTCGGAAATCTTGCAGCAATTGATGAAGTTCACGAGTGGTCCCGGTTGCTTCGTCGTACAGCTGCGGATTTACCAGAAGCTGACCCACTGTGCCCTGCCCGGAATTCAGCTTGTCGATGACCAGATTTGTTTTGTCCAGCGTCGCAGACAGTTGGCGGGCTATCTTGTCATCGTTAAGAAGCTGGCCGGCAGTTCCCTGGCCCTTGTTCAGCTTAGTAAGCATCACGTTAATCTGATCAATCGAGTTGTCAAGGTCATTGTAAAGTTTAGGATCTTTCAGGAGCATCCCCCCACTCCCCCTGCCGGCCTGAAGGTCGGCAGTAATCTGATCGACTCGCGTAATAACAGCTTGGAACTGAGTGTACAGCTGGTCGTCGTTAATTAGATGACCGATGGTGCCGGTTCTTGAATTCAACGTTGTGGAAAGTAACTGAACCTGGGCAACAGTCTGCTGCAGGTTGTTGTATAGCGTCTCGTCCACCAGCAGTTTACCGATCGTTCCCTTTCCTACTTCTACCTGACCAACAATGTCCTGGACCTTGCCCAAAATCGCCTGCAGCGAATCGAGAACACCATAACCCTGCTGAACGAGTTGGTCGAACTGACGAGTATCTGCCGACCTGATGGTAGCGTCAGCCTGGATCGTCTCAGGTTTGATCCCCTTGTTGATCTCGACAAACTTAGTGCTGCCTAAAAGGTTATCGGAAGAGATAGAGGCAATGGAATCTACCGGAATCTGCTTCTGCATCTCTTGATCGACTACCAAGTCGACTCGAATAATACGTTGCGGGTTATTCTCGCCTGAGAGTTGGACGCCTTTAACCTTTCCAGCTGGAATTCCGTTAATGCGAACGGGCGCACCAGTTGTAAGACCTGCCGCATCGGAGGTGTATAGTTGCAGCGGAACCTCCTTTTTGAACCAGCTTGAACTGCCCGTCAAGAGGAAAACGACGAGCGTGATACAGGCAAGAGCGACGATGGCCAGAATACCGACTCTGAGTTGAGCAAGATTGACTTTATCTTTAGCGGGCATTGTTTTCTTCGTGTCTGATGAACTTCCTGACGTACTCGTCTTTTGATGATTCGAGTTCCTGACGGCTGCCGAAGAAGACCACCTCTCCTTCC
Organism: uncultured Bryobacteraceae bacterium; assembly: GCA_964245395.1. Classification (GTDB taxonomy): domain Bacteria; phylum Acidobacteriota; class Terriglobia; order Bryobacterales; family Bryobacteraceae; genus Bog-105. Next base: position 1,382 of record CAXTMN010000025.1, read on the forward strand.
TTCATCACTATGAATTTCGTGCGGCTCGCACTCTCGCTCTCACCCTCCCGAATGGGCTCGAGTTCCTCTTTTTCGGCGTTATAGCGAAAGTTCGCCATCAACTCTCCATCCTGATAGCGATGGGTAACGATAAGCGACGCTGTATTGTGAGTATCGCGTTCCTTCGAAAGCAATGCCATGATCAGATTGGCCGTGATAGGATCGAGCCCCGCAGTCGGCGAATCGTAAAGCACCAATGGCGGTTCTGTCACGACCGCACGGGCGATGCCGACGCGACGCCGCATGCCTCCGGACACTTCACTTGGAAACTGATTGAATGTCTGCTCAAGCTCGACGAAGCGAAGCGTCTCACGGACTTTCTTCTCGTTGTCTCTCTCGAACGTCGCTTGCTTTTCGCCGCTCTTGGCTGCCTGCTGGTTGTCTAGCGGGTACTCTACATTTTCACCAATAGTGAGCGAGTCGAAGAGTCCGCCCTCTTGAAAGACAAATCCTGCGCGGCTCCTCAGAGTGTAAAGCTGCTGTTCACTCAACGAACTGATGTCTTTTCCGAATAGTCGAATCTCCCCTTCATCGACGCAGATAAGACCGATTACCGCCTTCAATAGAGTGGTCTTCCCGCTACCAGCTGATCCGAAAATGATGCGGGTTTCACCAGGATTAAGGGTCAACGAGACATTCTTTAACGCCCACGTACCATTAAAGCGGAGGCTGACATTCTTAAATTCGACGAGCGGGCTGAGATCCTCTGACATGATTTATAAGTTGACGAAGACCTTATCAATCAGAAAGGTGACGAAGAAGATCCAAATGGAAGCGGACACGACGGCCTCTGTCGTTGCACGACCCACTCCCTGGGTTCCGCCAGTAGTGCGCAATCCATAGAAGCAGCCGATCAATGAGATCAGGATCCCGAACAGAAACGGCTTCATCAGACCTTGAGCTAGATCGTTCACCACCAGCGCCCGCCAGGAAGTAGACCAGTAGGTTCCTGCGCTGATCACATGAAGCAGTGGAACAGCAACCAAATACGCTCCGATCAGACCAATGGCATCCGCTATCACCGTCAGACAGGGCAACATAACCGCGGTAGCAATGAGTCGCGGGGTAACTAGCTTCTGGACCGGATCAGTACCGAGTGCGCGCATGGCGTCAATCTGCTCGGTCACTTTCATTGACCCTAATTCACTGGCGATTCCTGAAGCATTGCGACCAGCAACGAGAAGAGCGGTCAGCACCGGGCCCAGTTCGCGAACCAGAGTGAGGGAGACGATGGAGCCAACTTCGCTACTTGCCCCGTAGGTGTTCAGTGCACGCGACATCTGTAGCGCGATGATCGCCCCACTGAAAAAGCCCGTTAACACAACAATGGGTACGCTTCCAAATCCGATGCTGTCCATCTGGAGGAAGACATCACTGGAGTAATGCGGGCGACGGATAATGTTGAAAAAAGCCCGTCCGGCCAACAGAACAAATTCCTGAAAAGAGCCGATCCACTCCGTCAGGAAACGACCCAAGCAGGGGCTCCTGGCAAAGACCTCTCCTTCATATGGCTCGATGCTAGCATACGGATCGAATCTTCTTTTGCAGATACAAACGTTAGAATTGCTGGGGCATTAGTAGGCTACAGCAGCGACTGCCGACCGGGCGCTCTCATTCCCTTTTTGATCAATCGCACTCACCGCGTATCGATACTCTTTGTTGTGCTCCACATTCTTGTCGCTGTAAGTCGGGAGAGGAAGAACGTCCCCTACCCTTTCGAAAGCACCGCCACTCACTGAACGAAACAGGTAGTAACCCTTGAGATCAGCTTCAGGCGACCGCGACCAGGACAACTCGACTGAGGCCGGAGCGGCTAAAGCAGCTAATCCCTCTGGCACAGAAGGCGCGAAGGTATCCGGGTGATTTGCCGAAACCGGTGCGGACGGCAGACTCTCAGCGGAACCTAGTTGCGCGATCACCTTGTAGGTGTAGGGAGTGTCCCATTCCGCAGTGGTATCAACATACTCGGCATTTTCAGCTGTACCGAGTTCCAGCGCAGTCCTATCACCCGGACCCTGCCGCAACACCTGATAGTGGAGCCCAGGGCGATCTGAAGGCCAGCTAAGTTTGTAGCCATCGCGAGTGGCTTCAGGTTCCTTCACCTCTGGCCGTGCCAGCGGCGGGACTACATCCAGAACCAGGCGATTCGACCACTGAGAAAAATGTCCTGTCTTTTTGACAGCCGTCCTGACCGCGATGTCGACCTGCTTGCCCTGCCACTCCGATACTGGAATTGATTTCTTAACAGTATTGATATTCGCCTCCTCAGAAGCGTTCGCTACGGAAGAGCTGACGTCGTACGATTTGGCCGCGTTCGCCCATTGAGCGAAGTCGAACGGAGTGACCGCGGGCCCGACGCGAAGGTCTACATTCGAGAAGCGCTTAATCGGAAAAGCATCCGTAGTCGCAGTGGGCGTGGTAAAAGTAATCTCTATCTGGTCGCCGCGCTCAATTGCAGTCAGATCGTTGATCGCTTTGGGAAGTTCAGGCGAAGGCGGCATTACCGGTCCCACGTAGCCGCAAGCGGCCAAAATCAGTACACAGGAAAGAACCGGGAAAGCAGCCCGCCGCACTACAGAATGTACCTGCTTAAATCCTGATCCTTCACGATTTCCGATAACTGCTTCTTAACATACAGCGCATCGATCTTCACGTTCTTCTTCTTAAGATCGGGCCCCTCGAACGAAATCTCTTCGAGCAACTTTTCCATGATCGTGTGCAGCCGGCGCGCTCCGATATTTTCGGCCGACTCATTCACCTGCGCTGCGATCCGAGCAATCTCGATCAGAGAATCCTCGGTAAAGGTGAGCTTGATCCCTTCAGTCTCGAGCAACGCTGTGTATTGTTTTACCAACGCCGATTTAGGCTCTTGCAAGATGCGAATGAAGTCCGCTTCGTTGAGAGACTTCAATTCCACTCGTATTGGAAAGCGGCCTTGCAGCTCAGGAATCAGATCGGCCGGTTTAGAAACGTGGAAAGCGCCGGCAGCCACGAACAGTATGTGATCTGTGCGCACAAATCCATGGCGTGTGTTCACGCTGGTGCCTTCCACGATCGGTAGGATATCCCGCTGCACGCCTTCCCGGCTAACGTCCGGACCGTGACCGCCTTCGCGCCCCGCGATCTTGTCAATTTCGTCAAGGAAAATGATGCCATTCCGCTCCACGCGCTCTAAGGCAATGCGCGTCACCTGATCCATATCGACCAGTTTCTGCTCTTCTTCCTGAACCAAGTACTCCATCGCTTCGGAAACGCGCATGTTGCGCTTCTTCGTACGTGGACCGAAGAGTCCTGGTATTAAATCTTTTAAATTGACGTCCATCTCTTCGATGTTTCCGTTTGTCGAAACCTCAAAGGTGGGACCCCGCTCTTTTACATCGACCTCGACAGTGCGATCGTCCAGCTTGCCGGCACGCAACTTCTCGCGTAGCTTCTCGCGAGTGCGTTCGACGCTCTCCGGTGACTCGGGTTGTGGAGGCATAAGCAAATCAAGCAGCCGGTCTTCAGCCTGCTGCTCAGCGCGATCGGCAACCTGTTCGAGCCGCTCCTCACGAACCATGTCGATCGAGACGTCAACCAGATCGCGAATCATTGACTCCACATCGCGACCCACATAACCGACCTCGGTGAACTTACTCGCTTCCACCTTGAGAAACGGGGAATTCGCGAGCTTCGCCAAACGGCGCGCGATCTCCGTTTTCCCGACACCAGTGGGCCCGATCATGAGGATGTTCTTGGGCATCACCTCTTCGGCCATCTCGGGCTCGAGTTTCTGGCGGCGAACACGGTTGCGGAGAGCGATTGCAACCGACCGCTTGGCATCGGCCTGTCCGATAACATGCTTATCGAGTTCGGCTACGATCTCGCGCGGAGTCAATTCGTCCAGCAGCGGAGCTTCATCGGTGGATTGCTGCGGCAGATAGATCACCATCAGGACAGCTCCTCAAAGGTGATGTTGTTATTCGTGTAAATGCAAACCTCACCAGCGATCTTCATCGAGCGCTCGACAATCTCACGCGCCGATAAATTTGTGTTCTCCAGAAGAGCAACCGCAGCGCTTTTGGCGAATGCGCCGCCAGAGCCGATTGAGGCAATGGGACTATCTGGCTCAATCACATCGCCAGTGCCGCTGACGATGTACATATTTTGAGCATCGGCCACCAGAAGGAGAGCTTCGAGGTGCCGTAACATGCGATCAGTCCGCCACTCCTTGGCCAGCTCCACAACAGAGCGAGCTAGATTGCCGCTGTACTGCTCAAGCTTTGCTTCAAAACGAGCGAACAGAGCAAAAGCATCGGCAGTGGATCCGGCGAAACCGGAAATAATTTTTCCGTTGTAGAGGCGTCGTAACTTTCGCGCCCCTCCTTTCAGAACTTCGCTGCCCATGGTGACTTGACCGTCGCCGGCCAAGACCACTGTGCCGTTGCGCCGAACGCACAAGATCGTCGTCGAACGGATTTTAATACTCATTCAAATAAACCAAAAAACCGGATGAGACTGGACCGGAGTGGGACAGGTTCGCGCCGATTTGAATCTTCATTTCAGCACAAGCAGGGAAGCGAAGGTCCAGAGCGAGTCGGGTCACGCCCGCTCCGGCCGCAGCCTGCAACTTACTTTCACATCAGAAGATAACTTTAGCGGAGACCTGAATGATCCGGGCGTTGCTCAGCGTGCTGCTGATCCGGCCGAAGGCTGGAGAGCCGACGGTCGAATTTGGATTGCTGAAGGTAGGATGATTGAAGACGTTGAAAGCATCTGCCCGCAGCTGAAAGCCCAGCTTCTCGCCAAACTGGAAAGTCTTCAGCAGGGCAAAATCGAATTGATCCTGAAAAGGTCCGCGCAAGTTCGGATTGCGGCCCATGTTGCCGAAGGGCTGCGCGGGCCCGCTGACCGGATAGCTGTTCGAACCGGGTGCTGCAAACTGATTGAGTCCGCTTAACACGCTGCCAGCCGGAAAGGTAGGGACAACACTCACAACGCCGGATTTGAAAGCTGAACTGCCCGGGGCAGTGAACGAGCTCCAGTGATTGCTGTTGAAAATGTCAGTGATGTTTCCGAGTAGCTGAGGATAAATGGTGCTTGTAATTCCGTCAACGTTCGTCGATCCGCAACTGCATAGAAAGTTGATCGGTAATGATGATTGTTCGATGACCGTTCCGGAAACGTTCCAACCTCCGGCGAGAGTTCTCGCAAAGCCTTTCGAAGGTCCGGGAAGAGAGTAGGAGTACGTAGCCGCCAACCTGTGTGGCCGGTCAAAATCAGACAAACCCCGTTGAAGTGCCGGGTCCAGTTGATCTCCTCCTGAATTGCCCAGATCTGCCGTCGTTGACCCGGAGTTATTGTCAATTGACTTCGAATACGTGTAGGCGACCTGAATGAATGAGGTATTCAATCTGCGTGAAAGTGTTGTCGTTAAAGCGTGGTAAACCGAGTGCCCGTCTGCGGTGACGGTATTCAAGCCCGTGGTGCTGAACCCGGGAACAGTAACGCGTGCGTTCGCATTTACCGCCGAGTTTGCCGTCAGGCCGCGAATGGGACTTGTTGGGTTTGCAAGCAGGGCTTGGTTTAACTGGAGACTCTGGAGCAACCGCACGCCTTGTGAACCCGCGTAACCAACTTCCAGGGTGAATTTGCCCGGCAGCTCACGCTGAACGGAGAAGTTGAACTGCTCAGCGTAGGGCGTGCGCATATTTCGCTGAAAGGGATTCAGCGCGATCAAGCTACCACCTGTGAACGTCGGTCTTCCGCTGGAACTAAGGCCTGTGTAGGTCGGGAAACTGGGAAAGATCGGAAACTGAGAAGGCACCGGAAGATTAGGGAACGGATTCTCGTTCGTCGTCCCCGGATTGACGATAGCGGATAGTTGAAAAAACGGGGCAGCCGTTAGCAGCTGAAGCAATGTCTGATTGGAAATACGCACGTAATATATTCCGTACCCGCCCCGGATAGCAGTTTTCCCGTCGCCCACCGGATCCCAGGCAAAGCCCACCCGTGGTGCAAAATTCAGGTTGTTAGCAATCGTGAAAGTCGAGTTCGACACACCGGGCGTTCCTTTGATGGTCCCGAAGTTTGCTCCGGCCGGGAGGATAAAGCCGTTCGCAAGCCCGGGGCCTCCGTTTGCTAA
>CAXTMN010000025.1:7554-19237 GCA_964245395.1 uncultured Bryobacteraceae bacterium
GTGTTCGCATCCAGCCTGCTGGGATCGAAGTTCCCCAGCCGGTCGCGTTTGTCTGTAGAGGGACTCAGGTAGTCGTACCGGAGGCCGAGATTCAGAGTTAATCGCGGCGTCACCTTCCAGTCATCCTGCACAAACGCAGACAAATCATGAGCCCTGAAGTCCCGGTAGGTTTGACCGGTGCCCGTAAACTCCTCCAGAATGTTACCGGTCAGAATGTCGGCAAAAGTGTTGTACAGCAGAAATCCTCGGGAAGCAAAGTTATTGAACAGATTGATCTGATATTGACGGGCTTCAAATCCAAATCTGATTGTGTGCTTTCCCAAGCTCCAAGCGAGCGTATCTGCGTAATCGACCGTGTTGCTGAATGTGCCCTGATCATCGTTCGTAGTCATCCCTCCGAAAGCCGGAGCCAGATCGTTCGTGGTAAATAGCGGAATGCCTGGGAAGATCGACGAGTTGTAGCGGGTCATCCCGATCTGAGACACGGTCGCCGGATCAACGCCCTGAATCGCATTGAAGATCCGATTGAACCCGATGCGCGATTCATTCACCAGGCTGGGGCTGATGCTCCAGGTGACATTAACCGAGGCGTTGTGATTAATGATTGGATCCGTCTCGCCGCTGCCTAAATTGCCCGTGCCCTCACCACCAAGCGGATTCACTGTGACCGCATTGGCGTGAAAGTACCGCAGCGATAGATGCACCTTGTCACCAAAATTGTGATCGCCATTCAGAGTGTATTGATCTTCGCTGTATTTCAATGGGGCGGCGAAACTAAGCTGCCCGTATTGACCAGGAGCTCCCCCACTGCCGGAAGGAATAAGATACCCGCCATACTGGCCCTTGGTGTTCAAGAGCTTCAGCGCTGTTGGGTCGAGAGAGCCGGGAGCCAGCTTGAAAGCCTGCTCGATGTTAGCCTGACTACGAACAGCGGGAAGTATGGGGAACGTCGTGTTGATTGCTCCCGAAACACCGTTGGTCTGATACGTTCCCTGATAGGCGCCAAAAAAGAACGTCTGCTTCAGCAAGGGAACCGGACCACCCAGGTCACCGCCAAATTGATTCTGCCGAAGGAGCGGTCGCGGCAAACCTTGATTGTTGAAGAACCATTCATTAGAATTCAGATCTTCGTTCCTGAAATATTCATAAGCTTCGCCGTGATAACTAGGCGTGCCGCCTTTCGTTAATACATTGATGTTTCCGCCGGACGTCTTGCCTTCGGATGCATCGTACAAACTGGTCTGAACCCGGAATTCCTCGAGTGTGTCCGGAGCCGGAATCGGGACAGTGCTGAAGGTGTTGCTGGCCAGGTTGTTCGAATCCACTCCATTGATAACCAGGTTGTTGTTCGTGCTCCGCTGCCCATTCACAAAAATAGTTCCCGAAGCCCTCCCTGCGGCTGCTGCTTGCGGCAACGCCGAGCTGGTATTGGCATTCAACGCAAGTAGATTTGTAAAGTTCCGCGTTGCGAGCGGCAGACTTTCGATCGTGCTGCCCGGCAGTACATTCCCCAGTGTCGAGTTCGCGGTATTCACCTGTGTCGCCGTGGCGGTCACAGCCACTTCGGACGTAGTCTGACCTACCTGTAGGGTCAGGTTTTCCGTGGTAATCGCTGTAACGTCCACCTTTATGTCGTTCAGGACATATTTGCTGAACCCGCTTGCTTCCGCAGAGAGAGAGTATGTCCCGGGCGGTAGGAGCGGAAAAGTAAATGAGCCGTCGGTTCCGGTCTCTCGTACAGTTGCTAATCCCGCTGGTGAGGTCACTGTCACCTTCGCCTGGGGAACCGTGGCGCCGCTTTGGTCTTTTAATGTGCCCGTAATAGCACCGGATTGATTCGAGGTCTGCGCCCATCCGCTGACCAGCGTGAAACAAAGAGTGGCTACTACGTACAATGCCTTGCGGTGAAAATGGAACAAGTGAATACCCCGTACAGACGTGTAGTTAACAAACGCGGTTGAGGCAGCCGTTGCACGCCACAGGCCATTTCTGCCGGTGGATGATCTACCACGAAAACACTGCTGTTCGGGTCAGTCTGCACAAACCGGTTCCCAACTTCAGTAGCCGACGTTTCCGATATTGGAAATCTCTGGATTGTTACTTAAGATTTTCTTCGAAGAACGCCGTTGTCTCTTCAAGCAATTGCTTGTGTGCCGGACCGCTCACACCGTGAGACTTTTGCGGATACACGAGCATGTAGAACTGCTTACCAGCTTTTTCCAGCGCATCGGCCATTTGCATCGTATTAGCGAAGTGAACGTTGTCATCTTCGATGTTATGAATGATCAGTAGTTTCGATTGCAGGTTGCCCGCCTTTGTTTGCGGCGATGTGCTTCGGTACGCTTCTTCGTTGCCTTCTGGCAATCCCATATATCGTTCGGTGTAGATGCTGTCGTAGTTGTGCCAGTTTGTTACCGGCGCACCAGCAATCGCTGCTTTGATCAGACCCGGAGCGTTCGTCACCGTATACGTGGTCATGTAACCGCCGTAGCTCCATCCATACAGTCCGATTCGCGCCCTATCGACAAATCCCTGCCCAATCAGATACGCAATCCCGGTCTTCTGATCTTGCAACTCATGAGCACCGGTACCGTGATAAATCACTGATTCAAATTTATGGCCCCGGCCGCTCGACCCGCGATTATCAAGCTGCCATATAACGAAGCCCTTATGAGCCAAAACCTGGTCCCAGGACAGACCTTGCCATCTGTCCTGAATCGCCTGCACGCCAGGGCCTCCATAAACCATTACGATTGCTGGATACTTCTTACCGGGCGCGAAGCCCGCCGGCTTAATCATACGGGCGTACAGGACCGTGCCGTCGCTCGCTTTTACCTTCACTATTTCGGTGGGCAGGATGTTGTATTCGTCTGCATCCGTCCCGTCCGGCTTACGATAGATGCGCAGTTCGGCCCCGTCACTTTTGTATAAAGTGCTGCGGGGTTGAGCTGACAAACTGCTGAACCGATCCATGTAGTACGCGCCAGTTGGCGCAATAGAAACAGCATGCAACCCGTTCTCGTGCGAGAGCCGTTGCTTGGCCGATCCGTCCAGACCGATCGCATAAACCTGTCGCTCGGTCGGACTTGCCTCCGTGGAAGTGTACATGATTCGCGAATGTGTTTCGTCCACTTGCCAGTTGTCCACTTCCCAGTCACCGCTGGTTAGCTGCTTTTGGAGGTGACCCTCCTTGTCGAAAAGGTAAAGGTGGCGAAAGCCGTCGCGTTCACTCGACCAAACAAAGCGACCGTCGCTGAGAAAGTGCGGCTCATCTTTCACGTTGATCCATGTAGGGTCCTCTTCGTGGATCAGGATGCGCGAGTCACCGGTCGTTACGTTGGCAATCAGCAAGTCGAGCTTGTCTTGAATGCGGGGAAGTCTTTCCACCGCTAATTCCTGACTCGAGGGAAGCCACGTCACCCGCGCAAACAGATTGTTGCGAGGCTCACCGAGATCCATCCATCGCGTTTCACCCCCAGTTGCCGGCACGATGCCCAAACGGACTTCCGCATTCGGGTCGCCCGCCTTCGGATATCGCTCCGGCTCCAGAAGACCATGTTGCTTCAGCAGGAAGACTTGCGGGAACACTGGCTCATGCGCGATGTCGAACTGTAAAAAAGCAATGGATCGGCTGTCAGGCGACCACCAGTGGGCAGTTCCCAGATCCAACTCTTCCGGGTAAACCCAATCCAGTTGGCCATTCAGCAAAGTCTCAGAACCGTTTGCGGTCAGCTGAGTGATTTTCCTCGAAGCTAATGAAAGCGTGAACAGATCGGAGCCGCGCCGGAAGGAGACGTACTGGTTATTGGGTGAGAGCTTCGGGTCCCGTTCCACATCGACGGTGTGGGTCAATTGCTCAAAACTGCCTTTATGGGCGTCGACCACGAACAGGTCGCCCGATGCGGCAATGAGCAGATGTTTCCCGTCCGAGAACCATTGCATGTCGCTTTCGTCAACTCGCCGGTTCGTCCAGTCAAAGACGGCTGGAGGGGTCGCCTGCTCCGCGGCACTTTCCAGTTTGCTCATGGCGATTACGTCGCGCGCTTTACCCGAAGCGACTTCGTACACCGTTAAAGTGCCTGACTTGTCCGTGACCAATTCCGATCCGCTTGGTGACCAGACAAGCGGGCCTTCTGCCCCATTGCGTCTGCTTTCCGCAGTCATAACCGCATCAATAGTAACCGGCTTTTTCGCTGCTGATGCAGGAAGTGAAAGCAGTGCCCATAGAGTGGCGGAAAGAAAGATCTTCAGCATAGGTGATCTTTCAAATGTAAGCCGGGCCGAGCTACAAGACTGGCTAATGCGGCGTTGTTGTCGCCGCGGCCGATGCAGTCGGGGCCGGTTCCGGCGCAGGCAGCGGCTTGCGCGGCAACATGTCCGGCCGCGTGGCTGTGTTGTAAACAAAAGAGGCAATGATCGCCGATGCCTGCATCAGATCGCCGGGCTGAATGCGGTCGTAAACATCCATATTGCTGTGATGGGTCCGCGTCTCGTAGTCAAGCGGGTCCTGGATAAATTGAAAACCGGGAAGGCCAACTGCGTCGTAGGAGAGATGATCGGTTCCTCCTGTGTTGCGTATCGAGATAGTCGTTGCGCCAAGGTCCTTAAATGGGGCGAACCAGGATTCGAAAATAGGACGCATCATGTCATTCCCTTGCAGATAAACTCCGCGAATCTTGCCCGTTCCATTGTCGTAGTTGAAATATCCCGACAGCTTGGCTTGTTCACTCGTCAACTTCATCGTTTTGGGATCACCGAAGTGTTCCGTCACATAGGCGCGCGAGCCAAGCAGTCCCTCCTCTTCGCCTCCCCACAACGCGATCCGAACCGTGCGGTCCATCGGCGTCTTTAACGAAGTAAGAATTCGAGCCGCCTCCATCATGACTGCGCTGCCCGCTGCGTTCGGTAGCCCCCGTTCCGCCATGCCACGAATCGAAGTGAGCTCCCAGCATTACCAGCTGATCTTTATGTGGACCCGTACCCGGAATCTCACCAACGATGTTGAACGAATCCGGACTGTCATCCGCAATCTCGGTCTGGACATTAAATTCGAGCGTCACTGGAACCTTGTGCTCCAGAAGGCGTGCAATCCGGTTGTATTGTTCAGGCATCAGGGCCACCCCTGGGACGGCAGCGGGGCGCTTGGGGTCATAAGAGCCACCTGCAGAAGCGAAGATGGCCCCGCCTGAACCATTCGCGCTTTCTGACAGGGTCAGCAGCACCCCTTCGTCTTTAATAAATTGGTAAACCTTGTTTTGAAAGCGTTGTCGCTCCTCCCGCGTCATGGTCGGACCACTGAGACTTCGGGCTGCGCCAGGAGTGGCGCCGAACCGTCCGGAGCGTCCCGGCTCTGGAGCCTCCGCCTCTGCGGCAAGCTCTGATTCGCTGTAGCGATGTCCCTCGGCTTCGATCGGAATCGAGAACTCATGTGGTTCACTCGTCATCACGATCTTGCCCTTCCGCTTGCCTTTCCACTTGTCCAGATCTGCGTCTGTGCGGATGGAGGCCAACATCGGCTCTCCCGTTACGGAACCATTGGTCCCCCCGGTCCAGGCTAGCGGAATGCCCATCAGAGAGGAATAGCGCGGCTCCACCATATGTGCTTCGAAATATTTGCATTGCCAGCCTCGACCAAAGGGGCCCCACTTTTCTTCTTTGACATTGACCAATCCGTAGTCGCTCAACCGCTTGACCGCCCAGTCCCCAGCAGCCTTGAAATTCGGCGAGTTGGTCAGACGAGGACCGTACACATCGGTCAGGTAGAACATTGTATCCATGACCTTCGAATGAGTGAAAGCCTCGCTCCGAATGCGGTTTACTACCGCGAGATCCACCTTGTCTTGGGCCATCAACAGTAGCGGAACCGAGAGAGTGGACACAGCACATACGGCAACAAGTTTCTTACAGGGCATGGAGGGAAAGTATCTATCCTGAACAGAAGTCGAATCTCTACTTCGGGGTAGAAGTTGTTCCCAATAGTAACGGAGGAAGGTCGAGGATAGTTACAGATGCGGTGAGAAAGACACTAACAGGCTAGAAACGCAGGGAAAGTGTTGCATTTTTGCCACAGTCCCTTTGCTGAAAGATTCGTAGAATCAATAGATTAGCGACATTCATCGTGAATCCTGTTACCCTGGGGCTGACCGCATGTGCTATGAAACTACGATCCAAAAACCGGTAGAGGTAGAAGGCGTTGGCCTTCACCACGGAGCCCCGGTTCACTTGAGGATCACGCCTGCTCCGCCAGGGAAAGGCATCGTTTTCAGACGTACGGATTTGGATAATATTGAAATTCCAGCTAGCTGGCAGGTAGTGGAGCGCGTTAGTTACGCCACCAGCCTGATGCATCCCAAAGGCATCTTCATCTCCACAACCGAACATCTTCTGAGCGTGTTGTACAGCATGCGCGTCGACAATGCCTATGTGGAACTCGATAATTTAGAACTGCCCATCCTTGATGGCAGTGGGATGCCTTTTGTCGAGTTGCTGAGACAGGCCGGAATCAAGAAATCCCGTCGCTTGCGAAACTATCTGCGGATTGTAAAGCCGGTGAGCGTAGAATCGAACGGCAAAAGCGTGTCGATTCTTCCTAACGACCGCTTTGCCCTGCGTTGTCGCAACTATTTTGATCATCCGCTGGTAGGCGAGCAAAGCTTGGAAATGGACGTCACTCCCGAAACCTATGCTCGGGAACTTGCTCCCGCACGCACCTTTGGATTTGAGTACGAACTCGATCAGATGCGAGACATGGGGCTAATCAGGGGCGCAACCTTGGACAACGCTGTTTGCTTCACTCGACAAGGAATCGCTAATCCGGGTGGTCTACGCTTTCCGGATGAGTGCTGCCGCCACAAAGCGCTCGACCTGATCGGGGACCTTGCTCTGCTAGGCCGTCCTTTGTTAGGCCTGGTTGTTGCAGAAAAGGCAGGACACGCTATGCATGTAGCCTTGGTCAACAAGCTGGTTTCCGATGCCTCGTTTTATGAGATAGTGACGCTCGATGAGCCTCTACCCGGCCAGTCCCACAATCTGAGCATCCCCGCTATGGCTACTTAGTTTGCTGCTTCGCCTTCTCCCTGATGGCCTGACGATTAGCCGCCTGGTTGCTTCACCCTTTATCGTCTGGCTGCTGGTGCGTGGGCGGGACCGGGAGGCGCTTATTCTCGTGTTGTTAGCTGGTGCCACCGATTGGCTGGACGGGTTCACGGCTCGGCGGTTAGGCACCACAGGGCGGTTTGGAGCCCTACTTGATCCTCTCGCCGATAAGGCGATGCTGGTTACCTTGTTCCTGGTTTTGGGATATGTTCGGCTCGTCCCATCATGGCTGGTCGGCATCGTTATGGGGCGCGATCTGGTGATCGTGGGCGGGTCGATCCTGCTGAGGATCTTTCGCGGCATCCGCCGTTTTGTCCCTTCGATCGTGGGCAAGGTTAGTACTTTCTTTCAGATTGTTTTGGTGCTCCTGGTGCTCACCTACGCTGCGTTTGATTCCAAGCTTCTTTTGGTGCTAAAAGATACAGCCCTGGTATTGAGTACCATCTTTACTTCTGTGAGTTGGGCTGACTACGTCCGGCGGGGTATTCAGATGACCCGACGCAGTCGAGTCTCGCCCGTCTGAAGTCTCTTCCTAGAAACAAACCTCGCTAGAGAATGCTCCATTGACGGGACGGTAAGGCGGGAGTAGCCTGAAGACATGGAGCAGAGCGTCGAAATTTATCAGCCCTCGCGTCTGTACGCTCGCGTTGGCTGGGCGGCCCTGGCGGGCTCGGCAATCTGCGTTCTTTGCGGTTTCCGGGCTCCGTTGGCCTTTATCCCAGGGTTTTTGTGTGCAATTACCTCCTCTTTGTTGTTTTGGCTTGCCTCGAGGCCGCTTATTCGCATAGGTGAGACTCAGTTCAACATCGGCGAACGGGCAATTGCCTGGCGGGAAATCAAGGAAATTAATAGCAGCCGTTTTGTCTCACCCCTACTTCTCCGCCTCAAGCTGACCAATTCCCGGCGCAGAACCTTGATTTTCCCCGGTGAACCGGAGCGCATCGCCCGGCTCATGTTCCAACTCAGGAAGAATTCGCATTTAGCCAGTTTCGATGGGGTCGCCTATCGCGATTATTGGACTTGGACAAGTTTGACCGGCCTCCGCAGCGGCAATACCATCATTGACCAACCGGTGCGAATGCTTAGCACCGACGACGAAGACGAGATTGAGCGTATGTTTCAGCAGCTCAAAACCGATGGCCGGTTAGAGCCACGCACGACCGATTCCTCGAAAGCGTCGCAGGAGGATTAGCGCTGCCTGCCGGCCGCCCACGATTTAAGTCAGGGCGCTCTCGGAGTAGTGGTTGCCTGATCACCACCTCGTTTCTTGCCCTCCTCGTTGTAGCTGCCTGGCTGTTGCGAGCTTCTATTCTGACAATGGCGGGTAGCCTGCTCGTCGAAGACGACCGGCCGCAAAGGTCACAAGCCATTGTTGTTCTCGGTGGCGATAATTTTGGAACCCGGATTATCAAAGCCGCTCAGTTAGTAGAGGAAGGTTACGCCCCCTATGCCCTGGTGAGCGGGCCGCCTCAATTACTTGGTTACGAAGCCGATACGACCATCGAATTTGCACGACGAAAGGGATATCAGACTTCGCTATTTAGGCCATTGCGATTGGATGTGGATTCCACCCGGACAGAAACCGCCGCTATCGGCAAATACTTGCGCCAGCACGGAATTCATAAAATTGATTTAGTGACCAGCAATTACCATACGCGCCGGGCGGCCAAACTGATGCGCAAGCAGAATGCCGACATCCAAACTGTGGCCGTCGCTGCGCCCGACCCATCCTTCACGCCAGACGGCTGGTGGAAAACCAGGAGCGGTTTGAGACTCTTTCTTTACGAATGCCTGAAGACAGTCGCGGTTGACTTAGGAGTTTAATTTGCTGAAATCCCTTTCGACCGTGTGGCCCTATCTGGCGCGTTATCGCAAAGGATTGACTCTGGGCATCGGGTCGCTCCTGATGAAGGATCTTCTTGCGGCTGCTTCTCCCTTGGTGATCAGGAGCGGCGTCGATTCGTTGACTCACGGATTTCAGATCCGGATTGTGCTGCAGCTTGCTGGTTTGTTGATCGGTCTGTCGTTGCTGAAGGGGATCTTCCAGTATTGGATGCGCGTCATTATCATCGGTGTCTCCCGTGACATTGAATTCGATCTGCGCAACGACCTGTTTTCTCACTTAGTCGAGCTTTCCCAGGATTTTTACTCCCGCTATCGAACGGGTGACATCATGGCGCGCAGCACCAACGATCTAAATGCAGTGCGCATGATGCTGGGCCCGGGCGTGATGTATTGGACGGAAACAACGGTCATGCTCATCTTGGCCGTGGCTGTGATGGGCCACACGGACTTGCGGCTAACTCTGATTGCCCTGATCCCTGCACCTGTTGTTTCGGTGGCCGTGATCTATTTCGGCCGTAAGATCCACGCGCGTTTCGAGCACATCCAAAGCATGTTTGCCGATATCAGCAGCCGTGTACAAGAGAACCTGGCGGGGGTTCGTGTGGTTCGGGCATACGCGCAAGAACAAGCGGAAGTTGACCAGTTTGAGAGGTTGAACCTGGATTACGTTCGCGAGAATATTGGGCTCGCGCGAATCCAGGGGGCCTTTATGCCGCTGCTGCAGGCGCTAATCGGCTGCACCTTCCTTCTGGTGCTCTGGGCGGGAGGGCAGCAACTGCTGGCGCATCGTATTAGCCTGGGGAGTTTCGTCATGTTTAATACCTACATGGGCATGCTGATCTGGCCGATGATCGCCTTTGGCTGGGTGGTAAATTTGATGCAGCGCGGCACGGCCTCTCTCGACCGTATCAATCAGATGTTACATGAGCGTCCGACCATTGGACGCCCTTCTGAAAGATTGTTGAACGCAAGCGAATACTCGGCCGAGGTGCGCTTCCGCCATGCGGTCATGCGCTTTGGCGAACGAGAGGCAGTTGCAGATGTCGACCTCACCATCCGGGATGGCGAGACTATCGCGATTGTTGGCCATACTGGCAGCGGTAAGACGACTCTGGTGAATCTTATCGCCCGGCTGTTTGATCCGACGGGCGGCGCGGTTGAGATGGGTGGCGTGGACCTGCGCGAATTCGATCCGGAAGAGCTGAGGAGGCAGATAGGGTTCGTCCCGCAGGAGACGTTTCTATTCAGTGCGACTTTGGGCGAGAACATCGCCTGGGGTGTTCCTGATGCGAGTCGGGAACAGATTCAATGGGCAGCCGAGGTGGCCGGCTTAGGAACAGATCTGGCAAGCTTCCCCCATGGCCTTGACACGGTGATTGGTGAACGCGGACTGACTCTGTCAGGTGGACAGAAGCAACGCGCCGCGATTGCTCGAGCCATTCTGCGTAATCCGCGTATTCTGATTCTCGACGACGCTCTGTCGAGTGTCGACACGGTCACCGAGGAAAAAATTCTGAGCGGGTTATCGAGCGTGATGAGAGGTCGTACGACCATCCTGATTTCCCACCGTGTTTCCACCGTGCAGAATGCACACCGCATTGTCGTGCTTAGTCACGGCACTATAGTAGAGATCGGTACACACCAGCAATTGCAAAGCCGTGGCGGATATTACGCCGAGTTGTACCAGAAGCAGCTATTGGAAGAAGAGTTGGAGGCAATTTGAAATGTCTAAGTTGACAGTGACCAGGCGAGCGTTTGTCCGCAATGTGCCGCTAGCCACAGGTGCGGCAGTTCTCAGTGGTGGGTTGCTCGATGCTCAGCAGTATCACATTAGCGGCTCGGCGTTAAAGCTCGGCGTGGCTTCCTACTCGTTCCGGAAGTTTTCAAGGGCTCAGGCAATCCAGATGATGAAACAACTGGGAACGCCTTATCTGAACGTCAAAGATTTCCATTTGGCTCTGGACAGCACGCCGGAACAGATTGATGCGGCTAAAAAGGAGTTCGATGACGCCGGAATTGTTCTAGTCGGCTGTGGCAATATCAGCTTTCCCAACGACGACGAAGCTGATATCCGTCATAAGTTTGAGTACGCCAAGCGCGCCGGCTTCCCTCTGATCGTCTGCGCACCCACTGCAGTGACACTTCCAAAGCTCGAAAAATACGTTAAGGAATTCGATATCAAAATTGCCGTTCATAACCATGGCCCGGAAGACAAAAACTTTCCGACACCGCAGAGCGTTTTGGCGATCGTCAAGAGCCTTGATCCACGGTGCGGACTCTGTATCGATATCGGCCACACTTCACGAACGGGAAGGAATATCGTCGAATCGATAGCTGAGGCGGGTCCGCGATTGCTGGATATGCACGTCAAAGATCTAAGCGATCCCATGGTGAAAGAAAGCCAGGTAGCCGTCGGCCAGGGCAAGTTGCCGCTGCCGCAGATCTTTCTTCAACTGATCAAGATGAAGTATTCGGCTTCCGTCAATCTGGAATACGAGATCAAAGAGAGCGAGCCAATGCCGGGCATGGAGCAAAGCTTCTCCTATATGCGAGGCGTTTTGGCCGGTATTGCGGGGTCGCAAAACTCGGTTTGAAGTTCAACGGCCCACAAGGGCAGCCAATGGTGGTTCGGCGGTAGCGGCCTCGAGCTCGGGCACTTCGATGATGGTTCTTGTTCCCTCGCCCGGTTTGCTGTCGATAGCCATTCGGTAGCCCGTTCCGAATAGAACGCGCAGACGTTCAT
>CAXTMN010000025.1:19247-50983 GCA_964245395.1 uncultured Bryobacteraceae bacterium
CCGCCGCCATCGTCAAAGAGCTGGGCTAAGCGAGCTTCGTCCATGCCTAAG
This sequence comes from uncultured Bryobacteraceae bacterium, assembly GCA_964245395.1. Taxonomy (GTDB): domain Bacteria; phylum Acidobacteriota; class Terriglobia; order Bryobacterales; family Bryobacteraceae; genus Bog-105. The sequence goes on from CAXTMN010000025.1 coordinate 19,299, forward strand.
CCGTCATCCTCGATGGAAATCAACAGCCGCGTACCCTCCAGCCACGTCCGCAGCCGGACCGTGCCGCCAGCAATTTTCCCGGCCAAACCATGCTTGATCGAGTTTTCGATAATGGGCTGAAGAATCATACTCGGAACCAGGCGATCGAGCGTATTTTCGTCAACATCCTTCTGAAAGCGAAGATTGTCTCCAAAGCGCATCGTCTCGATGGCCAGGTAATCGTCAATGAACGATACTTCCTCGCGCAAGAGAGAGAGATTCTCTGTTTTCTTGAGCAAGCGGCGAAGAATCTTTGAGAGCTTGTAGATCATGCTACGGGCGCGGTCGGGGTCTATGCGGATCAGGGTAGAAACCGAGTTCAAGGTATTGAACAGAAAATGCGGATTGATCTGGTTTGTCAGTGCAGCCAGGCGCGCTTCCGTGAGACGGGCGCGCTGCACTTCCAGCTGTTTCTCTGCACGGTAGCTGCTCCAAATGCGGACCGGCAGAGAGACTGCGAAGAGCGTGGTGGCTGCACAGGCCGCAAACATCCACGAACTCAGATGCGCGTGCTCGAAAATGAAGAAAGTGTTGTGAACAGAGAACAAGTCGTAAACACCCCAGCGCAAGACTTCCGCCACGATAACGATCGCATTACAGGCGACGTTATAGGCCGCGCGTTCCACTACGCGACGTTGGATTGCATTCGGGTTGAGCCGTAAAGCCTGCCGAAACAGCCGGTATAGGTTGAGATCGACAAAGGGTGAAAAGTACCAGATGTCCTCTTTCTCCGGAGCGAGATCGTACATGAGCGCACCCAGAAGTCCGGCTGCTGCATAGAGAGGCATAGACATAAACTTCCCATCGAGCATGTCGGGTATGGAGACGCAAATGCCTGTGATAAGCCCGCTGACGTAGCCGCCCAACATACCGGCAATAAGTGCGCCTTCCATCGCCAGGTCGATGGCCTGATACCGGTGATGGCTTAAAATTCGGACTTCTGCGCTCAGTCCGAACAGAACTGAGAAGACCGAAGCAAGCCGGAGCCGGTCAGCAATGGTGCGCTCATCCCGGAGGAGAATTTTTTCGATGTTCGCGAAGCGCATAAGAATGCTGGCGAGCGAAGCAGAGACCGCAATTTTGATAAGAAGATCGGTTAGCTGCTGTTGGTTGAGCATGGTCAAACGCTCGAAACGAGCGAAGGGAGGCTGTGGTTCCTATAATAAGAGGGTAAGACCCGGGTTGCTTCACGTTTACACCTGCTCGCACCCGAGAGCAATGTGTAACTAGGAACAATATTTGTCAGATCTTCAACTGAAAAAAGTTGCCGAAGCCGATTTTCCAAACCGTTTTGGGCTATTTAGAATCTTTGGCTTCGAGGGTGTGCGACCTCATGAGACGGAGGAGGCGGTCGTTCTGAAAGCAGGGGACCTGTCGCCCGAGCTTGGCCCGGTGCTGGTCCGCATTCACTCGCAATGTTTAACCGGCGATGTGTTTCACAGCTTGCGATGTGATTGCCGCTCGCAGCTGGAACTCGCTCTTGACCAGATTGTGGCAGAGGAACGCGGATTGTTCATTTACGAGCACCAGGAAGGGCGCGGCATAGGGTTACTGAATAAGCTGCGCGCGTATGAGCTACAGGATCAGGGCCTCGACACGGTAGAAGCGAATGTGAAGTTAGGGTTCGCTGCTGATCTGAGGGACTATGCGCTGCCGGCCGCCATTCTGAACTACTTCGGAATCAAAGAGGTGCGCCTGCTCTCGAATAACCCTGACAAAGTGTCAGCACTCGAACGCGCCGGCGTCAGAGTAGTCGAACGCGCTCCCATCATTGCTCCGCCATTGGCAACCACAGCCGAGTATATGAAAACGAAACGCGACAAGATGGGCCATCTGTTTTAGCGGCCTTTCATCAGCGGCAAGAATCCTTTAAGATCCCGATCGAGCGGCGGTTCGAACCGATACGTAGGCAAGTCGTCCGCTGTTGCTTCTCCCTTAGCCAAGCGAACATACCAGTCGGACAGTTCAGACGAACTACGGACTACGCCGTCCTCGCTGAGGCTCCATATGCCCATTGGACTCACTCGCCTGTTGGCCTGCGTGCAAAGCGTGTCCCAGTCGGTGGCGTCAATTGAGGGGAACCAGCAGAAGCCGCGGAAATCCGCAACACGAGACAGCCGTTCCGCCTCCTGCTCCATAAACTTGAGCCACGTCAGCCGATCCCGGACGGTGCCGCCGATATTCGTCTCGGAAAGAAGAACAGGGAGCCGGTACCGTTCGATGTAATCCCCAGCAACGGACGCAAAACCTCGTGCTTGCGAGCACGGAAACGAGAGGGCAACATTTCCGGATTCGTCGTTCCAGGTCCAGTCCATCTCAGAGTGAGCGTAGTAATCGAGGCCGAGCACGTCGATCTGCACGGCATGGTCCAGAAACCAGCAGCGGTCCACCTCTGAGAAGCCGTTTCCTTGAAGGTAGCCGAGCAATGGATGATCGGAGTACATTCGGCCTAACACCAAGTCGTGGAAAAGAAAGCGGCGCCTATTGGCCCATTGGACAAAATTCCGGGAGCCGTCATCGAGAGCGCGATGATGCTCGCACGAGTCAATATGGATCAGTTCAATCTGCGGGTTGATTTTGCGAAGAGTTGCGCCGGTCATGCAGATCGCCCTGGCAACGTTGATCGCCATCAGGACAAAGGATCGTTCCGATCGGTGGTGCGGGTACCAGGCTCCGGTTAATGCACAAAGCACCAATGTAGGAAGGGGCTCATTGACGACCGTGTACCGGTGGACCCAGTCGTACCGCTTTGCTACGGCTTCGACAAAGGTCGTGTACAGCTGAGGGAACCGGGGATTGGCAAACCCGTCGGCGAGCCAGTCGGGAAACGAGATGTGATGGAGCGGATCAAGGATCGGCCGCAGTTCCAGCTCACGCATGAGTTGGAGAGGGCCGTCAATCCAGGACCAGTCGAACTCTCCTTGCTGTCTTTCGATTCGATGCCAAGGCACGGGATAGCGCAACTGGCTGATGCCCGCTTCGGCGAGCCGGTGCAGATCTTCCCGCCAGAAATCAGCATGGCGAGTGGTGTCCAGAACGTCGAGGCCGGCGCCGTGAATCTTAATACTCTCGAAGGCTCCGATATGGGGGAAAGCTGGCAGCAGGTTCCTTCCGGGCGTAAACGTGTACGCTCGAGGGCATGTTAGCGTAGTCGGAGAAGCGGATGACCCGGGCCCTTAGCTCAGCGGTTAGAGCAGAGGACTCATAATCCTTTGGTCGTAGGTGCAAATCCTACAGGGCCCACTACTGCGAAAATTTCCAAACGAACTGTCGAATCGATATGAAAAGAGTAATTCTCCTCACGGTTGTAGGTGTTTTTTGCTGCTGGCGAGCTGTTGAATGTCAGGTAGTAGACATCTATTCGGCTAAAGACCTTCATGGAATGTCAGATACGCTTTCGCAAAAACGGACCCAATTTGCGAGCAAAGACCTGCAGCGGTACTTGAACCATTACACGATGGTGGCTCACCGGGAGGGAACCGGATCGTCGGAGGTGCACGAGCACGAGGCTGACCTTTTCGTAGTTGAAAGCGGGGAAGCCACGATTGTGACGGGCGGAAAGTTGGTTAGGCCCCAGGCCCAGAAGGTCGGGGATATCCTGGGAACATCAATCGAAGGTGGCGAACGGCATCTGCTCGGGCCAGGAGACATCATCCATATCCCAGCGGGCGTTCCCCACCAGCTTCTTATTGACAAGGGTCAGCCGTTTACGTATTTCGTGTTGAAAGTCACCGGTCAGTAGATGGCCCTGGCGGGACTGCTCACCTGCCTGGCGATCGCTGGTGTGGTGGCCGGACTGCTGTTGGGCGCTCGCCTGAGGATATCGGCACACGTCAGTGCAGCGGGCGGCGGCTTGCTGTTTGGAATTGCGCTGTTCTGGGTGTTGCCTGAGATTGCCGAAGGTGTTGGTTGGCCCGTAGCGTTAGTTTGCTCGGCCGGAGCCAGTACAGGGCTGGCTTTGCTGGATCGACAATTTCATCATCATGGCGACGAGACAGACGCGGGAATTCTGTGGCCTTTGCTGGTGGCGGGCGCTCTCCACAGCCTTCTAGATGGCTGGAGTGTACGTACGCTTTCAGGAGAGCCGATTACCAGTATCGCTGTACTCCTCGGCTTGGCGCTGCATAAGGTTCCGGAAGGGCTAGCCTTAGGCTGGATCATCCGGCGATCAGTTCACTCATTCCCGAAAGCCTTGGGTGTGGGCGCCTGCGTCGAATTGCTGACCATGGCGGGCGCTGCGATACAACCGGGTGTCAACCATTCCGGAATAGAGCAGTATGGAGCGGCGTGGACGACAGCTGTTTTGGCGGTGATTGCCGGAAGCTTCTTTTTTCTCGGACTGCATACGACGCTGCACGTACGCCGGCGAAGGGACGTGATGGCTGTTTTCTTCGGGACGCTTTTGACGGTTGGCGGCGCGGCGCTGATGCAAACTAAACTGACGCCATAGGCGGATGCTGTTTGTGGAAGTCTGAGCGGTTTTGGAACTCCCGGGCAAAAGCAATGATGCGGTTTTCAGAAAAGACCGGACCGATGATCTGCAGACCGATGGGCAGTCCGTTAACGTAGCCACAAGGGACGGTGATGGCGGGCAGCCCGCATAGGTTAGTTGCCTGGACAAGACCGGCACCAACCCCTTTCCGGTCGGGATGGTGAGGCGGGGTTTCGTCGAATGGCTGATCGGAGCGGTCGGGAAGGCTGAACCGGGTAGGAGCTACGAGCAGGTCGAGACCAGCGAACATTGTTCGAAAGGCTGCCTGGATCTGAGTTCGCACACGCATTGCTTTGAGGTAGTCGACAGCAATGTAGGTCAGCGAGGCTTTGAGGCCGTCGATTTGACTGGGGTCGGCAAGCGTATCGACTTGACCGCTGCGGATGAAATGCTCGAAGATAGACGCGGCCTCCGCATCGATGATGGTTCCAATGACGGGACCGTACGGGAAGTCGGGAAGCTGGGTTTCGATCATCTGGGCGCCGATCGATTTCACGATGGCAAGAGCGTGGGCGAAGGCCGGGCGCAACGGTTCTTCCGGCCACTCGGACCAGTCAATCCCGGAGTACCCGACCTTGAGGTCAGGGAAGCGCCGATAGTATTGCGGGGTGTGATAGTAGCTCTTTCCCGCTGAACCGGGATCCCTCTCATCTTTGCCGGCCATCGTTTGCAGCACGAGACCGCAGTCTTCAGCAGAGCGGGCCAGTACACCAATTTTGTCGAGCGTCCAGGAGAGAGCCATGGCGCCATGGCGGCTGACAAGGCCGTAGGTAGGACGGAGCCCGGTGACACCACAAAAGCAGGCGGGGGTAAGAATGGAGCCGGAAGTTTCGGAGCCTAATGCATAGGGCACGAGGCCAGCGGCTACTGCAGCGCCGGAGCCACTAGAGGAGCCGCCCGCCCAATATTGCTTGTTCCAGGGGTTGAGCCCGGGACCTTGCAGTGAGGCCGAAGCGGAACTGTAGCCTCCGCCGCCGGCAAGTTCGACCATGGAAAGCTTGCCGATAAGGACTCCCTGGGCGCGGTTAAGGCGATCGACTACCGTCGCGTTGTAGTCAAAAACTTGCTCAGCGTAGGGCTTGGCTCCCCAGGTTGTGGGGTGGTCGGCAACGGCGATGAGGTCTTTGACAGCGTAAGGAAGGCCTTGAAGCGGTGTGCGGAAGCGTTCGCGTTTGAGATCGAAATCGGCATCTTTCGCAGCCTTGTGCCCGTCCTTCAGGAGCGAGCAGGCCAAAGCGTTATATTGCGGCCCTAACTTTTCCAGGCGCTTACCAAAAAACTTGGTGAGCTCGACCGACGAGATGTCGTGACGGCGAAGAGCCGCACTCAGATCAGTGATGGTGGCGAAAGGGAGGGTAGCCTCGTCGACTTTTGAATGAGCCATGAGGGGCTAAGGTTTGAACGCAAACGCCGGTTCGACGTTCATAGGCACTTCAAGCTTTTGCAGACGATCGCTGATCTGCCGAATGTCGGCGTAGGCCCTTTGCAGTCTCGCCTCCGGGGTTGCTGCTGGTTGGGCAGGAACTGGAGAACCAAACGGGGGAGTTCTCGAGGTAACTGGCGGAGTAGCAACTTGAGCTGTCAAAGGAGTTATCAGGGGAGTGACGCCTAGCAGTGCAGCGACTTGGCGGCGAGTAATGCGGGTCGCTGAAGCGCGACGAAGACTCATGGGTCGATTATATGTGGGTGAGGATCGGTAGGGCCGAGATCATTTGCTTACTCGTTCCGAGGGCAAGTTTGTGCAAGCCAGACTTGAAAACGACGGGCAGGTTTTTAGAAACGCCAAAGTCTTCTCGAATGCCGGCCCCAGCAGCCGCGACACACCCGCGAGGCTGGACATCAAAGTATGAGTTTGTTCAGCAATGATTACCTCAACAGAACTGAACTCTTTCACTCAGCTGCTACAAATCTTGCATCAGGCGTATTACCGCGAGTTGTTTGACGAACTAGCCCACGTGCTACGGAATTTAGCCAGTTGCTGAACGATCGGCTGCCGGAGCTCGTTACGCATTCTGAGACAGTTTCGTGAATGCGTGACCGTCATCGAGGTGATGCATCAAGCATGGCTTTCCAGGCAGCTTCATCCTGACCAATGCTGAGCCGATTGGCGCTGCGAACGAAAGGCAGGCGAAGCAATTTGGGGGTGTGTTCGATGCGCCGGAGCATCTCTGAGTCTGAGAGCTTCATGTATTTGAGGCCAGCGTCGACGTATTCTTTTGCTTCGCTATCGAGCAGGCCGGGCAGGGTAAAGCGCTGGATGAAGCGGTTGATCTCACCGGCCGCAAGTGGCTTCTGTTTCAAGTCGACCATGTGGATTTGAACGTTACGTTCTTTGAAGAAACGCTCGGCTGCACGGGTTGCCTGGGAGTTCTTCAGGCCGAAGATTTGGATGCTCAGCATGGATCACGTTGAACGTACTGAGAGGTTCGCAGGCCGCTTGACGCTTCACACAAGATATTCATTTTCCGCACAGCTCAAATCGACCCGGGACTGCCTCTGGTTAACGACCAAGCTCCCGATCAAGAGCAGACCAGATAAGATCGACCGGTATGGAAGCCATGTTGTCGCGAAGCAGGAGAGAACCGTTCACCCACTCCAATACAGAGCGATCACTTGGATCGACAACGTATACCTGCGAGAATCCCCATTCCTGAAATGCGCGGCACTTACTTCGCAGGTAGGGCATTTTGTCGTCCTCGGATAAAATCTCGAGAACGACATCGACGGCTTTGGTTGGGTAAGGAATCTCGACCTTTCCACGGGTTGCAATCACGTCCGGCCTTGGGTGAGCCTGGGGATCAATCCGCAATTCGATTTCTGCTCCAGCGAGGAATCCGGCCTCATCAAGCAAAGCCATGATGATCTTTTGCAAGAGACCATGGATCCAAGTCGGCGCTCCCTTGAGTATGGCGTCACCGAACCAGTATTCGTACTGCCGGTCTGACTTGCTGTAGAGTGCCTGAAACTCTGCGAACGTCAGCTTCCGCGCGGCTGTCGCCATACCGTGATTGTAACGGTCCGAACCGCGCGGATGAGTTGGGGCGCGAACCAGCTTACTTACGTCCCCGGCAAGGCTTCACCCATGTCTCGATTTGAGAAGAGGCCGACTCGGACCCAACAGGCCTAAGGGCTAGCTTCCCGGTTCATACCGCATCGCCACCGCCCCCGAGCCGAACTCCCGCCGGCTCACGAGCCTCAAGTCGATATGCTTCGATAGCCCCGCGAACAACGTCGGCCCATGGCCCGCCAGCCTGGGCTGCACCACGAACTCGTACTCGTCGATCAATCGCAGCTCCGCCAACGCTTGCGGGAGCTTTACGCCGCCCACGAGCAGTCCCTTACCCGGCTCTCGCTTGAGCTGCTGAACGGTCTCATTTAGATCTCCGCGCACGAGCTCCGCATTCCAATCGACCCGTTCCAGGGTGCTCGACACGACATACTTCTTGGCCGCGTCGATCGTCCGGGCGAAGGATTCCATCCAATCAGGCCTCGCTCCCGCCAACGCCGGCGGCCGGAACGCTGCCTCCATCATTTCGTACGTCGCCCGGCCAAACAGGAGCGCATCGGCCCGATCGAGGTTCTCGACCGCGTGACGATGCAAGTCTTGGTCCGCGAACATTGCACGATGATCGCAGCACCCGTCCAACGTGACGTTGATGGAATACCGAAGAGGTCGCATCACGCAAGAGTACCGCCGATGGGGTAGACCAGAAAGGTTAGCCTAGGGGCCACGGCCAGGAATTGGTAGCTCTGTGTGATGATCCGAGCACGGCTTCGGAATGGCCGGCGTTCGAAGGCCTTGTTGATCTACGACGCTAGCGCCTATTCAGGATTTCGGAGCCGCCGTTATTGCGTTCAAAGCGAAGATCCCAGACGCGAGATCCACTTAAACTCAGACTGCTGATGTTGCCCGAAGCATCCCGTAGGAAATGAAGATCGGCGAGATCACTTTCAAACCAGTCGCGCTCGGCCGGTTTGAGGTCGAAGTCATCGTCAGGACTGCGATGGAGAACTAACTTTCCGTTCTGGACTTTGACCGTGAGAGCCGTCTGCGCCTCGTTGCTCACATAGACGCCCGCGAACTCTGATAGGCTGGCGGGCTTCCAGGGCTTCATGCGTACTGACATGTCGTTTCCGAAGACTGGGTTCGAAAGAATCAGCTGGTTGCCCGAAACTTGAGCGGGAACACGGAACGGGTTGCGGCCCGTGTAGAGGTTCCCATTCTTTTCGTTCACGTGCATCAAGGTGTGATCACGAGTATCTCTGTATATGCCGGGAGTGAAGTCCTTCGGCGCCGAAGGAAGCTGCGGCATGGGAACGCCTAGATAGAGGGCCGCGATGCCGTGCGCTAAATCTGTGGTGTTTGCAGTACTAGCGTTGCAGGCCAGGGCAATGGAGAGATCTTTGGAAGGAATGCGTCCGAGCCAGGCGCGGTAGCCCGCCGTAGCGCCGCCATGGCTGATTTCGGCGAGTCCAACAAAATCTTCTAGAAACAGACCGAAGCCATAACGAACCTCACTGCCGTCGCTGAGAGTGCTGGGCTTCTGCATCTGCCGAAAAACGCCGGAGTGCAAATTGCCGGATTGCATGTTATGGTTCCACTTGAGTAAGTCGCCTACCGTTGTTAGTAGACCGCCGTTGCCGTAGACGTCTTCGAACGGCATATCTTGGTACCAGACGGACTCTTCGGCATCGTAGGCGATGGCCCGCTGCGGCACAATGCGCCGGAAATTATCCCGCCATTGTGTCGAATGCATTCCCAGCGGCTCAAAGAACTCTTTTCGGCAGAAAGCTTGAAGCTTCACGCTGGTCACACGTTCAACCAGCATCGCGGCGAGGTTATAGCCGCTGTTCGTGTAAGACCATGTCTTGCCGGGCGGGTAGTTCAGCGCGTGTTGGCGAGTCAGGATTTCGAGCACATGAGCGTGAGTGTATTCGCGCTTCGTGCGTGGCCAACCGGCTACTTCTTCAATTTCTCCCCAATCGCGAAGGCCGCTGGTGTGGTTGAGAAGATGCCGAACCGTGATCGGCCGCTCGTATTCCGGTAATTCGGGAAAGTAGCGCCGAATATCGTCATCGAGCGAAATTTTGCTGCGCTCAACTAACAGGAGAACGGCGGCAGCAGTGAATTGCTTACTTACTGACCCCACCTCAAAGACAGTCTCTGGGGTGTTGACGACCGCGTGCTCCAGATCCCCCATGCCATACGCGTCAGTAAAAATTGGTTGCCCGGGCGCTTCAATGCCCACCGCGCAACCGGGTGTATGGGCATGCTGATAGGCAGCAAATAACGAGGCGACTCGCTGGGCGGGCGGCTGTGCCAAGGCGACCAGCGATAGCAGGCCCAGGACTGCAACCACGCGGAACATCGGCGGCAGTATATCAATTGCTCAAGACTCGTCAGCAAGTGTCTGACCGGGATACGTTTTTCGATTGCTCCCGATCATGCGCAAAGCCGGACGCGCCGTGCCGCCAACGGGCTGTAACAGCGAAGTGCCAAGTGTGCTTTCGGCTTCGTCAATCACCACGGGATTGTGGTGTTTTCCCAAAGCGTGTACGTACCTGTGGGGCCGTCAGGGCCGAGCAGGGCAACGCGGACCACCTCGCGAGAGCCGTCATCAACAGATTCGGTTCCCGCATAGCCATTCAAGTTCGTCTTCGTGAAGGCCGGGGAGACTAAGTTGACTTTGATTCCGGTTGACTCCAGTTCAATCATCATTGCCAGCGTAATCGCGTTGAGAGCTGCCTTAGAGGCAGGGTATACCGGACCGTAAAACGCGCGGTATGGGCAAGCCGGGTCCGCGTTCATCGTTAGCGAGCCTACTCCACTCGACACGTTGACGATGCGCGCATTCGACGACTCGCGGAGGAGGGGAAGCATCGCCTGGTAAACGGCGAGGACGCCGAACACGTTGGTTTCCCACACTGCGCGCATCTCATCGAGCGGAGCATTGCTCGCGAGGGTCAACTTAGCGTACTCCTGGAGGGACAAATCACCCTTGCTTGTATTCGAGATAGCTGCGTTGTTGACGAGCAGGTCAAGGCGCCCAAACTCTTCGCGGATGCGTTCCGCCGCGGCCGTGATCGAAGCCGGGTCTGTGACGTCGAGCTGGAGAGCGATGGCGCCCGGCCCAATCTCCTTAGCCGCAGCCTCGCCGCGCGGGAAGTTGCGGGAACCGACAAGCACCGTAACGCCATTCGCTACAAATTCCTTGGCGACCTGAAAACCGACTCCTTGATTGGCTCCGGTAACTAGGGCGAGGCGCTCGTTTGACATGATGTTCTCCTTAATGGGACAGGGTGGGCAGCCTGCTATTCTTTTTACCTTGGAAACTGGAACCCTGTTCCATATTATAATCGGAACATAGTTCCGATTGCAAGCATTGTCCATGAAAAACCAACCAAAGGAAAACGCGGACTTGCAGCTTGAAGAGGCGAAGCCCCGGCGCATGCGTGCCGACGCGCGGCGCAAGATGGATTCCCTGGTGCAGGCGGCTACTGAGGTTTTCGCCACGTCTGGCGTTGACGCTCCGGTCCGAGAAATTGCTGAGAAGGCGGGCGTTGGCCTCGGCACGGTGTACCGTCATTTTCCGCAGCGGGCGGATCTCATTGCTGCTGTGATGCAAACACAGGTGAATGCATGCGCGGATGCGGCGTTTGCCCTTGCGAGGGAGTACGAGCCTGGCGAAGCACTTGCACGCTGGCTGCATCGCTTCATGGATTTTCTGGGTACGAAGCGCGGGCTTGCAGCAGCGCTCCACTCGGGCGATCCCGCTTATAGCAATCTGCCTGGTTATTTCCTCGAGCGCATGCACGCATCGCTCGGGAAATTGCTCGATACCGCAGTCGCGGCGGGGATCGTGCGTCCTGGGATTAACGCCAACGACCTGCTGCTGGCGGTTGCGACTCTTTGCCACGGACCGAAAGGTGAAGAGCCTGCATACGCCCGAAGTATGGTTGACCTGTTGGTGGACGGCCTACAGTACAGAGCGAGCAAGCGAATTAGAAAGCCTTAGGACCTTGCACAATCGATATGTGTCCTCACGGACCCCGGTCGCGGGCACTGGTTATAGGATTCCCTGTTGCATAGCTTGATACACAGTCGGAACCGTCGGGTGGAAGCCGAGGCTGCGAAGCCGTGATCCATCCATGCGGCCCATCCACGGATCGGTCAAGGGCTCCGCTGACGGCTCGATGGGGGAGCCAACAAGGCTGGCCATCTCGTAGAGGGTGGTCGGCGCGTCGTCGGTAATGTTGACGATGCGCCCATCCATTACCCCAGTCAGAGCAAGTTCGACCGCGCGTGCGACGTCTCGCTGGTGACCGAGGCTGAACATCCTTGCCGGGTGCCACATGAACCTCGCGACCAACGACGGTACCGCTGCCAGATGTCCGTCTCCATCGCCATAGACAAAGGGAAGACGGAGAATGCTCCAGTTGAGTCCGCTGTTGCGAAGCTCGTTCTCTGCGGCGATCTTGCTTGCGGGATAGGCGAGCTTAGGATGGGTCGCATCGTCCTCGAGGCCGGGATGGGACGCGTCCGCATCGTAAACCAGTCCGGTGCTTGCCATGACGAAGCGAACTTGGGGGGCGTGCCCTTTCGCAGCGGCGATCAGGTTTTTCGTGCCATCGAGATTAGCCCGCCAGATGTCATCCTCATTTTGAGTGCGAAAAACAGCGGCAAGATGAACGATCGCCGAAACGCCTTCTACGGCTTGCTTCAACGAATCTGCTTGGAGAAGATCGCCTTCCATGGGTCTAGCCCTGGCGGGAGCTTCTTTGCCCGGCCGTACGAGCGCACGGCAGTCCACGCTGGCATCGACGAACCGCCGCAAAAGCCGCGAGCCCACGAGTCCCGTTCCACCGGTAACTAAGATTGTCATATTTGATCTCCTTCTAAAATGTGTTCGTTGAGGCGTTGCGTTGCGGCCTGCAGCACACGACGAGCGATCAACAACTCCGCCGGATCGGTACCGTTGAATGCGACCGCCAGAACAAGGTCGGTTGGATCGGGCAACTTTTTCCAAAGTTTTGCACCAGAGCGGGTGATGCGAAGCATCCGTTGACGCTGGTCCTGGGAGTCGGGCGTTTGATCGACTAGACCCTTGCGCACTAATGTTGTCACGATGCCGCTCAACGTAGCTCTCTCGATCTGGAGCATGCGCACCAGATCGCGCTGCATCGTGGGTCCTCCGTTCGCCAACTGATGCAGCACATACCACTGCGTGGATCCAAGGTCGTAGGGACGCAAAACCGAGTCCATCGCCGCGCGGGCCGCGAAGTATAACCGTTTTGCCCATGCTCCGACCGAATCATGTTTGGGGTTTTCCCGCTCGTCTGCCATCATCCTCGAAGTCGCTAGCTACCTTACAATAATCGTATGGTAGCTAGCGACCTGTCAAGCGGACGGCTGTGGAGCGTGGGATCGCAGGGCAAGATTGATCCTCTGTAAGGCGCTTTGCTGAAATTGGTTGCGCTCAGCCCTTGTACAACGTGTAAAAACGGTTAACTTCGCCGGGTGAAGCTAAGTGATAGCGTTTTCATTACTTCTTGTGCGCGCCGCCTGCCTGTTTAGCCAAATACAGGTTGATTTGATTTTCCCATTCCGGCCCGGCAGTACGGTCCTGTTTTGCCAGCTCACGCACATGGGAATCGGCTTGCCCGGTCAGCGCGATGCGATCGTACTGGACTTCAACAATGGTATGATTCCTGGCTGGTTTTACCCGGAGCGTGATTACTGTCACCAACGCATCGGGAATAACGTAGACGTATTGAATGCGTCCATTTTTCAGGTCGAACTCAGTATTGACCCAAGTAGATTCCAGTTCGCCGTGCCTGACTGTGAACACCATGCCGGACACATCGGCGGCCGGTAATGGATAGATAAACCGTGGATCCCAATGCACCGACCACACGCGCTCTTTGTTCGCGCCGAATAGTAGGCTCACTTCTTCCATAGGTGCGTTTGCGGTAAAGGAAAACCGCTCTTGGGTGTGCGCTCGGAGGGAACTTGCTGGCGCTGAACGCATCGGGCCTGCTATTGATAGACCAGCAGCGACCAAGCCCAGCCTCGGGATAACGGGAATAAAGAGCGTCTTCGCATTACGTTTTCTCTCTTAGGCTGTGACTATCAGTAGCCCGCAGAGTCAATCCATAGATCTTCTTCAGTTCGGAGATCTGGAGGAGCGACTCCCTTCCGAATGGCGCCTTGCCTTCGAATGCATGAAGCACGATACCCTCCAGCAAGTCTCCGAGTGTGAGGTCTTTCAGTTCGGCTAAGGCTTTCAGAACCTTTAGCAGCTTCTTCTCAATCCGTACACCTGTTTGAACCCGTTCAACCTCAATCATCTTTGGTACACATGTACCAGTGTACAGTAAAGGGGGGTCGGTTAGCTTCACGGCTGAAGCTAGCTCGATAGCGCCTTACTTCTTCTTGTGTAGGCCTCGTCCAGGACTGTCGGCTGGACCCTTCTGTGCTCGTGCGTGGGCTTCGTCGTCTGGCTGTTTGGGCGATATTCCACCACTCTTCATCAGCTTTGCAGCGATCGCATAAATCTCTTCGGGTGCGTAATCGGGGGAGAACTGCGAACGAGATTCGCTGACGACGGGTGCTGCCGCTCCATAGTCGGGCATTCCCTGAACTACTTCCAATTCCTCGCCATCGGCCCAGTCTGCGGGTCCAGACCAAACGCCCGCGACGTCGCCGTAGTCTTCCGGACTAAATGTATACAGGCGGCGGTGGCTGCCGATTTCCTGCCACTTACGCGCCTCCGGGATCTTGGCGTCATCGATATTGGGAATGGGGAGCATTTTGGTGACTTCGACGCCAGTCAACTTTCGTAAAGCAAGAGCGTAAGCGGCTTGATGAACACCTCCACGCACCATGAGATAGCCGATCATCGTGCGTGCTGTTTCGTTGGAGGTCATCTGGTAGCAGCGATGCTTGTGCATGCGGGCGCCTGTCTCGAGAAAGAAGTTGTGCAGAAGGTCGGCAACCAGATTGCCGCTGCTGAAAACGTGTTGACCGGTCCAGAAGTGGCCCATGGAATCCATAACCTGATGGCCGCCGCCTCCCACGATCGGATGATGCGTATTCCTGAGGTTCTTGGCTGCCTCTAAAGGAGCATCAACGGGATCGCCCTCTGGAATACTGCCTTCGAGAAGCAGGTTAACGGCTGTCGACACAAGCTCGACATGACCCAGTTCTTCAGCCGTGATACTTGCTACGAGATCGTAAAAAGGCTTTAGTTTCTTCTTTTCTTTGAAGGCGAAGGATTGATGCAGATAATTGTTCAGCGTAGACATCTCGCCGAACTTTCCGCCTAGCAGTTCCTGAACGGCGGCCGCACCATTCGGATCGGGATTCTTGGGCTTTTCCAGTGGGATTAGTAGCTTGTCTACGCGCAAAAACATTTCATGTGCTCCAGTGTTGTTGTAGATGCTGTTTTGGACCGGGTCGAGTTACTTTCCCGGTGCACCGACAGGAGACTGGATGTAGTTACAAAGTACAATTACTCGCTGGATTTGACTTTAAGAAGCATAATGGCGGCGCCGTCCCAACGGTCTCGCCCGGCATTTTGAGGTGGCGTGCTGCGTAACGGAACGATACCGAGATCGCTATGCCGGAGATGGTAGTGCGTCTGGAGATACTGCCGGACCAGATCTGCTCGTCTTCGCGAGATGACAAACTGCTGATCGGGCGGGCCATCGAGCGCATAGCCTTCGACGACGATCAGATACTCGGGCAGCGAATCCACAACGGTTGCCACCTCGCTATCAATCTGATTACGTCCGTTTTCTGATAGCTGCTCCTGGCCGTTAGCGTCGAGGATGACCAAGTCAGAGGCTCCCAGCCACTTTCGCGGTCCCAGATACTTTTGTCGATTACAGGCCTGGAGGTATTCAGTCGCCGTGACCTGGTCGAGGTTATAGAAGCCGCGCTTTTTGAAGAAGCTCTTGAAGAAGAAATTATGTTTCAGCGCTTCGGTGTCCTCAGCAAGGTTGGTTGTGCTGCGATTCAGGTTGGAGATGGTCTCGCGAAGGTTTGAGGCGCCATCCTGGCCCATGCTGTCCTGATCCAGAGCTTGCTTTACGGCGGTGTTCAACTGCAGCGACATCGACTGTACATTGTCGAGCATCACTTGTGCTTTTGCGATCAAATTTCGCGATTGGAAGTCGGCAACAGTTTCATTGACGCGAGCGGAGGTCTGATCCAGATTGGCGGAAGCCTGTTGAACGTTGGTAAGCGTGGCCTGGAGCTGCTGGCGAGTGGCTTCATCTTTCAGGAGCAAACCGGCTGGTCCTTTGCCTTCGTTCAGCTCGGCCACCAGAGTGTTGACTGTTCCGGCGATCTCCGTGCCCTCGGCAACCATTCTGTTGACATTGGGTTCGATTCCCAGGATCAAGTGGTCCCCGTGATTGACGGTTTTGGTGATGGTGTCGAGGGCCACATTGACCCGGCCGCGAATATCATTGACGGTGCCATGAACATCGTCGAGAAGCCCCGACCCTTTCTCCATAAGCGCTGTGAGATCGAGCGGCTCTTTACTGGGCAGCGTGGCGCCAGCCTGGGCCTCTTCAGATCCTTCGGTGCCCTTCTTTATCGACACGAACTTATCGCCCACGACGCCTTCGGTTTCGATGGAAGCAATCGAATCCTTGCGGACCATTCCACGTACCTTTTCTTCGATCTGCAGTTTCAATCTGAATTTGGCGGAAGGACTTTTAGGGATTTCGATCTGTTTGATCTCTCCGGCATCCATACCGGAAACACGAACTTTGGCTCCCTTGGCCAAGCCACTCAGATCTGAGAATTCGGAATAGACGTCGAGATTCTTGCTAAAGGCTTTCTGGCGATCGCCAATCATAAAGAGAATGGCAGCAAAGAGTCCGAAGCCTACAACAAGGAAGAGGCCAATGCCCCACGGTTGAACGCGCATGTCAGTCTTTCTGCGAAACTAACGCTCTCACTAAGTCATTTTCGTGGTGTTCCAGCTCCTGAGGAGGGCCGATAGCCAGGAGCCTACCCTGATCGAGCACAGCGAGCCGGTCACCGACGCGGCGTGCTCCCCGAATATCGTGCGTGACAATCACCATGGTGGTTTTGTTCTTCTCCTTTACGCTCAGAAGGAGATCGTCAATCTCTGAAGCGGTGACGCGGTCGAGCCCGCTGCTTGGCTCATCCACCAATAGGATGCAGGGATCAAGCACGAGGGCGCGGGCAAGGCCTGCACGTTTACGCATGCCGCCCGACAGTTCGGCAGGCATTTTCTGGCGATCTGCGCCCAAGCCCACTTCGTCGAGCGTTTTCTGGATCAGCGATTCGGCCTCCTCTTTCGACTTCTTTTTAAAGCGCTCCAGTGGCAAAGCCAGATTGTCGTTGAGTGAGAACGAGTCGAAAAGAGCCGCGCTTTGAAAGAGGAAGCCCATCTGGCGGCGGACTTGGGACAACTCGTCTTCGTCCATTTTGACAATGTTCTGATCCTGTATACAAATGATTCCGTCATCGGGCTTAAGCAGCCCGATCATCAGTTTTAACGTGACGCTCTTGCCGGTTCCACTGCGTCCGAGGACGCACAGAGCTTCGCCCGGCGGAACAGCGAAGGAGACATCTGTCAGGACGTTCTTACCGCCGAAGGACTTGGACACTTTCTCAAACGAAATAGCGGGGCTGGCCTCTTCGCTCATACGGCGCTATCGGGAAAGAGAAAGAAGATCGATTTGACCAGCACGACATCGGCAAGAATGATGAGCAGCGATGAGAGGACCACGCTGTTGGTGGAAGCTCGGCCAACACCGCTTGAGCCTTCGTCGGTGGTGTAGCCGAAGTAAGACGAAACCAAGCCGATGATAAAGCCAAATACGGAGGTTTTGATGGTCGGGGGGATGAAGGTGGCCCAATCGATCTGACTGAAAGCACGATCCAAGTAGAGCTGGAGAGACAAATGGGAAATCCCGTGTTCGACGAGATAGCCGCCTGTAAGTCCGGCGACATCCATGAAGACAGTCAGGATGGGAAGCGCCACGATGCAGGCCACGATGAGAGGAATCACTAAAAGCTTGAAGGAATCAATTGAGAATGCCTCAATGGCGTCGATTTGTTCGCTGACACGCATATTGGCAAGCTCCGCTCCGATGCCGGCGCCTACGCGTCCGGCAACTAACAGGCCGGCGATCAGCGGACCGATCTCGTTGAAGAAGGCAAGCGATTGAACGGTGGGGATCATGGCCTGCGCGCCAAAGCGGATCAAAGTGCTGCGCGTGTGCAAGGTGAGCACTAGGCCAACGGCAAAGCCAGACGAGAGAACGAGGGGCAGCGATTTCCAGCCGACCTCCTCAATCTGACGCCAGATCATCCGAAGTTCAAAGGGCGGCAGCAGTGCACGGCGGGCTGCACGCAAAGCAAACAGCCCCAGCTCCCCCACGAACTCGAGATATCTCTGAAGTCTCCGCACTAGTCCCCAAGTTGCCGGAGCAGTTCTCGGCGACTACAGGCGATTTTATCAAGATGTAGGGGAGTGGTCAGTCAGGGAGCTTAGACGATTATTTGGTGAGCGGTCACTTACTCGCCCAGTAAGCTCGCTGGCCGATGTAATCAGGATCGGGAAGATTCGCGAGTATGATGCGGCGTAGTTTCAATATGTTCAGCTCGCCCTGCTCCTGATACAAAAGCTTCCCATCGGGCGACAATACGACTGTGTAAGGCACCCCTGATGCCCACTGGGGTTCGAACGCTCCCTGCATGGCATCGGTGTCGGTTGAGCCGAACAGAAGATTACGGCTGGAAGCATGCAGTTGCTCCAACCGCTTCAAGACGCCCGCTTTCTCATCCGGCATGTTCGCGGCAACGGTCACCATGTCGAAATCACGCTGTCGAAACATCCGGTAAGTTGTTTCGAGATCCGGCAGCTCATGGACGCAGGGTCCACACCAGGTTGCCCAAAAGTTGACAAGTAACACCTTGCCGGTGGGATTCGAGCGCAGCTTTTTCAGATCGTCAGCCGACGCGAGTTCGACGGTAACGGGCTCCTGCTCGATTTTCGTGGTTTGCTCCAGGCTTTCTGTCTCTTTGGATAACCATTTCGTCGAGCAGCCAAACACGCGTGTGGTCTCCACCGCGACGCGCTGGCCGGCAAGCAGAGCCTCAATGGCATCGCGAGCGCTCTGTTTTTTCACTAAAGACTGTCGCTGGTTATCGTCGACATGACCTTCGTAGCGAAGCGTCCGGCCCTGGTCAAAGATAAACACGTGGGGCGTTGCTTTGGGGCCGTAAGCACGGGACACGGACTGGGTCTCGCCATCGTACAGATAGGGAAAGCTGAAGTGACGGTAAGCAGCGCGAATTTTCATATCTTCCAGGCTGTCGCTGACATCCGTATAGCCCAGCTCATCGAGACGAATGGCTTTGGCGTTGTTGGGTTCGATAGCCACCAGAGCAACGCCTTTTTTCCGGTAATCGTCAGCGAGTTTTTCGATGCGGGACTCATAGAGCTGAGCGGTCGGGCAGTGATTGCAAGTGAAGACAATGACCAAGACTTTGCTTGCGGCGTAATCGCTCAGCGTATGGGTTTTCCCATCAACCCCGGAGAGGGAGAAATCCGGGGCGGCCGAACCGATGGGCAAGGTCGCATGAGGCTCATCGGCAAAGACGGCACAGGCGATCAGGAAAGGAACAATAAACCGTAACAACATGGTTCTAGCTTATCTGGACCTTGCCGGTATACGATAACTTTCTCGCGCGATAACTCCTGAGGGTAGCTACTGATCGGTTTGCAAGAATCGTTCAATGCTTGTACACCGTGTAATGCGATCTGTGTTGCTGCTATTCGTTGCTGCTACTGCTTTGCCTGCTCAAAATCCAGCGCGTTTCGAGATCGAGGAAGCGACCATCGCCCAGGTTCACGACGCTATGAAAGCCGGCCATCTTACCTGCCGCTCCCTGGTTGATCAATACCTGGCTCGCATCACTGCGTATGACAAGAACGGTCCGGCCATCAATTCCATTGTCCTGATTAATCCCGACGTTCAGAAACAGGCCGACGAGTTAGACCGCCGGTTCGCAGCAGCGGGTCTCACGGGACCCTTGCACTGCGTGCCCATGATCGTAAAAGATAATTTCGAGACCCAGGGCCTCCGGACCACCAATGGTGCGCTGGCCTTCGAGCGCTATATTCCCGATCAGGACGCGTTCCAGGTGAAGCGGGTGAAGGAAGCCGGAGCGCTGGTTGTGGCTAAGTCCAACATGGCGGAGTGGGCCTTCAGTCCTTATGAGACGGTCAGTTCGATCCTGCCCGGGTATACCAGGAATCCGTACGCTCTGGACCGGGTCACCGCAGGTTCGAGCGGCGGTACAGCAGCCGCAATCGCCGCCAGTTTCGGTCTGGTAGGACTCGGCAGTGACACTGGCAACTCCATCCGCGGCCCTTCCTCGCACCAGGCACTTGCAGGTATTCGTTCCACCATGGGCCTGACCAGCCGTGCGGGAGTCTTCCCTCTGAGTCTGCGAGCCGACATCGCCGGACCCATTGCTCGCACGGTTGAGGATGCGGCCAAGGTTTTTCAAGTCGTCGCCGGCTCAGACCCGAACGACCCCGTTACCGCTGCCGCTTCCGCGCATCTTCCGCAGAATTACCTTGCCGCCCTCGATCGAAACGGCCTTCATGGCGCAATCATCGGAGTGCTTCGGCAAGCATACGAGCGCGACACGACGGACCCGGAAGTTGTGGGTATATTCATGGAGGCAGTGGCTGATCTTCGCCGTAAGGGCGCGGTCATTGTTGACCCGGCCACAGTGGAAGGACTGGATGCGCTCAAGCGGCCGCACGACGCTGGTCCGTGCATGGGTTTCAAGTACGATCTGAACCGCTTCCTTGCTGCTCGAGGTGACCACGTACCTATGAAAACTCTCGCGGAAATCATCAAGTCTGGCGGCTTCCACCCCTCGGCCGAACTCCGCCTGGAAAGGGCCGAGAAAGGGCCAGAGAACGGACCCGATTCACCGGCCTGCCAAGCCGAGAACGATTACCGCGAGAAGGTGCGAGCGGCTGTCCTGAAGACCATGGACCGCCTGAAGCTGGACGCTTTCGTGTACCCCACCTGGAGCAACCCCCCACGCCGGATAGGTGATCTCAACACCCCCGCTGGGGACAACAGCCAGTTTTTCTCGCCGGTGACCGGTTTTCCAGCGATGAACGTTCCGATGGGCTTTACCCGAGGCGGCACTCTGCCAGCCGGAATGACCCTATACGGCCGAGCCTGGTCTGAGCCGACGCTCATCAAGCTGGGCTATGCCTACGAGCAAGCAACCCACCATCGCCGTGCACCAGCCTCTACGCCGCCGCTGCTTTGAAAGCTTCAGAGGCAGACAAGTCAGTCAGCTTGTTAGGCTTAATACAGTCAGGAAAACTCACAAAAGCCGGAACATAGGGATGTGAAATACCGTCCTTGATGACTGCGGGAGAATTCATAGTTGTGAAGAACAAGTGGAAAATCCTTATCTTATTGGGCTTGCTGGTGTTAATTGCCGGAGCAGTGTTTGCCAGCATCAAGATCAACGAACGGGGCGTCGTGACGGTCCAAACCGGAAAGGTCAGCAAAACGGATCTCACGTCGCTGGTGACCGCTTCGGGTGAGGTAAAGCCGCGGAATTACATCAATATCGGAGCGGCGCAAGGCCCGGCCCCCATTACAGCAATCCTGGTGAAAGAAGGAGATCGGGTGAGGAAGGGCCAGGTGTTGGCGCGGCTGGCTAATGTGCAGCCGACGGCCGATCTGAACGCCCAGACCGCTTCCTTGAATGCGTCGCTGGCGGATTCGTCGGCCGGCGAAGCGGGCGTACGATCAGCCGATGACAATATCGCTGTTGCGCAGGCACAAGTAGATCACGATCGCGCTGATCTCGAGCAGAAGAAAGTCGACCTGAAGAGGAGCCAGGAGCTTTCCGATGCTAAGCTGATTGCCCCGCAAGATTTCGAGGCCAAGAAGTCTGCTTACGATTTGGCCGTGTCCACCTTAGCCGCTTCGGAACGGAAAGTCTCACAAGCGCAATCTCAGAAGCTGCAGATTGCGGCCCAACTATCGTCTTCGCAAAAGAAAGTTGCGCAGTCTCAAGCGATGGTCGCGCGCTCGAAAAACGTCCTTTCGCAATTCGATGCTGTCGCGCCGCTTGACGGCGTGGTGACGAACCTTCCTGTGCGGGTGGGAGAGACTGTTGTTCCCGGCATCCAGAGTTCGACCGCGTCAACCATCATGACTATTGCAGACATGTCCGTGATCACGGCGGAAGTCAACGTAGACGAAACCGATATCGTGAGCGTGAAGCTTGATCAAAATGCTGACGTGACCATCGATGCTATTCCGAACCGGATCTTTAAAGGCCGAGTTATTGAAATCGGCGATACCGCGATTGTGCGCTCGACCGGAGTTGCCGCCTCACAGAGTCAAACGTCCAGTCAGGAGGCGAAAGACTTTAAGGTTGTTATTGCGCTGGAAATTCCGGAGCACCTGGTACGGCCTGGCTTGTCCTGCACCGCGAAGATCGTCACGGCTACGCGCTCTCATACGCTGGCGATTCCCATTCAGGCGCTGACGATCCGGCAGAAAGGGCAATTGGAACAGCCTAAGCCGGGAAAACAGCCTGTTGCAAATCTGGATCCTGCTGCTCAAAAAGCTGCTAAAGAAGAGCTGCAGGGCGTCTTTCTTGTGAATGCCGGGAAGGCAGAGTTCCGCCAGATTAAGACGGGCATCACCGGGGCTACGGACATTGAGGTTCTAAGCGGTCTCAACGATGGGGACCAGATCGTCACCGGTAGCTACCAGGTCATCCGAACGATCCGGAATGAAGCGAAGGTAAAGGTAGACAACAAACCACCCGCTCAGACATCGCCGGTCGCCGGTTAACGTTCGCTCCTCAAAAACGATTTATGGCAGCTATCTCCACTACGATTCACGAACTCAGCCCTGAGGAGCGGGAGCATCGGGGTGAGCAGCTCAAGCAGGAAGGTGTCGTCATCCGCACCTACGACTTGTGGAAGACCTACATCATGGGCGACCAGGAAATTCACGCCGTTTCAGGTGTCGATATGGAGATTCGCCGCGGCGAATACGTCGCCATCATGGGGCCATCCGGATCGGGCAAGTCGACGCTCATGAACTTGATCGGCTGTCTGGATACGCCGACCAAAGGGCTTTATTATCTGAACGGCAAACTGGCCAGCGACATGGAAGACGATGAGCTTGCCCGAATTCGCAATAAGGAAATTGGCTTCGTTTTCCAGACATTTAATTTGCTTGCCAGAGCGTCCGCACTGCACAACGTGGAACTGCCGCTGATCTATGCAGGGATCTCTTCGCAAGACCGGCTGAAGCGCGCTCGCGAGGCTTTGGCCGCAGTCGACCTTGACAAGCGCATGGATCACAAGCCGAACGAGCTCTCAGGTGGACAGCGGCAGCGCGTGGCTATTGCCAGGGCTCTGGTGAACAAGCCTTCTATTCTTCTGGCCGACGAACCTACCGGCGCTCTCGACACTAAAACGGGCGACGAAATCATGGCGTTGTTCGAGCGCTTGTACCGTGAAGGGAACACGATCATTCTGGTTACTCACGAGCCCGACATTGCCGCCCATGCTCACCGGATCATTCACATTCGCGACGGCCGTGTCGAGCGCGACGAACAAACCGGCCGCTGACTGGCAAACGCCCTGCTCCCAAGCCGGTACGTTTTGGGATGGTTTGGGAGTTTTTGAATCCGAAGTGATATCTTTAGACAGAACTCGGCAGAATTTCGTGACAAATTCAACGAATCCTGCGCAATTTGAATCACTGTTTTGATGAAGCCCGATTCTTCCTATCCAGCAGTGCCGCCCCGGAGCCAAGAGGAATCGCCCGGTGCCTCTGCAGCAAAAGCTACTGAGGAGCGCCCTTTACGCATCCTGATGGCTGAAGACAACCCTATCAATCAGCGAGTGGGAAAATTGATCCTTCAGCGAGCCGGGTTCAGCATCGATTTGGTTGATGATGGCAGTGAAGCTCTGGAAGCCCACCGGACCGAGCCGTATGACATGATTTTAATGGATTGTCAGATGCCCATCATGGATGGGTTTGAAGCGAGCCGTCAGATTCGCCAGCTAGAACAGCCCCAACCGATCATCATTGCCGTCACTGCCAACGCTCTCGTCGGGGAGAGGGAACGCTGCCTGAACGCCGGTATGAACGATTATCTCTCCAAGCCGTTTCAAGCCGAACAGCTGGTGGCATTAGTCAAGAAATGGGTTCCTAACCGTCCCAAATAGCCCGGTGCACCTAAGGTCGCCAGGTAAGCAGTAAAGTAAACATCACAATCCACAGGAAATCCAGGTAGTGCCAGTAAATCGAGACGCCGTTCGCCACCACGCGGGTTTTCATCTGATACTTCGGCCCGCCTGCCTGCTCCCGTGTGCGAATCAATAGATACGCAAGTCCAGCCAAACCGAGCAGCACGTGCATTCCATGGAGCCCACTGAACAGAAAGATAAACCAGGAGTGGGGATTGTTCGCCAGGATTAAGCCTGAGTGGAGCATCTGAAACCAGGCCACAATCTGCCCTACCAGAAAAGCCGAACCCAGACCGGTTGTCCAGCTCATCAGACGAAAAAACTTGGCCTGATCATGGGCAATAAGACGACGCCGGGCGAGTTCACATGTCAGGCTGCTGGCCAGCAAGACCGCGGTCGTAGCCCAGAGAAGGGCGGGTGTGTGGAGATGTCCCCAGAACTTAGGCGCGAGTGAGCGAATGAAGAACACCGCGATGAGCGCCCCGAACGTCATCGTGACTGCGGCAAGAACAAGCGCAGTGGTGAGCGTTGAGAGCGAGTTCAGCTCACGCTCACGGACGATCGGATCGCTGATAGTCTGCACGGGTCTGTCCCCATACTACGACTCTTGAGTCGACGCCCGGTGTTCGGCTGTGCTGTAATCGGAATCTATGAAAGTGCTGCGCGGCTTGCTTCCTCTCCTGCTGGTGTTTCTCGCCAAAGGAGCACAGCCGGATGAGCGGCTACACGGCGGGTTTCGCAATCCCATGAAGGATGGCTGGATCTTCGTCCACGTCGAGGGAAGTCCCTCGACGATCGGGTTTCAGCATGGCTATCTGTTGAGTTCCGAGATCGAGGACTCCAAGCGGGCCATCGAACTGAGCGCCACGCACGAGGTCAGTCATAACTGGGCCGAACTGCGCGAGGTTGCGAATCAGTATTTTGCTCCTAGACTTCCCGCTGAGTATCGTGCCGAGTTGTCAGGGATTGTCGATGGGCTGCATGCGCACGGCTCGAAACTGGACCTGACGGATCTTATTGCCATGAACGGCTACATGGAGTTTTCTTACTACTACGATGAGGAAAAGAAGACTAAACCGTCGAACCTGCCCCGGCAATCTCATGCGGCGGAGCACTGCAGCGCGTTTATCGCGACGGGTGCTTACACCAAAGACGGTCGCATCGTGATCGGTCATAACAATTGGACCGATTACCTGACGGGCACGCGTTGGAACGTCATCTTCGATGTCGCCCCTGTGGCGGGACACCACTTCATCATGGACGGCATGCCGGGGCTGATCCACAGCGGCGATGATTTCGCCATTAACGATGGCGGCATCATGATCACCGAAACGACCATTGGCAACTTCTTCGGTTTCAAACGCGACGGCGTTCCCGAGTTTGTTCGCGCCCGGAAAGCCGTGCAGTATTCCGAGAGCATCGATGATTTTGCCCGCTTGATGGAGGAAGGCAACAACGGCGGGTACGCCAATACTTGGTTGGTCGGCGATCGCAAGACGAACGAGATCGGACGGCTGGAACTCGGGCTAAAAAACGTCACCCTGGAACGCAGTAAGGACGGCTACTTTGTCGGCTCCAATTTCCCAATTAATCCCAAACTCATTGCGGAAGAGACCAACTACCCAATCAAGGACCCGAACGCTCCGAACACCTGCCGCCATCGCCGCTGGGATCAACTGATGGCGGAGAACAAGGGCAAGATCGATGTGGAGTTGGGCAAGAAATTTGAAACCGATCATTACGATGTAATCACTCACGAAATCGATCCGAACGAGCGAACCATCTGCGGGCACATCGACAAGTCAAGCCGCGGGATGCGGCCCTGGCAGGAGCCTTACGGACCGGCTGGCGTGGCCGAAGTGAAAGTGGCCGACAGTTCCATGGCTGAACGGATGTCGTTTGCTGCGGGTATGGGGCACCCCTGCGGAGTGGAATTCAATGCTGCCGAGTTTTTGAAAGATCACAAGCAATTTGCCTGGCAGAAGGGCACCTTGCAGGATGTGAAGGCTAATGCCTGGACGGTCGTCTCCGCTGCGGCGAATTCTGCGGGCGAACGAGCCGGAAGATAAAACCGGTTTTCTTAAACCCTAACGCAACCGGCCTGCCGCGTGTTCGGCAGCATCGATGCGAGCCTGTGCCTTGGCCATGTCACGAAGAGCGACCTTCGAATTGGTCTCTCCCATAAGCTGTTTCGACTTCTGCTCGGCTTCGGCAAGTTGCCGGCGTGCTTCGTCTACCTGGATATCAGCAGCGCGCTCGGCATGATCGGCCAGAACACGCACCTGATTTTCGAATACCTCGACAAAGCCGCCATCAATTGCCAGCACCTCCTCGCCTTCGCCGGAGCCGTAAGTTAAAACGCCCGGGGCAAGCGCACTTAGGAGGGGGGCATGGTCTGGCAAGATACCCATATAACCGGCTTTGCCCGGCAGTTGCGCGGAGGCAACCTGTTGATCGACAAACAGGTGCTCGGGCGTTGCGACTTGCAATTGAAACGTGTCGGCCATAAAACGGAACCTCGAGCTTGCTACTGATTCTTCATCTTGTCGGCGGCTTCCAGCACTTCGTCAATAGTGCCCTGCATGTAGAAAGCCTGCTCGGGCAGAGCATCGTGTTTGCCGTCGACAATTTCTTTGAAGCTGCGAACAGTATCTTCCAGCTTGACGTACTTGCCCGGCCGACCGGTGAACTGTTCGGCAACGTGGAAGGGTTGAGACAAAAACTTCTGAATGCGCCGCGCACGCGCAACCGTACCCCGGTCCTCGTCACTCAATTCGTCAATACCCAGGATGGCGATGATGTCCTGCAGGTCTTTGTATCGCTGCAAAGTCTGCTTTACCCGTTGCGCCACTTCGTAGTGCTCGGCACCTACAACAGCGGGATCGAGAATGCGCGAGGTGGAAGCGAGCGGGTCGACGGCCGGGTAGATGCCCTGTTCGGATATGGACCGGGACAAGTTGGTGGTTGCGTCCAGGTGGGCGAACGTGGTTGCCGGCGCGGGATCCGTATAGTCGTCGGCCGGGACATATATTGCCTGCACGGAGGTGATCGATCCGCGCTTGGTGGAAGTGATGCGCTCCTGCAGATCGCCCATCTCGGTCGCCAGATTCGGCTGATAGCCCACCGCAGAAGGCATGCGGCCAAGCAGTGCCGACACCTCCGAACCTGCCTGAGTAAAGCGGAAGATATTGTCGATGAAGAGCAGCACGTCTTGCCCTTCCTCATCGCGGAAGTATTCAGCCACCGTCAGGCCAGTGAGGCCGACACGGAGACGCGCGCCGGGCGGTTCGGTCATCTGCCCATATACGAGCGCCACTTTCGATTTCTGCCAGTCATGAGGATTCACGATCCCGGCTTCCTGCATTTCGAGCCAGAGATCATTTCCTTCACGCGTGCGCTCACCGACGCCGGCGAACACGGAAACGCCGCCATGCTTCATAGCGATGTTGTTGATCAGCTCTTGAATGATGACGGTTTTGCCAACACCCGCACCGCCGAACAGGCCAATTTTTCCGCCTCGCAGGTAGGGTTCTAAAAGGTCGACCACCTTGATGCCCGTCTCAAACATTTCCAGCTGTGTCGATTGTTCGTCGAAAAGCGGAGCGGAGCGGTGAATGGGCGATCGCTGCTCGGTCTGAACAGGACCCATATTGTCGACAGGCTCTCCGAGAACGTTGAGCACCCGCCCGAGTGTTTGCTTGCCCACGGGAACACTGATCGGCGCTCCTGTATCGATCGCCTTCATGCCGCGAACCAGACCGTCGGTCGCTTCCATGGAAATCGTGCGGACGCGTCCTTCCCCAATGTGCTGGGCTACTTCGGCAGTAATATTGATCTTGGACGGCACGTCGAAGCCGTCACTGGTGATCTTGATTGCGTTGAAGATCTTCGGGACGTGACCTTCGTTGAATTGGATCTCAATGGTCGGCCCACCAACCTGAATGACGTGGCCTTCCGCTACACCCTCTGTTACCATAATTTCTCCGATTTTAAAGAGCAGCCGCGCCGCTCACGATTTCAATAATTTCGCGGGTAATAGACGCCTGGCGAACGCGGTTTAGATTTAAGGTCAGCGTTTGAATCACTTCGCCAGCGTTGGAACTCGCCGTGTCCATCGCTGCCATACGGGCTGCATGTTCGGCCGAGTTCGATTCAAGCATCGCGCGGTAGATTTCCATCTCCACGTAATGCGGGAGCAGGGCAGCCAGCAGTTCTGCGGGCGGCTGCTCATAAATGTAGTCGATCGGCGCTGGCGGCTCCTGGGACTTAGCGTTGTCATCCTGACCGGAAGGCAGTTGCACCGGAAGCACCTTTTTCAGCGTCAGGGCCGGCGCCAAAGCGCTCTTAAATTCATTAGAAGCAATGTAGACCGCGTCGATATGCGCCCTCTTGTAAGCATCGATCACCCGTCCAGCGATCTCTGCGGCCTGTTCGTAGGTCGGCTTTTCGATGATGCCGATGTGCTCGCCTGTAAGCTCGTAGCCCCGTTTACGGTAATAATCGCGGCCTTTCCGGCCCACTGTCTCGACCAGGATTTCGCCCGACTGCCGTTCATCGAGAAACTGCTGCGTCATTCGAAACAGATTCGTGTTGAACGCCCCGGCAAGACCGCGATCGCTGCTGACCGCGATTAACTGTATGCGTTTTTCTTCGCGAATCTGCAGCAGAGACAATCCTGCTGCCTCCTCATTTCCCGCAGCTGCCCCAGCTACGTTCGCCAGAACACGGCCCAGCATCTGCGCATAAGGGCGTGACGCTAAAGCACGCTCCTGAGCGCGGCGCAGCTTTGCGGCAGACACCATCTTCATGGCCTTGGTAATCTGCTGCGTGTTCTTGACGCTGCGGATGCGACGCCGGATGTCGATCAAACTCGGCATCGACTAGACCTGAGCGCCTGCCTTTTCCGCTTCCCGGTCCGGCTGTTGCCGGTTCCCGTTGGTGTTCGCCCCCGCACTCTTGGCCGGTTGAGGTTTCTCTTTGATGCTACTGCTGAAGCGGCCCTTGAACTCGGTCAGCGCGGCACTAAGCTGGCCTTTGACATCATCGTCCAGCTGCTTCTTCTCCCGAATCGCTTGCAGGACTTCCGGTTTGCTGTTATCCAAATATTGGTTCAATTCACTCTCGAACCGGCGAATGTCCTCCACCGGCACGTCATCGAGAAACTTATTATTCCCGGCAAACAAAATAGCGACTTGCTTCTCCACCGGAACGGGCGAAAAAGGCCCCTGCTTCAAGACCTCGATCCAGCGCTTACCCCGATTCAGCTGTGCCTGTGACGCCTTATCGAGATCGGATCCGAACTGTGAAAACGCTACCAGTTCCCGATATTGCGCCAGATCGAGCCGCAATGTTCCGGCAACAGAACGCATCGCTTTGGTCTGGGCACTCCCGCCCACGCGACTCACGGAAAGCCCCACGTTGATGGCGGGGCGGACATCTGAATTAAAGAGATCGCCTTCCAGATAGATCTGGCCATCGGTGATAGAAATGACGTTAGTGGGGATATAGGCGGAGACATCGCCGGCCTGCGTTTCAATGAACGGCAGGGCAGTCAGCGAGCCTCCACCCTTTTCGTCCGATAACTTCGCAGCACGCTCCAGAAGCCGACTGTGGAGATAAAAGACGTCGCCGGGAAAGGCTTCGCGTCCCGGCGGGCGCCTGAGCAGCAGCGAGATTTCGCGATAGGCCGCCGCATGTTTTGAAAGATCGTCGTAAATGCACAGCGCATGCCGGCCGGAGTCTCTGAAAAACTCACCAATGGAGCAGCCCGCATAGGGAGCAATGTACTGCATGGCCGCCGGATCGGAAGCCGTGGCAGCTACCACGATGCTGTACTCCATCGCACCGTGCTCTTCGAGCGTTCTCACCACCTGCGCCACAGTCGAGCGCTTCTGCCCAATGGCAACGTAGATACAGGTGACGCCTTGCCCCTTCTGATTGATGATGGTGTCTAAAGCAATCGTTGTTTTGCCGGTCTGACGGTCGCCGATGATTAACTCACGCTGACCCCGGCCAATCGGAACCATTGCGTCGATGGCCTTGATACCGGTCTGCAAAGGCTGCTTGACCGGTTGCCGATCGACCACACCTGGCGCGAGCCGTTCGAGCGCAATAAACCCGGTCGTCGCGATCGGGCCCTTCCCGTCGATCGGCTGACCCAAGGCATTCACCACCCGGCCGACCATGGCGTCGCCTACCGGAATCGACATAATTCGTCCGGTACGCCGGGCCTGATCGCCTTCTTTCACATTGCCGAAGTCGCCGAGAAGAACCACGCCCACCTGGTCTTCTTCGAGGTTGAGGGCAAGGCCGACCGTGCCGGGGCCAAACTCAACCAGTTCGCCCGCCATGACGTTTTCGAGACCATAAACACGGGCGATTCCGTCGCCTACGCTAATGACGCTTCCGGTTTCGGCAACATTTGTGACAGCGTCAAAATTCTGAATTTCGGATTGCAGTATCCGCGAGATTTCATCTGCTCTGATTTGAGCCATACGTTTCCTTCAAATACCTTAGTTCGGAACGGCCAGTCGCTGGCGCATGCTGTCGAGTTTGCCGCGCAAGGTGGCGTCGTATTCCTTCGAGGCAACAAGCGCCCGCACACCGGCCAGAACCTCAGGATCTACTTTGTAGCGAGCGCGAATATGCTTGCCCGTTTTAGCGGCAAGAACGCGCTCAATCGATTGCTTCTGGCCACTGTCGAGTTCGGTAGCGGACGTGATTTCAGCGGGGATCCAGCCCAGCCGTTCATCGATTACCGCTGCAAATTCTTGCCGGATGCTGGCGATCTCATTGATCCTGCGATGGGAAACAAGAACCCGCAGAAAGTTTCCCATCAAGGGATGAAGCGATAGAGCGGAAGCTAGCTTGCCCAGGATTGCTTGTTTCTCTCGCTTGGGAATGGCAGGCGACAGCAGTACTCCTTCGAGTTCCCGCGAGCCGGAGACCAGCGCCTCGACATCGCCAAACTGGCTTACTGCCCTTTCTCCGGAAAGGCCCGTACCGGGGGCCAAAACGGCATCTGCTAACGCACGTGCGTAGTGCGAAGCTAAAGCACCATTCATTTAGTTTTTGCCTTTTTCCACCAGATGAATAAAGTCGTTGACGAATCCGCCGGACCCGGTCAGGAACCCAAGTTGATCACGCAGACGCCGTTCGGCTAACGCGAAGGCGAGTTGGGCAGTGCGGCCGCGAATCTGTTGCGTACCCTCATTCCTCAAGGCTTCCGACTCGGAATCGACGTGGCCCTGAATACGCGCAATCTCCAACTCTGTGTCATGGCGGATCCGCCCGTGCTCCCGGCCCATTTCCAGTTCTGCCTCGGCCCGCAAGCGCTTCACTTCGTCGGCGAGCGTAGCCATCTTCCGATCGATTGCTGAGTATCGAAAGTCAGCTTCGATCTTGAGTCCTGTGGCTTCTTTAATCGCCTTCTGTATGTCAGCAGAACGAGCGTTGAAGAAGGCGGGCGACAACTTCCAGATCAGATAGCCAAAGCCGGCAGCAAACAAAATCGTATTGACCAGGTTCAGCTTGAAATCGCTCTCTTCTTCCCTGGCTTCGTGAGCGGGCGCGGATTGCGCATTGGCCAGACCGACTCCAGCCGGGCCTAACAACGTCACCCAAAGAGCGCATCCAAAAAGACAGCGGCGCACTAGGCTGCTCTCCGTCGAAGAAGAGACTCTACAATTTGATTACTCAGAGCTTCTACTTTCGTGTCGAGTTCAGCTTGTGCCCGCTCCACTTCGCCAGTAATTTCGCGCCTGGCTGCTTCCAGACGCGCCTCGGCGTCAGCACGGGCCTGTGCCAGGGTGTCGGCCTGTTCCTGAGTCCACTGTCGCCGGAGT
>CAXTMN010000026.1:0-5536 GCA_964245395.1 uncultured Bryobacteraceae bacterium
TACTGGCTTCAGTCCACCGCTCGAGTTTTGATGAATTCGAAGCTCTTCTTCAAACGCAGGAAATGAATCTCGAAATACCGGCTGGAGAGCCTGGCGCATAAATACGTCAGAGGGAGAGCGAGGATTACGTGAATGGCGCTCAGCGTAGTAAGATGTTCCCTCAGCGGCCTTATATGGTAGAGGGCACGATAGGTGACAAACATGGTGGGTACGTGGAAGACGTACAAGCCATACGAGATCTTTCCGAGCGATATTCCCCACTCCGGAATATAACGCCGTTCGATTCCCAGGAGTCCGAGGAAAAGCGCTGTGCAGGCGCAGGCAATGATCAGATAGCCCTCGATTAGCGAACCGGCATCTCTCGCATTGCCAGCAGCCAGAAGAACAGCAGCCGTATAGAAGAGGGCCAAAGATCCGGCGATCAGGAGTGATCTGGATGAGATGGCCAAAGAGGGTGTTCGACCTCGCAACAGGAGGGCGAGTATCGCGCCTAATCCAAAGAATTGAAATTGAACAAAGCTGTTGAACCAGATTGGAATGCCGTAGGGACCGTCTGTCACTTTGCCGGCCCAGTAGGCAAGGGCAATCGCGGCGACCGGAAACGTTGCTACCGAGACAGCCCACAAGTAACGCACGCTTAAACGCGCGAGAAAGGGCCAGAGCAAGTAAAACTGTTCCTCGACATTGATGGACCATAACGGCTGCCAAGGCGAGTTGACGCGCCCAATCAGCACGTTGTACCAATTGCCGGCGAGAAGCAAGTAGGCAGCCAGACAGGGCCAGGGATAGCGGAACTCTTTCCAGACGTATCCGGTGAGAACAGCCAAGGCTAAACAGGCAAAATAAAGCGGCCAGATTCGAAGGATGCGCCGGAGGAAAAAGGCCTCGATGTGAATGCGTCCGGTGCTCGCTCTTTCGCGGAGGAGGAGTTCCGTAATCAGATAGGAACTCAGCATGAAGAAGAGACACATGCCCGACTGCAAACCGAATCGCAGGCCGATGGGCATCGTGGCGAACCACAGTCCGTGGAAGAGATATACGCTGAAAAATGCCACAAAGCGTAGCACGTCCAGCTCGGGCCGGTAAAAAATCGGGGCTTTAGTCTGCGGAACGGCGACTATCGGATTTTGGAGAGTGGATAGGGACGAGGCGTTCACTAGTAGTACGGCCGCGGTACTGCCAGTTTAGCATCGGAGCGAGCTAGATAGCCGCTTGCAGTTCGGCCATTTCCGCTTGAGGAGTGAGAGTTGCGGCTTTGTACCTATCGACCACCTCCCCGGGTGGCCCGTCCAGTACCAATTCGCCCTTTTCAAGGTAAATAGCCCGGTCGCAGTGTTGCACGATCTGATCCAAACTGTGGGTGACAAAAAGGATCGTTTTTCCCGACTTTCGGAACCGCTCCAGCCGGTCGAGACACTTTTGCTGAAAGGCTGAGTCGCCCACGGCAAGAATCTCGTCAATAACCAGGATGTCGGGATCCACCTCGGTGGCAACAGCAAAGGCCAGCCGGGTGTACATGCCGGAGGAGTACTGTTTGACCGGCGCATCGATAAAGTCACCGATGTCAGCAAATTTGAGGATGCTGGCCTGGCGGGACAGCATTTCGCGTTTGGAGTAACCGAGAAGCAAACCATTCATCAGGATGTTCTCGCGGCCGGTTAGCTCCGCATGAAACCCGGCTCCGAGTTCGATCAGAGGCGCGATGGTGCCGTGGGTTTCAACACGGCCCGAAGTGGGCCGGTAAACACCCGCGACGATCTTCAAGAGAGTGCTTTTGCCGCTGCCATTGCGGCCAATCAGACCGACCATCTCCCCCTTGCCGACGCCAAAGGAGACGTTTTTCACCGCTTCAAAATCATGGACAGTCGTGTTGCGATTGAAAATTTTGGTAAACAGCTCGCGAACAGAATCGGGCCGCTCCTGGATAACCCGGAACCGCTGGGAGACGTTCTGGACGTTGATGACTCCGGAATTCATGGGTCTAGATGTAGAAGACGAACTGGTCCTGGTAGCGCCGGAATACGGAGTATCCGATGAGCAAGGCCAGGAGGCCGCAGACGAATGAGGCAGCGATCGATTGAGCAGTGGGCAGCAATCCGTAGTAAACGCTCAGCCGGAAGCCGTTCAGGACGAAGATGACCGGATTGAACTCAAACATCCAGCGATACTTTGCCGGGAAGATTTGAATACTGTAGAGGATTGGCGTCACATAGAACCAAACCTGCAAGACAACTTGCAAGATGTGCGAGACGTCCCGGTAAAAGACGTTTGCAGCGGCAAAAAAGAAGCTGGCCCCCAAAGTAAAAATAGAGAGAGCCAACAGGGGGACGGGAAGATAAATCCAGGTCAGGTGCAGGGGATGCCCAACGGCAACAACGATCAGGAACAGCGGAATCAGCGAAAGCAACAAATTGATCATGTTGGAACCGACCGCCGCCAGAACAAAAATCGACTTAGGGACGCGAACTTTCTTGATCAGATCGGCGTTACCCACAACGGATTCGGCGCCATAGGAAAGAGACTGAGAGAAAAACGTCCAGGGTAAAAGAGCGCTGAGAATAAAGACGGCGTAATGGGGAATGCTAGCGCCGAAAATGGTTGAGAACACGATAGTGAGGACGAGCATCAGGAGCATGGGATTTAACAAGGCCCAGAAAAAGCCCAGAACCGACCGTTTATAACGGACCTTGAGCTCCTTCATGGCAAGTGCCCACACGAGTTCGCGATAACGAACGCTGTCTCGAACCAATTCAAGCATTTAAACTGCTTATTGTATCGCGACACCGAGGAGCTTACAGGAGGTGAAGTGACTGCCTTTACGGCGTAGGACGGCCTCTTGCATCTCGCTGGCGATCGCGTTCTTCCTGCTCGTGGAAGCGGCGTTCGCGTTCGGCTACGAGTTGCTCGTATGCAGGAATTTGCCGGGGAGTCAGAATCGCTTTTACACGGCTGGTCTGATCTTGTTTCACTTTCATCATGGCAGGCCGGTAGGAGTCTCGGACGGCTTTGTATTTGGCCTTGGTTTCGTCCAGGATCGTTTCAAGCTCCGTAAGCTGTTGCGGACTTAGCTTGAGCCTTGATTGCATCTCTGAGATGTAGCGCTGACGAAAATCCTCGGAAGATTTTGCGCTGACCGAACTGGCGGTGACGTACCGGTGACTTAAGACACCGACGGCTACCCCAACAAAGAAAAGCAGGATTGCCAGGCCTGCTGCCGCCCACTGGTTCCGTCTCATCATTTGCTAAGCATCATCCACCGAAAGTCTCTACCTACAGGTTATCTACCAGGATGCGCCGGTTAGTGCTGCTGGAGTTGAGCCGGAAGCTCGCCGGGAGCAGGCGTACTGCGAATCGCTTCCGTGTAATCGGTCTTCTCAGCGGTGTGATCGGCCATGAGAGCATCGGTGTAACTCGGATCGACCAAGTGACTTTGAGGCAAAGAGACCAGATTCAGCAGCAGCAGTAACAGGCATAAAGCGCCAGAAGCGGCGGTCATTCCCTTGGCCAATTGCCGAAAGACCGACCAGAAACTATGGCCAGCATCGATCTTAGCCCAGAGACCTGGCATGAAGTTGACGCTCGGCTCCATGTCCGGGCAGGCGGCCCGGTACCTGACAAAGAGGCTAGTCAACTGCGATTCATCGTCCATATGCGCTTCCATCCGTATCTGATCCTGGTCCTCGAACCCGACTAAAGCTTGCCACTCTCTCCGGCGGCCTTATAAGCCTTCAAGACTCGCTGTCTTGCTCGAAACAACCGAACTTTCAAAGCATTTTCGTTCACAGAATATACCGATTCCAACTCTCGCAGGGAAAGGCCTTCCACCTCTTTGAGTGTGAGAAGAATGCGATCTTCTTCAGAGACGTGCGCGAAGAGGGCATTTACGAATTCGCGGGTTTTACTTTTTTCCCTGTCTTCGCTTTCCTGCCGGCCACCAGCGAGTGAGTCAGCCATGACTACCTGTTGCTCGCTCAAGTCGGCCATCCGGAATTCATTCCGGCGCTTGGCTTTGCGCAGGTAATCATAAGAAGCGTTCACCGTCAAACGATAGAGCCATGGCTCGAACACTTCGGCGGCTCGCAACTGGTCCAGCGAAAAATAAAGCCTGACAAAAACCTCCTGCGCAACATCTTCCACATCTTCAGGATGCCCGATCAGTCTCGAAATCGTCCCCAGAATCCGCTTACGATAGGCAAGAACAACTTCGTTGAACGCGGCACCGTCACCAGCTCGCGCTCTTTCGATTAATCCTTGCTCGACAAGCATGCCGGCCTTAGGTGCCAGATGTTGCCGACCCTTTCGGTTGTCTTAGGCGCTCTGCCAATTTGTTAGGTTACAAAGCTTTGTGGAAAACTCCAAGCGCTCCCGGCGGCCCGAGATGTCTTCCGATTGTGGGACGTCTCTGGGCTCAGACTCCAGCTCGCGTATAGCAGCATCCAGGCGGGATCTCTCCGCGTATAAGCGTCTAAGCTCACCTTGTAGCAGCGAAGAAGCTCTGATTCGGCATGATGTTACACCGTGCGGCATAGCAATGTTGTACAGCTTTCTGACTGTGCGTATCCACCCTAGTTTCGCAGCATAAGGAGAATTAATCACGACCTCCTGAAAAGGCCTTGCTTAACATTGCAATTCGTGATATTCAATTAGCAGATTGCAATATGAACCTGGCCGACAAGTTGCGCTCTTTACGGCAAACCGAAGGGCATCTGCGGGGGCTGAATCGAGAGATGACCCAAAAAGAAGTAGTGACAGCCATCGGGGAAGAGTTAGGTGGATCACTGAGTCAGCCCTACCTTTCGCAACTTGAAAGTGGCCGGAGAAAACACATGACGAATACCTCGCGTTTGCTGCTTTCAAAGTTCTTTCGCGTGCATCCGGGTTATCTGGTGGAAGATCCCGAAGGATTTCAAACAGAACTAGCCACAGAGTTGCAATTGGAGGAAGAGAAGCTCGACTTGTGGTTAGTTTCTGGAGCGGAACGGTTCCGGGGCGACGTGCCGCTTTCACAGGCACTACTAAAAATCGCCAGGCATGAGGACACGCGAAGATGCATGTTGCTGATAGCGGCTGTTGTCGATTCCCCCGGCCTGGTTGAGCGGCTTGGGGAGGCGTTAACGGTTGAGGAGGAACCCCGGCATGAGTTGGCCTGACATTTTCCTCTGGTGTTTCGTTGTGGGCAGTTTCTGGAGCTTTATTTCGCTCCTGCTGGGGGGACTGCACGTGGGACACGGGCATCCTTCGGGCCACGCGGTAACGGGAATAAAAGCGGGCGGGCACCATCTGGGCAAAAGCGGATCGCCGGGTCACCTTCCCCACTGGCTGGGATCGATGGTCAATCCGAGTTGTGCGGCCGTTTTCCTGGCATGGTTCGGAGGGATCGGTTATATTCTGACCCGTCATTCGACGCTTGGTCTGACTCTGGACTTGGTGATTGCCGTTCTGCTCGGACTGCTGGGCGCGTCTAGTCTGGCGGCCTTCCTGCGGTTTTTGCAATCCCGGGAGAAGCCTCTCGCCCCAGCCGATTACGAGATGGTCG
>CAXTMN010000026.1:5546-15041 GCA_964245395.1 uncultured Bryobacteraceae bacterium
GCGTATGTACGCACCTGGGAAGCGATGACCCAGGCCGAGAGGCTCCAAGCGAGCGTTGATTCATCGCCGAAGGAGAAGGAACATGTCGAATGAAATTTTGTATATAGCGATTATCAGTGTGCTTGCTTTGCTGGCCTTGATGACGGCCGGCGCGATGCTGTTTCGGAAGGCGGGCCCCCATGAAGCGTTGATTGTGTATGGCCTGCGCGGCACCCGCATTGTGAAAGGACGAGGCACGGTGATTGTCCCGATGATCGAGAGCTACAGGCAGCTCTCGCTCCAGTTGATGTCGTTCGATGTAGCGCCGCAGCAGGATCTCTACACCAAACAAGGTGTGGCGGTGACGGTGGAAGCGGTGGCGCAGATCAAAGTGAAGAGCGACCCCGAATCCATACAGACCGCCGCCGAGCAGTTCCTGACAAAGACCGATCAGGCGCGCGAAGGCTTGATCCGGCTGGTGATGGAGGGGCATCTGCGCGGCATCATCGGACAGCTATCGGTGGAGCAGATTGTGAAAGAACCCGAGATGGTCGGCGACCGCATGCGTGCGACTTGCGCGGATGATATGACGAAGATGGGCCTGGAGGTAGTGTCGTTCACGATTAAGGAGGTCCGGGACAAGAATGAATACATTACGAACATGGGCCGGCCGGATATTGCCCGCATCAGGCGCGATGCGGAAATTGCCTCGGCTGAAGCGGAGCGCGATACCGCCATCAAGCGGGCCGAGTCAGTGAGAGCGGCGGCGGTAGCCAAAGCGCAGGCCGATCAGGAACGGGTTTTGGCGGAAGCTCTTTCGATGGCCGCACAGGCAGAGGCCCAGCGTGATCTCGAGATTCGCAAAGCGCAGTATGTGGAGACGGTGAAACGGCAGCAGGCGCAAGCGGATAAGGCCTACGACATCCAGTCCAACGTCATGCAGCAGCAAGTGGCCGTGGAAGCAGTCAAAATCCGGCAAGTAGAGAAGGAGCAGGAGGTGAAAGTGCAGGAGGCCGAGATCCTGCGTCACGAAAAGGAGTTAATCGCCAATGTCCTAAAGAATGCCGAAATCGAGCGCCAACGCGTGGAGATGATTGCGGATGCGGCCAGGCGCCGGGTGATTATGGAGGCGGAAGGCGCGGCGGCTGCCACGCGGATGCAGGGTGAAGCAGATGCCGAGATCATTTTGAAGAAGGGAGAGGCTGAAGCGCGGGCGAT
Organism: uncultured Bryobacteraceae bacterium; assembly: GCA_964245395.1. GTDB lineage: Bacteria > Acidobacteriota > Terriglobia > Bryobacterales > Bryobacteraceae > Bog-105. The sequence continues at coordinate 6,744 of CAXTMN010000026.1, forward strand.
GAACGTGAAGGCAGAGGCTTACCTCGAATGGAATCAGGCCGCGGTGGTCGACAAGTTAATCACCGGCCTGCCCGAGGTTGTAAGAGCGCTCGCTGCCCCGCTGGCAAACATCGACAAGATCACGATTGTCTCGACCGGCGATGGCAACTCGGCTGGAATGAGCAAAATCACTGGGGACATGACTAAGATTGCTGCGCAGATCCCGGCCTTATTTGAGACCCTTTCGGGGATGCAGATGTCGGACCTGTTAGGAAAGGTTCGTGGCATTCACGACCGGTCGGGCGGCGGAGAGAGCAGCAAACCAAACGGAACGGGAGCCTAAGGGCCGAAGGAGAAAAGATGGCGTTATTAGACCGCGTGGCAACGTTGATTCGAGCGAATCTAAACGATCTGATCGATAAGGCTGAGGATCCGGAGAAGCTCTTGAAGCAGCTTTTTCTGGATATGCAAAACCAGTTCATGCAGGTGAAGACACAGGTCGCGATGGCGGTGGCGGACCAACTGCTCTTGCAGAAGAAACAGGCGGAAAACATGGACGCGCAAAGGGAATGGGTGCGGAGGGCGGAACTGGCCATTTCTAAAAATCAGGACGATCTGGCCCGGGTGGCGCTCGAGCGATCGCTTACTTTCGAGAATGCGGCGCGGAGCTTTGCAGGACAGATCGACACCCAGGCTCATCAGGTACAAATCTTGCGTGACGCATTGAACCGGCTGGAGCAGAAGATGACCGAGACGAAGTCGCAGACAGAGATCCTGATCGCGTCGCACCGGAGAGCGCGGTTAGCTCTGCACGCAGGAGTATCTGCTGCTCAGCAGATGGAGCACGACGCAACCTTCGACCGGTTGCGTTCAAAGGTTGATGCGGTGGAGGCTTTAGGGCAGGGACACCTGATTGCAAACAGCCCCAGCGTTGAAAGCCGGTTGGCGGCGATGGACCGATCTGATCAGGTGGACCGGCTGCTGGCAGATCTTAAGATGAGACGGTTAAATGGAGCGGCTTAGATGAGAGCACTTTTACTTTCCGAGTACAACCGGCTGGAGATGGTGGACGTACCCATGCCGCGTCCCGGGCCCGAAGAGGTGTTGGTGCAAGTGAAAGCATGCGGCATTTGCGGCAGCGATGTTCACGGATTCGATGGGTCGACGGGGCGGCGCATTCCGCCGGTGGTGATGGGCCACGAAGCGGCGGGTGTGGTGGCTGCCGTGGGAACGGGAGTGAGCACTTTTCACGAGGGCGACCGAGTCACTTTCGATTCCACCATCTACTGCGGGGAATGTCAGTACTGCCGGCGCGGATTGCTGAATTTATGCGACCGGCGGGAAGTTCTCGGAGTGTCGACGCCAGAGTATCGCCGGGCTGGAGCGTTCGCAGAATACGTAGTGGTGCCGGGTCGTGTGACGCATCGTTTGCCGGACAACCTTTCGTTTGAAGCGGCAGCGATGATCGAGCCGCTAGCAGTCGCTTTGCATGCGGTTGAGCTGTCTGGCATTGGCCGGGGTGATGTCGCTCTGGTGGTAGGAACCGGGATGATCGGGATTCTGGTGATCCAGGCGCTGAAGGTAACGGGCTGCGCGGCGATTTATGCGGTCGATATCGATGATCAGCGATTGAAACTGGCGAAAGAGCTGGGTGCGACAGCCACTGTGAACGGCAAGACTAAAGATGCGGTAGCGGAAGTGGCGCGTCTCGCCTCCGGATCGGCAGTAGGCTACGCTTTCGAGGCAGTCGGAAGCACGGCCACCATTAAGACTGCGGTCGAGAGCGTTGTGAAGGGTGGCGTTGTGACGCTGATCGGGAATGTAGCGCCAACTGTGGAGATCCCGTTGCAGTTGATTGTGAGCCGGCAATTACGCCTCCTGGGCTCAGCAGCCTCGTCCGGAGAATATCCGCGCTGCATTGAGCTTCTGGCAGAGGGCAAGGTGCAAGTGGCGTCGCTCATCAGCAGGGTGGCTCCGCTTGACGAGGGAGCGCAATGGTTCGAGCGGCTCCACGCACGGGAAGCGAATCTGACAAAGGTCATCTTGACGCCAGGAACTCCGGCTGGAGTTGGCCATTAGGCTCAACCACTAATTTTGCGGCTAGATTTGTCCGCGTCCAGTTCGAGTACTCGCTCGCGGCGGCGACCCGCTTGTGCCTCGACGGCCAATCGTAGCCGAAGGGGCAACTTGGAAAGCAAGGCGGTCAGCAGCCGGTAGCGCCATCCCGGAACCACAAACAGTTTTCCCTGGCGCAAGCCGTCGAGCGAGGCGTCAACCACTTGTTCCGCAGTCAGCCAGAAGCCGGAGCCCGCTAACTCGTTTCGGGAGACCTGCATGGTTTCGTGGAACTCGGAGTGGGTGAAACCTGGGCAAAGCGCCTGAACGGCGACATTCGACTGCATGGCGCGCAGTTCCAGATAGAGGCCTTCGGTAAAGACAGTCATCCAGCTTTTGGTGGCTGCATAGCTGACCGTTCCGGGTGTGCGTACGAAGGCAGAGACGGAGGCAACGTTGATAATGCCGCCCCGGTCTTGGGGGACCATGTTGCGAAGCGCAGCGTGAGTGAGGCGAACAGGCGCCATGACGTGAAGCTGGTGCATCTGCTCCTGCCCCGAAAGCGGCGCTTCCCAGAAACGGCCTTTGGTGCCAAAACCAGCGTTGTTCACCAGAAGGACGAGATGCTCTTCAGTGGCGAGCTTCTGCGCCACAACATCCACATCTCTTTCCTGCGTCAGGTCCGCCTGGAGCACTTCGACCGCAGCACCGAACCGGCGGCGCAACTCCGCTGCGAGATCATTAAGGCGGTCCTTACGGCGGGCGATTAAAAGAAGGTCGTGCTCGGGAGCAAGTTTGCGGGCGAAGACAGCCCCGATGCCGCTGGACGCACCGGTTATGGCAACAACCGTTCTAGGCAATGGAGAGTTCCTTGCGTAAGAGTTGGCTGGAGACGAACTGGAATGTGTGCAAAATCCAGTTTGCACCATTCAGGGCGGGAGCCAAGTAGAGAAGCGTTGGTGGATGCCTTGAATGCTGAAGCAGTTACCGGAAGCCGGACTCTTCCCAGACATGTCGCCTACTGCCAAGCAAGATCATACGGGATGCTTGAACAACCCATCAGGAATGATCCGGCTGGAATGCGGACGTAGTCTAATTTGTCGATGGGGTTTTGAGTGACCGCATATCGGGGATGCAGGAGTTCGGCTGATTGCAGGAGGAATCGGTTCATTGAACTTCGGTGAGTCGCAGCTACGATCGCGAGGCAAGAGAGAACGATGGCTGCTATGGCGAAATAAGGGGTGAGCGGCTTCACGCGGTGGGTCTGGGGCTGCCATTTCTCATCTGAGCGGGCCGGCCAGTCGCCTAGAAAGCGATTCATGACGGCTGAGAGCTCGTCGAATTTAAGCGGCGAGACTGGAAGACTCGCTGAACCGCCGAAGGCGCCCCGTTTTCTGATCTCAAGTTTTAAGACAGTGTGATTTTTGCCTGACCAGCCTACGGCCTTGTCGCTCCGGCTCCACGACTCAATTTGATCCCAGGCATAGTAAAAGCCATTGCCGATAATTCCTTTTTGGCGAAGTTCCAGCTTGCCATTCATTAACTCGGAGCGGACCCAGCCGACATAGAGAAGCAAAAAGACCAAACTTTGACGGACCTCGGAAGGCTCGATCTTGATACCCATTGAGGGCAAGGCGAGTAGAACGATGGTTGATCCGAGGCCAACCAAGAGCCAACGCTGCCAGACAGACTTCCGATCACCAGCATCCAACCAGAGTCTCCCTGACCAGCGGCCGCGGAGAAGCCGGCGGATAATGCCTCCAACACGTTCAACAATCAAGAGGAAAAACACGGCCGTGAACCATGTGTCCGAGGTCGAGTAAAAGGTTCGCGTTCGAATGATCGCTGCGAAGGTACAAGATGACGAAAAGACCACCGACTAATAGAGAGCCGAGCAAATAAGAGATAGCCCAGACCGCCGTTCGAGTCTCGAGCCGGCGCGAGACTGCTGGATCGCTGACGGTCCGCCAAGTGGCGAACAATGCCATGGCAGCCAGGGTATACACAATGGCTTGCGCGTGGACGGTGATTGCGCCGGAAGCGAGCAGCAGGATGGCGACAAGAGCCAGCGTTGGGGGGAGACGGTGTTTGCGAAAAAGGCGGAGCAGGCGCTGGGAGGGTGGGTCGCCTTCAGCGAGCACTGTGTATGGCCCGGCACATAGGTAACACTTCGGTCGCAGAACATGGGTGACGGTCTTTCTCCAGTGTCGCGGAAGCGGTGTCGCGGAGCCGGAGGCGGAGCGACACTGCTTCCCAGTATCTTTGATGACCGACGATTCCCAACGCTTCCAAAGTAAACACACATCGATTTCGGGTCTGCGCGTTCGCCGCGTGCTCGGTCGCTTACCCACGCAGCAAGCTGCCCAGAAGAGATTCACGTAGACAGTGGGCCGGAGTTCCTCGGTCGATCAGTCAATGCCTGGTGCGAGGAACATCATACTTTGCCGTGGCACATTCAGCCCGGTAAGCCGGCACAAAATGGCCATATCGAATCCTTCAATGGAAGGCTGCGAGATGAGTGTCTGAACGCAAACTGGTTCATCAATCTGGAAGACGCACGCCGAAACATTGCTCGCTGGCGGCGTGATTACAATGAACGCCGACCACAAAGCGCGTTGAGATACCGAACGCCATTCGAATTTGCGGGGATGCTTGCCTTCGCGCTGTCAACCTTGAATGCAACAGATCGCTCACGGCTCAAGGCTACCCTGACGGTGCACTGCCGTGTGGGCTCGACCCCGCTCGCGATCTGCCGAAACGGACTAATACCAGCGCGAAGGAAAGCTGCGAGGCTAACTGAGTATGATGGGAACTCTAAGGGGCGGGTACTGAGAGCGGGGTAAGGTCAAGGACAATTAAGAGTGACGCTTGAACGTGCGTGGTTAAGAACTAGAACTCGAACCGCCTGTCAGCGATGCAGTTAATTACAAGTTGAAGGATCTTGCGGATCGCTGCAGTGGAAGGTGTATTTGATCACTATTGTCGTGATGCATTCTACAGGCTGACCATCCTGGAGAAACGGATCGTAGATCGCTGCCATTACTGACTCTCTAGCAGCATTTTGATCGACCTGTCCTGAACCGTGCCCGACCGTCATATCATGCACTTTTCCATCAAGGCCAATTACGACTTCATATTCGGCGTAAAACTCGGTCGGCAGAGGCCGTCTAGTCTCGTTCTTAGGATAAATGGGAATAATTCTGTGGTGAAGGTGAGACGCCGCTTCGTCGGGGCTGAAGCGTTTGCGTGAAGCAGGTCTTTGTGCTTTGTTGGTTAAAGAAGCCTGCGCTCGCGCAAGTGAAGCGGCGTGTGCAGTTTGCGCTTGCGCAATCAAAGCATCTTGTGCAGCTTGCGCTTGGGCTTGCATCGGCCCTAAGGGTCCGGTCGTACCTTTCTCAGTTTCGGTCGACGCGGATAGGTCCGTAGATGGCGCAGTTTCGGCTGCTACAGAGGTTGGAAGTCCCGGCGAAGCTTCCTCCACCTTCGGCACCGGTGCACTCCCAGTGTGCAGCTGCGTCCAGGTTAACTGATAACTCGCGCCAGTTACGATCGTTGTGGAGTTTATCTGTACGTTCACGCTCGGATTCGCTATGCTGCCCCCCTCTGGGGCAATAGTTCCTAAAAAGACCGCCGTGACGGGCAGCTTGATTGCCTTACCAGTGAAACTCACTCCGTCGGAAGCCCACTTCTCGACCGTGTATGTAGAGATTAATGATCCGTCCGCGTCGGACTTTCCGTCGAAGTGGTCCTTCCTCCAGACCAGCGTCTCGCAGTGGTCCGTGCAAAGATGCATGGTTTGAGGGAGATCGACTATATTGCTAGTTGATTTGGGCTCCATCTTGACACCTTCTGTCTTTGGCAACCCAGCTAATTTAGAAGGGGCCGCGAAAGTTGCAGACCATGTACTGTCGAATGCTTTCCCGTTCGAGAGCTTTACCGAAAGTCCTTGAATTTGCCCTGTGCCAAGACTTCCGGTGTAGAGAGCAATCGGTGATCCATCCATCTGTCGAAGCTCTAATACGACCGACTCTACATCAAACCTTTTGACTACCAGTACGCCTGGACTAGAGATCGGGCTTCCCCCATTGGTCAAATATCCGTGAACTCCCCATCCCCATTGCAGCCTTGAACAGTGCTTCTTACCTAAAGTGGTTTCGCAAAAATCCAATAACTCCGGTACTTTATTCGTCTCTGCGCTATCTCTTATTGTCGTTAAAAGCCTCTTCTGCGCGGTAAGCTCGTAGCCTGAAACCACCAGATTGTCAACTTCAAATGGTAGGTCGTAGCTTGGATTAGATGGGCCGTCGAGATGAAGTTGTAAAGTACCCTGACCCTTTAGCAGTGTCGTCGCGAGAGGTTCACGCCAATCGCAGAAAGTATACGGCTGTTTCTCAGGCTCTTTTGCTGCTCCTAATCTTATGAACACCCTATCTTGGTCATCGAATGACTCTCTTCGCTGAGGATCTACATGGCCTTGAACAACGTCTAGAAAAAAGCCAACCAGATTGTAATGCTCGTTAAACAGCGGATCCGGAGAGATGTTGCCGGAAAGCTGCCTCTGCATTGATACGCGGTACCCAGACGTTCTATCAAAGACGAAATGGCTGGTGCCAGAATCGACAGCGGTTATTGAGCGAGCATCAGGAGGTGGACTAATCGGATTCGGATTTAGCGAACACGAAATCTGAAGGTCACCAGCGGTGGAGTCTTCGTAAGTAATCGAAACTTTAATCTCATCGGTCGCCTGGTTTGGAAGCGGTTTTTGAAGGTGTCCAGTAAGGGTAACGGAGATGGAATGTTTGAACAGCGGAAAGTCTTGATCAGAATCAGCCGCAAACAGAACGGAACGGAACAGCACCAGTATTACCGAGATACCCGTAAATCGAGACATACTCTTCCGTGAGACATGTTCGGCTGACCTGCCAGGATAGAAGACGGCAAATCGGTTCAGATCAAAACAGCGCTTAGAGCCCATAGATCGGCCATTTGCCAACTAGAGTAACTTAATGCTACTCTCACGGAAAGTTTGCTGCCTTTTGGTGTGTTTAGGTACAAGGTCAGCGGCTCCGCTACCGCCGTGATTCCGTGCTACGGCTTAAAGGATTTCAAGTTGAGGTTTTCACGGCTTTAGGGCAGCGCGTGACTGCGCTCTGCTTTGCACATCACTTTGCTTAAACTCGTAATCGGAGGGGTGGCCGTGGCGCTTACCCTCGTGTAGTCGGAAAGGGTTTACGAATCGAGATGATCTTGCGGGTCGTGCCAGCATGAAGCGCTATCCGAAGACTGGCTGCTGTTCGTGTGCTCGGCTTTGTGGCAGACATTGTCTGTTTGGGTTGAATGTTGACGTTTCGCTTTCGAGGATTCCCAGGTACATCTGTCCGAAGTAGACCTGGAATGCTCCATTTTCGACCGGAAGCAGCCCAATGCGCTCACGCCGGAGCACCTCTGTGATGAACACCTCTCTGCTTTTCCACCGGATCGTGCCATTCTTCCGCACCGGGCGCACAATATAACGTTCGTCGTATCGAATCTCCGTCACCTGATGTGGGAGACGCCGGATAATGGGGTTATAGAGCGAGATCGGCGTCTGCATAAGAAGAGCCTGATGCGGGCGCTGTTCATTGAAACAGTATTGAAAGACTGCGAACCGCTCGCGCTGTTCAGCTAGGCTCGGCGCCGGGGGCGAGGCGGTATCTTCTTTCAAAGTTCGATGAAGTCGTTCATGCTTGCCATTCTGCGTCGGTTTGCCAGGCGCTATTCTTTCGTGAACAATGCCCAGCCGCATCCACTTCACGGAAAGTTTGCTGATTCCCAGCCCGCTGATGGAACTGAATGGCGTTCCATTATCGGTGCGAATGCGTTCCGGAACGCCAAACTGCTTCATTAAGTCGTCACAGACCTGATCCACTGCCTCATGGCTCAAGCTGTCGATGACTTGGCAATAGAGCACGAACCGGCTGAATGCATCAGTGACAGTGAAAGTATCGCAGCGCTCACCATTGCCGCATTCAAAACTGCCTTTGAAATCCATGCACCAAACCTGATTCGGCCTTGTGGATTCCATCAACGGCTGGACGTAAGGGACTGTACGGCGCTTTCTAGCAACCCTAACCAGGCCGGCTGATGCAATGGCTCGGTGTATCGCGCTCGCACTGGGCCAACGCTCGTTCGGTTCGAGCAGCAGTAAGCGCGCACGGACCTTCCTCGCGCCCCCACGTTGGATGCTTTTGCCTCATTTCAATGAGGCGTTGCCGTGTAGATTCG
>CAXTMN010000026.1:15051-45834 GCA_964245395.1 uncultured Bryobacteraceae bacterium
AATGGCGCGGTGTATCGTGCTCGCACTCGGCCAAGACCCCTTGGGTTCGAGGCGCAGTAGTCGCGCACGGATCTTCCTTGCGCCCCACGTTGGATGCTTTTGCCTCATTTCAATGAGGCGTTGCCGTGTAGATTCGGGTATGGCATGGAAATGGCTGTGAGGTCGTCGGCTGAGGTCGACCAGCGCTGCAGGACCACCCACCTCATATCGGCTCTTCCACTTGTATCCGGTTTTGCGCGAAACACCAAAGCGCCGACAGAGATCGGTCATCGTTGAATCTCCGGACAGCACTTGTGCAATGAACTTCAGACGCTCATCTGAGCTTTGGCTCTCTTTCCAAGGCATGGACGCATTCTCCAATTCGAACGAACTGGACCGTTACCCATGTCCTAGATCTGATTTGTTACCGAAGCCGTCGGGCCATACAAAACAGTCGATGCACCGAGTCGGCAATGCTTGTCTGCAGCTCGCGCGCGCACAGAATGCGGAGAGGCTGAACGGATGCCAACAACAGCAGTGCCCGCGCGATTGCCCAGGACTTCGCTCCACCGCGGCCGCCGTAATCGCCGGCACTCGCTCGCTGTCCGTCTCGGTGACGCTCGATACGGTATATGGGACGGCGACCGCTGCAGCGACTCTCTAATGGCCACCATTACCAGCACTGCCCCGACGCCCAAAACGGTCCATGGGCGATGGCGCAGCGGTCATACGGCTCTTAAAATCTGTCCAGCGAGTTTTCTTTTTCGCTTGTGTCGGCATATCTTTATCTCCAATCGCGCAGCGTGAGCCGCAGCGCCCTTTCTCAACTAAAGCCACGTGGTTTCCTATGATGTTTCGTTGCCGGCCGCGGCCAGGCTCAATCTGTTCGTAATCGGCGTCGTAGCCGCAGGACACTTCCCGCAGGCCTGCCCGAACGCTCTCGATCGCCGCCTTGTCCGTAATCAGGAGGTCAGCCAGTAGGATGTCGTCTTCGATAAACCGCTGCCTTCCCAGCAGAAGACAAACGAAATTTACGTCTTCTCGCTCGAGCAAGTAACGCCCTCAAGCAAGATCTTGACCGCGGCACGAGAGCGCTTCACCGCATGCTGTATGTTTCAAATGCCTATCGGCGCTTATGACTACTTGCAAATTCCAGTAAGAAGCAGAATAATGAACGTTCAGTCAGCTTGCTAGCGATTGGCGGAAGAAGTATGGGCTATCAGTTGCTGGCTGAATCCGTATAAGTAGGTGTTCATGCCCTCAAGCCCTTCTGACCTTCAGGCCTATTACGCCGGCGCGCCAACTCCTCCCAGTAAAGATGCCACGCCGGAGCAGCAGGCCCAATACCAGGACGCTATGGATCAGTTCAAGAAGGTGCACGGTCCTCCGCCTCCACCGGCGCCGGTCGTTCCACCTTCTTGTCCTGGAGGCGGAGTCGGCTTCCCTGCTGCCCGGCTTGGCGACATGACCGCACACGGTGGCGTCATCGTGATGGGAAGCCCGGATGTGATGATTGGATTCAAACCTGCGGCGCGCGTCACGGACATGCACACCTGTCCGATGGTTACGGGTATCGTGCCGCATGTAGGCGGCCCGATTATTCCGCCAGCCGCGGCTACGGTGATGATTAATTTTCTTCCGGCCGCTCGCGTGACTGATCAGTGCACCTGCGTGGGACCGCCTGATATTATTGCGCTCGGCGAATTCACCGTGTTTATCGGCTAGCCGTCGCGCCTATGTCCTCGCTTACTCAAGAGAATCGCCTGCTGCAAATCGCCACAACCCTGGGCGATGACAAGGTGATCGTGCGTTCCTGGCAGGGCCACGAAGCCATCTCAGAACCGTTCTGGTTTGACGTCGACCTTGCTTCAGAAGACTTCAATATTGATCCCGCTACGGCCATCGCGAAGCCGGTCTCTTTGTCTATCGACACCGGCACGGACACGCCAAGGCTGATCAATGGCGTGATTAATCAATTTGTCCTTTTGCCGACTCGTGACCGCTATGCGCATTACAGAGCCCGGCTGGTCCCCTGGCTATGGTTTCTGACCCGCACCAGCGATTGCTGCATCTATCAGAACCTTTCGGTGATGGAGATCGTCGAAGCTGTTTTCGGGAAGTATGGCCTAACGCAGTTCAGCGACAAGACTCAGCGCCAGTATCAGCCTCGCGAATACTGTGTTCAATACCGGGAGACTGCCTTCCAATTTATTTCACGTTTGCTGGAAGAAGAAGGAATCTTCTATTTTTTCCAGCATGAACTAAACAAGCATACGCTGGTGCTCGGAGACAATTCGCAAGCGCATTCCGCGTGCCCCGTCGACACTAATGTGCGCTTTGAACCATCAACGGGCCGCGGATTCGGCCGAAGCGAGAGCTACATTGGCGATTGGGTGCGCCGCCTGAACGTTCGCAGCAAGCAATGGGCGCAAACCGATTTTGACTTCACCAAACCCGGCTTTCATCTGACCTCTACGCAGCCCACGGTGTCCTCGCTCGGAATCCCTGAATTTGAGCAGTTCGACTATCCCGGTCGATTTACGACCAGCGACGGAGCTGAAGCTCTTACCAAGATCCGGATGGAAGAGGACGAGGCGAATATCGACACCATCACGGGGGCAAGTGACTGCCGGGGTTTTGCACCTGGATTCACCTTTAAAGTCCAAAACAACTTCCGGCGCGATCAGAATGGCAGCTTTCTGCTGACCTCGATCGATCACTACGCCGAGCAAGGGAGCTTGTATGGCGGCGACGTGGGTCCTGAGGAAAGGTACAGCAATACCTTCACTGCGATTCCGGGCGGTACTGGGTTCCGCCCTTCCTGCCGGACACCGAAGCCTTACATTCGCGGCCCTCAAACGGCCTTCGTCACGGGACCTTCCGGCGAGGAAATTTACGTCGATCAATACGGCCGCATTAAGGTCCAATTTCACTGGGATCGGTTGGGGAAATACAACGATACGAGTTCCTGCTGGATACGAGTGGCGAGTTCGCTAGCTGGCAAAGGTTGGGGCAGCGTTCAACTGCCCCGCGTGGGCCAGGAAGTAATTATCGAGTTTCTGGAAGGAGATCCTGACCGGCCACTTGTCACAGGCCGCGTGTATAACGCCGATCAGACCCCGCCGTACGCGTTGCCGGCGAACAAGACGAGAAGTACCTTCATGAGCCTCAGCTCTCCCGGTGGGGGAGGCTATAACGAACTTCGCTTCGAGGACAAAAAGAGCAGCGAGCAGATCTTCTTAAATGCGCAACGTAACTTCGATTTGCGCGTTAAGAACGATCATTTCGCCACGGTTGTCGGAGAGAATCACTCGATCACAACGAGCGCACAGTACACAAAGGTCGGCGGCGATTCGCACCAGACGTTTGGTGCTGATCTGAACCAGAAGATTACTGGAACGCACTCGGTGCAAGCCGCCGAAAACTGGCAGCAGAAGGTCGGCCTGAATTACGCGCAGGAATCGGGCACGGAAATTCATTTGAAAGCTGGAATGAACCTGGTTCTTGAATCGGGCGTGAGCCTGACGCTGAAGGTGGGAAGCAACTTCATTAATCTAAATCCTGCCGGCGTTTTCATCAGCGGAACTCTGGTCATGATCAAGTCGGGCGGAGCTGCCGGATCCGGTGCGGGCGCATCGCCGGAATCACCCACCGCGCCAACAGAAGCAGACACGGGAACTGCGGGTGCAATGGGCGCTCTTCCTAGTCCGCAGCAGCCTCCCAAGGCGGTGACGTATAGCCCGCAAGCGCTCGCCTTGAAAGCGGCACAGGCAAGCGCTGCACCATTCTGCGCCACATGACCGCACTGATAAGCTGCCCGTGAGGCAGCAGGTAAGAAAATGCCAGCAGCTACCAGCCTGATTGACAATCTGCAAACGCAGCTGTTCAGCGTGAAGGGCAACTTATTCGCGGTCATTGACGGCGCAGCTATGCCCGACCTGCTGGATGCGCTTTATCGTCTAAAGCCGAAGTTTAACTGTCTCTATCGCGGCGAGCTACCACCGGATATGGCGGAAGTAGCACCTTACCTGGTTCAACTGGAAGAAGGCTCGGGCTTCACAACCTGGCTATTGCTAAAGGGTGTGGCCAAGCCGTTTGGCATTTTTCTGGCTTCGCCGTCGGATCTGCTGACTGTTCGCCGCCACTTGCGCCGATTGCTAACCGTACATACGGAAGATGGTAAGCCCCTGCTTTTCCGCTTTTACGATCCACGCGTGCTGCCGACGTTCTTGGGTACATGTACGCCAGAGGAGTTGGCGAACATGTTCGGTCCTATTGAGGCTTACTTATTGCCGGACAAGTTGAACCTTATTGACTACCGCATGTCTGCCCTCGACAGCAAGCTGCAGCAAAAGCAGGTGCCCCTTGATACATCCGGTAAAGTACTCGTTTAAGAACAGATATCCGGCTTCAAGCTTTGCTGAATTTTGATGCGTACAGTTCAGACAAATGGGTGTGGATGCTTTGGACTTACAACCAACTGGGAGGAAACCATGCAAAAAATCACATTGATTCTCATTGTCGCCGCAGCATGCTCCTTTTCCCAGCCCTCAACCGCGAAGATCACGTCACAATCTGTGCTCAATCATATTAAGGTGAAAGGAGCACCATCGATCTTACGCGAGTACACGTCCGGTTCTGCCCAAAAATGGCACTATCTCCTAAAGCAAATTGAGACAGGGGACTCAGGGTGGCTGACCGTAGCCAGCGAACTTCGCTCTGCATCCGATGCCTCTTATAGCGAAGACTTGGGATTTCTCAGTGGGTACGGCGCTAACGAAATCCAGCGGGCGTTTTACGGCTAAAAGCATTTGAGCTCGAGCATATATGCGGCGTTCCCTATCTGGAACCATCGAAAACGGTGATTCAGGATTACCAGATACGATCCAGTGTTGCACTGGCGCGCACATCAAAGATACCGATCTACAGGATCGAAAAAAGAAGTGTCAATCTGTTCTTCTGGGGCCGTGATAAGAAGCGCGCAAAAGCCCGGCGCAAACAAATACTGTTCAGCCGGGCTTTGCGATCGTTAAGGGCGGATTTCGCGAAAGCTACAGAGCGTTTCGGCGACCGACCAAGAAACTGACCAGAAACAAAACTAAGAAGATGATGAAGCAGATCTTCGCGATGCCAGCGGAAGCGGCAGCAATACCGCCGAAACCAAGGACCGCTGCGATCAGGGCCACTACGAGAAATACCCAGGCGTACCAGAGCATGATGTTTTAACTCCTCCGGTTACCGTATTGCAACTCCTTTGCCATATAAAGGAACCAGATGCAAAACGGCCTAAATAGCGCTAAAACCGCAGCAACTCGAGCTTTTGGAGGAATACAAAGCTTCTTACGATGCACGATCGCGTAGGGAGTGATGCACAATTTTCGCGGAAGTGGTAGATTTTCGCGTTATGCCGAGTCCCGCATCTTTCCCCGCTTGCTCTTCCCGCGCAGTCCACAATCGGGCAAAGTCCTTCGTCACACGCTTGGGCTTCGGACCGTACACTCGCACACCCAAGTCCAGCGCCTGCGAGCGTAGGTCCTGAGCGTAACTGTCGGCTACCCTCGTGAAAGACTCAAGCCCCTCCTTGCTGCCTTGGCTAGCCCAGTAGCTACCGAGCTTTTCACGCAGGACAGCCAGATTGTGATCATCGCCGAGCCAAGTCTCGAGATCTTTCAGGCTGCGCTCGTAAGCTCGTGTATCGTCAGCGGCTACTTGCTCGAGCAGCCGAACGTGGTACCAGTGGTCCTTCACCCGCTTGCGCCACTGATGAAAGTTTTCGGATGTTCCGTGATCCTGGACGACGCGCAGTGCTCTGCGTCCCTTGGCGAACGAGCGTTTAAATCCGGGCGCGATAGCGCTCCACCCGTCCTCTTTGAGTGGCAAAGCACTCAGACGTGTACGTGCTGCCTGCAAAGCCCTGATCACCTTCGCGAAAACTTCGCTCATCGGGAACGACTGCTCAATCTTGTGTTTCTCGCGCAGAAGATGCTGGCGCAACGCGAGAACCGTGGACTTCTCTAATTCGCCTGCGCGATGCTGAAGCAAATCATTGAAGACCTCGACCATCGCCGTAGCATCACGAAGGTCGGACAGTGTATTGGCAATCTCCCGAAGTCCGCCATTCTCCTTGCGATAGGCGTGACGGCCGATTTCGGGTTGAATCAGCCGCAGCACGCCCCGCACCTTCTTAATGCTTTTACGAGCCTCGTGAACGGTTGTGTCGCGCTTCTTCTTTGCTCTTCCCTGCTCCAAACCAGAGATAGCCGAATCGAGATCTTCCTGAATAACGCGAGCAATGGCGACGGGCACACGCTCGCCAGCGTTTAGGCGGTAAGCCACTGGCGAGCTCCGATTAATGAGGTATTGGCAAGCAAAATCAGGAATGACCTTCCTGGGAAGACGTGGGAGAAACGTTGGTGGTGTCGCTGCCGGTTTCCTTATCAGCTTCTTCGTTGCGCCCCAGAAGGCGCAGGGCAGCAGCGGTTACATGCTCGGAGGTAAAACCAAAGTGCTTCATGACTTCCGCGCCGGGAGCAGAGGCGCCAAAATGATCGATGCCGATGGTGATACCGTCGTCTCCGGCCCAACGCCGCCAGCCGTAAGTGGTGCCCGCTTCGACGGTCACGCGCTTCTTTGAGGCTTTCGGCAGAACGCTCTCCTGATAGCTCTCCTCCTGGGCTTCGAAAAGGTTCCAGCTCGGCATGCTGACCACGCGGGCTTTCACTCCATACCCGGTGAGCTTTTCCTGCGCTTTCACGCAGAGAGAAACTTCCGAACCGGTGCCGATAAGAATCACCTCCGGCTGGCCGCCTTCGGCTTCCGAGAGGATGTAAGCTCCCTTCGAAACATCGACGTTCACCGCTTTACTGAGATCAAGATGAGGAACGTTCTGGCGAGTGAGGGCAAATAGAGTGGGACCGTTATGCCGGATCGCAAAAGCCCAGCACTCGGCGGTTTCGTTTGCATCCGCGGGCCGCATCAGGTTCAGGCCAGGAATGCAGCGCAGCCCAGCTATCTGTTCGATAGGTTCGTGCGTGGGACCATCTTCACCAACGGCGATACTATCGTGGGTGAAGACATAGAAGACCTTCAACTGGCTAAGCGAGCCCAGACGGACGGCCGGCTTCATGTAATCGGAAAAGACCAGAAACGTCGCGCTGAAAGGAAGTACAGCGCCGTGGGCAGCCATTCCGTTTACTGCTGCGCCCATGGCATGTTCGCGGACACCAAATGCCATATTCCGGCCCCCGTACCCCCAGACGCCGCCTACGGCTCCCTGGGCGTTGGGACCTACATATTCGGAGGGTTGAAAATCGCCTTCCCCCTTCAAGGCGGTGTTGGTCGACGGGTTCAAATCAGCAGAACCGCCGATCAGATTGGGTATTTTCTTCGCTAACGCGTTCATCACCTGACCGCCGGCCGCGCGCGTGGCAATCGGTTTGTCTTCCGGTTTCCATTTCGGCAAATCAGCAGTGACGTTATCGGGCAGCTTGCCGCTGATTGCAGCTTCCAGCTGAGCAGCCTCCTGCGGGAATGCCGACTTGTATGCATCGAATTTCTTCTGCCACTCGCTCTGAGTTTTCGCGCCCTTCTCACCCACTTCGTGGAAGAACTTGGTAGCGTCTTCGGGCAAGTAGAATTTCTCGGTGCTACCCCAGCTGAGGGCCTTCTTTGCAGCCGCCAGTTCGTCGTCCCCGAGAGGATTGCCATGGGCTTCGAAGCTGTCCTGCTTATGGGGACTGCCGTAGCCAATGTGCGTTTTCACCAGGATCAGCGAAGGCCGGTCCACTTCAGCTTGCGAGGCCTTGATGGCCTCGGTCACGGCCTCCACGTCATTGCCCTCTTTGACCAGATGCGTATGCCAACCATAGGCATCGAAGCGTTTGGCAACATCTTCGGTAAAGGTCAGGCTGGTCGCACCAGCCAGTGAGATGTGGTTGTCGTCATAAAGATAGATCAGCTTGCCGAGCCGGAGATGGCCGGCCAGCGATGCTGCTTCCTGCGTGATACCTTCCATCAGGTCGCCATCGCCACAAATCGCATAGGTGTAGTGGTCAATGATGGTGTGGCCCGGACGGTTAAAGTGGGCAGCCAGCCATGCTTCGGCCATGGCCATCCCGACACCATTCCCGAAGCCTTGGCCCAGCGGACCAGTTGCGACTTCTACGCCGGCGGTATGGCCGCGCTCGGGATGGCCTGGAGTTTTGCTGCCCCACTGGCGGAATCGTTTCAGCTCGTCGAGCGATAGGTCATAACCGGTCAGGTGGAGCAGGCTGTAAAGCAGCATGGAGCCGTGACCGGCCGAGAGAACAAAACGATCACGATCAATCCACTGCGGGTCTTTCGGGTTGAACTTCAGAAACTTCGTCCAGAGCGCGTAAGCCATAGCGGCCGCGCCCATGGGCATACCGGGGTGGCCGGAGTTGGCGTTCTGTACGGCATCAGCCGACAAAAAGCGAATCGTATTGATGCAAAGATCTTCTAATGTTTGGGTTTCCGTAGCTGGCAAAGTAATTTCTCCGCTTCTGGTCTGAGTTGAATTGTTCAGTACTGTTGGACCGTAATTTGGAACTGTTGTGACGTTTAAAGCCCGCATCCGGCTGATTCCGCTCAAGCCCAGCTAATAATGTAGTACTTCGCACAAACGAAACGAACCTTGAGTCGCGCGCAACCAGGCCGGAAAGGTTTAACGGGCGTTAATTGGCGAAGCGGCGGAAGAAGCTGTCGCGTTTCCAGGAAGGCCGCTCGGATGCATCGGCTACAGCGAGTAAAAACGCGCTTACGACATCCTCATATTTGCCCGCAGTCGCTTTATTCACCGGCTGCTGCAGGTCGTCCCCAGGCGCATGGTAACGGGTTCGTAACCATTCGTCTTCGATCTTAGCCTCGTTTCCGGGAAAGGCCACATCGAACATGATGGACGGGATGCCTTCTTTGACAAAGCTGTATTGATCACTGCGCGTGAACACGCTGCGATTAGGTTGCGGATCGGGCTGAACGGTCAGACCCTGCCCCTGGGCCACTGCCGTCAGAGTATCGCCCAAGCTCGACTCTTTCAAGCCGTACGCAGTGATGGTCTTGAGCGGCACCAGGGGAAGGAACATGTCTATATTGATGTCGGCAACGATAAACTTTCGATCGACAGTAGGACGGGCGGCGAAGTACCTTGAGCCAAGCTCCCCCTTTTCCTCGCCGGTCACGAAGACGAAGAGCAGCGACCGCTTCGTCTTGACTCCGGATTTGTTGAGAGCGGACGCAATATCGATCAGCGCCGAAGAACCGGAACCGTTGTCCATGGCGCCGTTGTAGATCCGGTCTCCGTTGATCGGTTCTCCGATGCCGACGTGATCGAGATGAGCAGATAAGACCACATACTCGTCCTTGAGTTGCGGGTCGGCACCGCCCAGTTTCGCAACCAGATTCGACGATTCCACAGGAGTCCTGACCAGCTTGGTTTTGCCCTTGAAGGAAGCCGCCAGCGGAAATCGTGGCAAGGGTTTGTGAGCTTTCAGATCATCAAGTATCTCGCTGAAGGTATGGCCGGAACCGGCAAACAACAACTGCGCGTGCTCCGGGTTAAAGGCGAACGAAAGCTGGATGCCCGGTGTCTCCTCGAAGCTCGAATCGGCGAGGCTCATCGTGGGATGGTTTCGGTTGGCAGCGATTCGCGGCCAGGGAATATCCATCGAAGCCGGATTCAGAATCGTGATGAGCCCAATCGCACCGGCAGCCTTCAGCGCCTCCCAGCGCACGCTTTGAGAACGGGTGTGGGCTGCAATTTCGGGCGACAAACCCGGAGGCGCCGCATTGATGAAGACGGCGATTTTGCCTCGTAGTTCGACACCGGCTAAGTCGTCATACTGTGCCTCGGGTACATGGAGCCCGTATCCGACGAAGACCAGCGGAGCTTCTATGGAGGGAGCAAGATTGACGCGGGTCGAGAAATATCCTTCTTTGCCCAAAGTAAGGGGCTGGACTCTGTCCTTATAGACCAACGCCGCGCTCGAGGCACTCTCATCCAGCTTCTGCGATTCTAGTCGAACCGGCTGATAAAAGCCGCCGGTACCTCCAGGCTGTAGTCCCGCTGCCTTTAGTTGTGAGACGACATATTCTTGCGCCCGGGCAAGACCCGGGCTCCCGGTGTCGCGGCCTTCCATGTTGTCGTTTGCAAGAACTTCGATATTGCGCCACCAGGAATTGCCGTCAAAGTGAGGAAGCGGGGCCCGATTATCTGCGGCCGCAAGAGTGCCTAGGGTGACGAAAGCCAGGAAAGCGATACGTTGCATGTTAGGGAATCAGCGCCAGATGATCCTCTAGCCTAGCGAAGTTGCAAGGGGATTACCACGGTATCCTGGAGCATAGAATGTTTTCGCCAGTTGCGAGCTTTTTGCTGCTTCTGAGTGTGGCGGCAGCGGCCCAAAGTTCGAAGACGCTTTCCGGTACAGAGCAGCCAAACCCTGCAGCGGCGATGCCGGAAGCTCCGGCGATCGCAAGTTGTCCGGCAGGAGGCCCGCTAGGCGCTGTCGATCTGCAGGTACACTCTCCTAAGATTAGTGATCAGCCGCTGCCCTTCCGGACCATCAATCACCTGAGTGAGGGCGACCTGCTCACTTACTCGCCGATTTTCCGCGGTAGGGAAAAGCGACCTGGTGAAGTGGCTTTGGTAATGGTCCCAGCCAAACGGGAGACGAGCGAGCCGTTGCTGATCGTTACCGATCCTAAACCCGCCGAGAAAGCCCAGCAATGGAAGATTCCCGAGACTGTGTCGCTGGCCGCTCTGGCTTACGGTCCGCAAGGCCTGAGCAAAAAGAAGGTTCGAAATTTCCTCTCTCGAGATGACCTGCTGGTAGCGCAATTAGCCGATTATGCGGACAAGACTTCGCAGACCGAAGCGCTGGTCGCTGCCTTGTCGAATGCCGAGAGTTCTTCCGCCAGCGTGAATTCGGCACTCAACGGCTTTGCTTCTCAGTACGGATTTGCCGTGCAGATCGATAAGAACGCTCCGGTCGCTGCGCAGGCACAAACGCTGTTTGCAACAATGAACCCGCAACTGGCGACCTACAACCCGTTGGGAAGCTCGACCGCTGAACGAGCGGGGCAGACTGCGAGCCTGGCAACGGCCGCAGCCACCTTGTTCTTCGGTAGCCCGGTGGGATTGGCCGCCGGGGGAACGGCGATGCTGCTCGACCTGCGCTCGATCGCATTCCCCGATACGCAGTTTCGATCGTCATTTGCGCAACCATTACCGGGCAAATTGTCGGGCGTCAATCTTTGCGGCGAGCGCACCGCGGTACCGGCTCACACGCGCGTCGCTTATATCTGGGCAACCCGCATACCGAACGCCCCTGCGCCGGCGATTCATATCGGCGATGCTTCCTTCATCCCCATGAAGCAGAAATCACCTGTTCCGGTTGACGTGCCGGAAGAGCAATGGAAGTATCTGCAGCGCGCACGTGCCTGGTCGCTCGAAGACGATGCGCATCGTAAGACGCCCATTTCCGTGCTGAAGCTGGGCAATCAGAAAGCTCTTGAGTTAGATCTTACGAAAGCAAATATCGCGGCTGGCAACTATCAGCTGACTGGATTTTGGGATTGGGTCGGTTTTCAATCGGTCGGCAACGTGACTGTCCGTCCCTTAAGCAGTTTCGAGGGAGCGAAGCTGAAGCCGGAGTCGCAAGACAATCTACTGGCGAAAGAGGGAAAGATTGCCGTAACCGTAGAAGGCGATGACTTCGAGTTCACCACGAAAACAGAGATCAAGAAATCGGGTGATGAATTTGCCACCGCCGTGCCTGTTCGCTTTATCCTTGCCAAAGGTTTGCGCAAGGGTCCTCAGGACCAGATGGACGTGCAGATTGATACGCGCGACCTGGAGCCCGGCGGTTATCAGCTGTTGATCGGTCAGGGAGATGGTTCGAGTCATCCGGTGCCTTTCAAAGTTTTGCCAAACCCGCCGAAGATTGCCAATTTTCCGATTGTTGCGAATCAGGGCGTTGCGGTTCAGCACTACATGCTTAAAGGTGAACGTCTGAATGAGTTGACCAGGCTGCAGGTGCCTGGGGCCGCGATTGAATTGGCGCCAGCAGCAAGCGGCAATGAAGAACGCAACATCACAGTTCAGCTAAGAACGAGTTCCCCGCCCGGTACAAAACTGCCGCTGGAAGCTTACCTCGAAGACCGGAGCGAACCGCTGACCTTCGCAGACGCGTTGCAGATAACCGGACCTTTGCCTGTTATTGCGACTTCGAAGTTGTCATTACCGCCCGATCTGGCAGTGGCGGTTCGCGCTAACGAGTTCCCGGCCGGCTTAGCTCTCACCGGGGTGCTGGACGTGAAGAACATCGAGAATACCAGCGTTCTACGCCTGGCCTGTGCGGAAGACCCCAGCTCAACCATGACGTCGCACATAGGCGCACAGACGGCCACATTCACCTTGCAGCAACTTTCTCAGGACCAGCTGTTTCTTTCAATTGACACTACTTCGCTCCGAGCTGGCTGCACCGTGCAGGCGACTCTTGACAACGGGCGCGATGGCCAGTCTCAACCGGTTACCTTGGCGCGCATTATTCGCATTCCCCAAATCGACTCGTTCACCTTCTTGCCCGACCCGGGACCAAACGGCCTGCACGTCTTCCTGATGAATGGAAGCAATCTGGAAATGATCGACAAAGTAGGCTGGGACCAGTCCGGAGGAACGGCCGTTCCGGGGCTGCCGACTCCGATTCCCGGCAGCACTCAAAAGCAAGCATTAATGGTTGATCTTCCCGATCCGCCGGTGGCACAAGCTCCGCTCCATATCTGGCTCCGAGGCGATAGGGAATCGCGCCTCACCACGATTAAGTGTCCGGTCATCCCTGCTGTAACCATCCCGATTCCGAGTGGGGCAGTGCAGCAGTCTGGTCCCGCGGCCAAGGGTTCGCTGGTTAAGCAATAGTCAGGGCCAAAACAACTTCGGTAAAGCGCCTGTGAGATCAAATATCGACGCCAGAGTTTCTCCGGGTAGTCTATAGTTTGGAACTGGATTGACCAATCTACCCAATCTGCTCACATTGATCCGGATCTTTCTGGTACCGCTTCTGGTGGCCGCTTTGGTCCAGCAGAATTTTCGTCTGCACTGGGGATCGAAGCTGCTTCTGGCCAACGATACACTTGCTCTGATTCTCTTTCTTGCCGCAAGCCTGACCGACATGCTGGATGGCTACCTGGCCCGACGCTGGAAGCAGGTGACTACGGTCGGCATGCTGCTGGATCCGGTCGCTGATAAGCTGCTGATCTCAGCCGTACTCATCTCCCTCGTTGAAATCAGACTTCTTCCGGGCTGGATGGTGATTCTGATTATCAGCCGTGAGTTTGCTGTTTCCGGTTTGCGAAGCATCGCCGCAGCCGAGGGCTACACCATTGCGGCCGGCGATTTGGGTAAAACAAAAATGGTTTTGCAGGTGCTCGGTGTCACTCTGGCCATGTTGTCAATCCGCCTCGCAGAGTTGCGGCCCTTTGCGCTCGGGGCCATGTCGCTGGTGGTCATCTTTGCGGTTGCCTCCGCAGTGGATTACTTCCGAAAATTCTGGCGAAAAGTGGATAGAAGCATCAAGCTTCGTCGCAGGCATGAGCTGCTGACCATGGAACGCCAGAAAAGAGGGTTATTGCGAGGCAGCAAAGCCGGTGAATTCGGAACAGAACCAGCAGAAACGCCAGTCATTCCCCGGTCGGGGTGAATTGTAAGAGAGCCATGTGAACGCCGGCAGGCTGCAGAACTTCGTAGTTGTTTTTGGTGAAGATCACCGTTCTGATCGTGCCCCGAGGACCAAGCGTGCCGATCATCTTCCCATTGAACACGCAACTGATGCCACCCGCATTGCCGGTCTTGATACGTGCTGTGTCGTGCTCTTCCAGCACCTTGGTCT
Source organism: uncultured Bryobacteraceae bacterium (assembly GCA_964245395.1). GTDB lineage: Bacteria > Acidobacteriota > Terriglobia > Bryobacterales > Bryobacteraceae > Bog-105. The sequence goes on from CAXTMN010000026.1 coordinate 28,932, forward strand.
GATCGGGTTCCAGCACTCCCACGAAGGCGGCTCTGCCATCGGTGGTGACACTCAGCCAGGAGCGTTCCAGCGCGGAAATCTCAATCCGGAATGATCCGGCAGGCGCGGACTGGTCGGCCGAGTCCGGAGAGGAAGAAGATGGCAGATTCGCTGTAGCTGAATCTTGAGCGGGCGGTGTTGTCTGCGGTCGAGTCATCAATGGACCTTTCGCGTTCGGCTTGGCGCGAAGAGAACCGATCCACTTGCTGCTGACAGACCCGCTCCCTATTAAGTCGCTTAGAGATCGCTGGGCGCCTGCTCGTGCAGTCTGCCAGAATGCGTAGAACCCGGAACATCCAGCCAGAACCACGACCAGCGAAGCCACCGAAACGCACCAGCGCAAATACCGGCGGCGATGACCCGAAGGCACTGTCGCCCGCGAAGGCACAGAAGTCCCGCCCTGTCCGGGCACCAGCGGTTCCGGCATCTCACTGAGAGCTGATTGAATCGCAGGCAGAAGTTGATCGTAGCTCAGCTTCAGTACGTTCGCATACTGTCTTACAAAGCTTTTATAGAAAAAGGGCGACCCGATAACAGAGTGAGCATCACACTCGATCGACTCCAAATTTCTCACCGAAATCCGAGTCAAGGAGTTTACCTGCTCGAGGCTAAGCCCGAGCCGGATACGTGCTTCGCGGAGTGTATTTCCAACTGACTCCATAGATCGCAGGCGGCCGTTTCCAGCGCAAAGCTATAATACAACAGTCCTTTCCCCGTTTTGGCCGCTCTTTTTTCGCGACTGGTAAAAATGTCAGATCCCTCACTTGTGCAAGCACTCAACCGCCTGCAAAATCACCTGCGCCTGTTCCTTACCAGAGTGGCGATTCCTTTCTTCCTTGCTTTACCGCTTGCTTCTTACGCAGCCTTTGCTGCAACCCCTGGTGCTGCAGTGCCTGGATCCGCTTCATTCCGGCCGGCAATAGCGCTGGCAGATACAAACCACGCTGTGTCATTTGGTGTACGTCCCGCTGGATCAACGGCTCTTGCCAATCTGCGCGAATGGATTCTGACGCAGCTTAGGCCGTTGGGTGGCCAGGTCACAACCGATCCCTTTACGGCCCAAACACCAAACGGCCCTATACAGATGGCAAATGTGATTTTGAAATTTCCGGGCACATCCGGGAAGGCTGTGGTGATTACCGGACATTACGACACAAAGAACATCCCCATGGTTCAATTTGTGGGTGCAAACGATGCTGGATCCTCAACCGGGTTTCTCACTGAGTTTGCGCGTGTTGTTTCGAAGATGCACCACAAAGACGATATTTATCTGGTCTTTTTCGATGGCGAAGAAGCGGTGCTACGCGAGTGGAGCGATAATGACAGCCGCTATGGCAGCCGGCATCTGGTTGCAAAATGGTCAGCCGACGGAACGCTTGCACGCATCCGGGCGCTGATCAACATCGATATGATTGGCGACCGGGATCTCGATCTGGCTAATGATGAGTTTTCCTCTCCCACCCTGCGCGCGACGGTTAACCAGATTGCGGTGAAACTCGGCGACTCCAAGTACTTCCGGCAAAACCCCGGCGGTATTGACGACGATCACAAGCCCTTTGTCGATGCGGGTGTGAACGCCATCGACATTATCGACCTTGACTACGGCCCGAATGGGTCTTACTGGCACACTGCCCAGGACACGATGGACAAGCTGGGAGTCCATAGTTTTCAGGTTGTGGGCGATGTGGTTTCAGAGCTTGTGAAACAGCTCGAAGCAAACTAGCGGGTGCTTGAAGCGCTCTGCTTCGGTACCGTTTGGTGGGTTAGTTCGGCTTGTAAGACCAACCGCAGGTACTCATGGTCGATAGGCCCGTTATAGCGTTGTCCGTTCAAGAAGATCGTCGGTGTTCCCTGCACGCCCGCGTCGGTTCCATCCTGTTCATCACGCACCACCGTATCGCGAACCTGCTGGGAACTAATGTCCTTTTCGAAGCGGTTCATGTCAAGTCCAGCTTGTTTCGCGGCATCATCGATCGCTTCGCGAGAGAGATCGTTGTGATGCGCAAAGAGCGCATCGTGCATGGGCCAGAACTTGCCTTGCAGGTTTGCAGCGACAGCCGCAGTAGCGGCAAGGTCCGCCTGTGAGTGAATCTCCAGAGGAAACTGCTTGAAGATCAGCCGTGCCTGCTTCGGATATGCCTTGAGCAAAGCCTCTAGTTCAGGCACCGCCGCTACGCAATAAGGGCACTGAAAATCAGAAAACTCCACGATGGTGATTGGGGCGTTTGCGGGTCCTGTTACAGGTGCGCCCGCCACCTGAATCTTCACCGCATCGTCGAGGATCTTAGCCGGTTGGGTATGGGCCCACTTCGAATTACTCGCGGCAGCCAAGGCATCGGCTTCGCTCTTCCCACTCTTAATCGCTTCGATCACCGTCGCGGCAAGGCCATTGCTGTAGGAGCATGACGGATCCTTGACGCGACACTCGGCTACCTTCATCCCGCATCCACAGGAACACTCTTCTGCCCGTAAAATTTTCACGACAGTCGCCTTCTGGGCAGCCGTGAGGGTCGATAGATCGATTCCAGGCAGATTCTGTAGCGTTTTCCACTCTTGCGCCAGCACAGGAAGGACGCCAACCAGAAAGACGGCAGCAGCCTTCAGCCAGCACGCGTGGGAGGGGACCATGAACACCATTGTAGTTCGGCTGCGTGTGGAGGTAAGGTGCACCTTGCTGGTAGTTACGAAGGACGTTCTCTCGTTCGGAGAACGTCTACAAGCAGGGTTTCAACTCGCAAACCGGGTTACAACCCAATGACCGGCATCCTTGTCGAAGGCATACGATACGCTGGCATCAAACTCCTTTGGACTGGGCCGCCCACCGCAGGAAACAATATGATCGAGATCAATCGTTGCCGGCTGAGCCGTCTGGTCGGGCAGAACCAGGTTGTAAGTACAAGCTGCATTCTGCTTTCTGACATAGGTAAGCCAGTTCTTAGCCTTAGGGTTGTACTGCAACAATTCAGTTGCCGTTTGCAGCGTGAGCGGAGGTGTCGTCGGCTTCGGCGCCGAGCATGCGGCGAGTGTTAAGAGGCAGGCGAGTGCGGCGAACTTGTTCACTGCGTTGCATAGTAACATCAGTTGGCCGCGCTGAAAAGGTAGTTCCGTTTTCCGCTGGTATAACGAAGTGACAGCCCTGCATGCGTCGCGAGAACGATTACTTCGGAGATCTGGAATTGGACCTCGTCTACATGGCGCGGTCTTTGCGGGACGCACTCCGGCTTGAAAAACTTCTCACTGACACCGGCATCGATTACCTGGTCGAAACCGGCACATATACAGGTGGTTTTTTGTTCAAGCGCGATCTGACGGGCGCTTATTTCTACGTTGCCCCGCAAGAATTGGAACTGGCCCGGGACACGCTCCAGAAGCACGGCCACAAGCCCTATGGGCAAAACTGATGCCTGCGAACGTCAGGCAACCTGGTCCGATTCAGGCTGGCATTGCGGGCACCAGAATAGATTTCTGCCGACAAACTCTTTGGTCATGACCTCTGTCCCACACAGGAAGCAAGGCAATCCTTTACGCCGGTAAACGTAGTGGGTTTCGAAACGCCGCGCCTTTCCTTTCGGATGAGGGCGGTGGTTCGGACGAGTGGTCACGATGCGGCGGTCCACCATACCCTCCTCAAGCAACAATTTCGCATCGCGCCACAGCTGACCAAGCGCTTTCTTCCCTACCGTCTTCCCCGCCCTGAAAGGACTCAGCCCGGCACGAAACAATAGTTCAGCGCGCAAAATGTTTCCAATGCCAGCGATCACTGACTGATCCATCAAAAGAGCGCCGATCGGCGCCCGGCTGCTTCTGATCCGTTCTGTGGTGATGGCTGCCTCCGCATCGCTACGCAAAGGGTCGGGACCAATTCGCTTCAGCAGTGTCTCGCGAGCGCTTTCGTCAACCACTTCACAGGCAGTGGGCCCACGCAACTCGATCCAGTGTTCCCGAGTTGAGATGCGCAGCCGTAGCGCGCCTCTTGGTTCAGGGAACGGCATTTGTCCACTACGAAACTTCCCGTACATGCCCAGGTGCACATGCAGCTGGCGTCCTTTGCCGAAGTCGTAGAACAGATGCTTACCATACGCATCGACGGCCCGCAGCTTACGGCGATGCAGCTGGGCTGCGCCAGTTTCAAATCGGCCATTCGGAGCCGCCACGTCAACCGTTCGACCCCTAAATAGCTCGGCATGCTGAACGGCATACCGGTGTATCTCATTTCCCTCAGGCACGGGAGTAGATTACGCCTGGACCTGCCCTGACGTTTGCTCAGTAACCGGTTCGCAGCGGCGCAGCGTTGCGGCTGTTTCCTCCGGGGCAGTGTCGGCGAGGAAAGTGCCGTAACCAGTCTCGATCGTCGCCAGATACTTCAGCTTGGTTGCACTGCGCTGCAGTGGAAGAAATTGGATGTGGAAGTGGTATCGGACGTCGGGCTGCTGCAAAGGCGCTTGTTTCACGGCCATCATCAGAGGCAACAGGAAACCATAAAGATTGTCGTATTTGCGACGAATGACGCTGAGGATTTGAGCCAGGCTATTTAATGCTTCGTCTTCAAGATCGAGCAGCGTCAGCACGTGCTTCCTCGAGTAAAGCGAAATTTCGGAGGGGAAGCGCGCAGCAAAGGGTACGAAGGCTACAAAGTCTTCGTTGGCAGCAACGATCCTCGTGCTCGCTTGCAATTCATCAGCAAGAAGACGGCAAAACAGGCACTCACCGCCGTTCGCGTCAGAAAACGAATGGGCCGCCGCAAGCTCCTTCTGTACCAGGGGAGAGATGAACGGCATCGCATAGATCTGGCCGTGAGGGTGGGGCATGGTGACACCAACCGCCTCGCCGCAGTTTTCAAAGATGGCTACTAGTGCAATGTCCGGATTCTCTGAATGTTGCCGGGTGCGAAAGGTCCAGAGCTCAATGACCTTGCGCCAGTTCTCCACCGATAGTTTTGAGGGAGGCAGCGTATGTTCCGGCGAATAGAGAACCACATCGCAGGCACCACGTGGTCCGGTCTTTGCGAACAGTCCAGCCTGCGGCTCAAAGGGAGCAGCATTCGGTGAAAAGGCCGGGAAGTCGTTCGCGTACAGAAATACGTCGTACTGTTCAGGCACGTGCCCAGACCCGGGATCGAAAGGGCACCAGTCAGCCGGCATCTGTGGGCGGTTCTGCCGGGCCGTGGTAACCACCACCCACTGCTGCAGCACAGCGTTCCAGCGAAGCTCGTTCATTACTAAGTTAATTTCCGTTTCTAAGAGGAAAAGTGACCGTGTTGCTGGTGACTCCCGCTTGTGAAATCGTCAGCAGCGCTTTCGGATCCGGACGCAGTTCAGGAGGAAGCACAATACGCAACTCATAGATGCCCCAGGAATCTCTCGGCAACACAGCCGATATCACTTCCACCGGTAGATTATTGACCGACGCACGGACCTGATTGAGCACCGGAGCGTTCGCATTTTCGTCATCCGCTGAATCCGGATCCGCGTACTCATCCGCTGTCGCGCCCAAGCCAGTAGCCCATACCGTAATCACATCCCCAACCCGGGCAGAATCCGACACAGTGACCGGAACGCCTTTCGAACTCCCCTGGTCCGCATTGTGGAGCAACATGCCCGCTCGGGGCTCCGCGCCTCCAAAAGCAAACAGGCCCGGTGCCGCAGGCTCCAGCTTTAGAGCAACAGCGTTGGTAATCGTCACCGCGCCATCCGCATGTTTGGTTCGGATGTAGAAGCTAGCCGACGACGCCCCACCAAAGCTGTACGGAACCTGCGCCCGGATCTCCGCTTGTCCCGCCGCAAGAAGCGGTATCGCAACGCCATTCATCAACACCGTTACCCCTGCCAGCTCAACAGGGAGCTTGCGAGCATCCTCCGGAGCGGTTTCGCTTGCGTCAGCAAGGCTGCTGCCTGCCACCGTGATCAGCGTTCCTTCTGCCAGCGGTCCTGAGAGTAACGTAGCCGAGTTCTTAATCTGAGTGCTCCCCAAGGCAGTATCGCCCGGCGTAAACACCAGAATGCGACCGTTAGTTCGATCGGCTACAAACAAATCGCTTCCGTTTGAGGCCAGCGCGGAAGGAACGCCGATCGTATCCGCACCGGGGCCCTCCGGTTCTCCACTCGAGCTCGTGGGTTGACCAAGGATGGCGTCCGCCGGCTGCGTATCTGATGATGGTAGGCCATTCCAGACGAAGACTCGGTGAAGAACCCCGTCGCCCACGAACAGCCACTTGCCGTCATAGGCAACCGAGATCGGGTTGACAATCGACCCCGCCACTCCAGTCAAGGACCGTCCTAACACGACATCCGGCTCGTTTCCAGAGGCACCATTTCCGGTGTCGTGCCAGATCAGAACGCGGTGAGTCGCAGGGTCAGCTACAACGACTGACTTGCCTCGAACAGACACCGCAGCCGCGCTCGGCATGACCCCTTGAGGAACAGACATCACAGCGGTAAATCCGCAGACACCGCAGGAGGCATCCGGATACTCAGCGTCTGCCTTGGCATCCGGCAATTGCGAGAGGTCGAACGTCAGCACCTGATTAGCGGAATCCGCTACATACAAGCGCCCATTCGAGATGGACATCGCGGTACCAGTGATACCGTTGTTTCGAGATGAGAACGAGGGCTGCCCAATGACTGCTCGTGCCGCCTGGCCACTTTGAAAGTCACCCGCCTTGGCCGGAGCGGTCCATACGGACGGGACAATCAGCAGGGCGATCGCTATCCGGGTGGTCATTTCCATTCAGAGGTCGATCGATACGTGCTCTCAGAATATCAGCTTTTGCCCTTCCCCTTGTGCCGGTACGAGGCAGTCACACGCGTCGAAATTCCACCTCGCGGGGCGAAGTCTCCGACCACTGTTGCCGACACTGGGCTTGTCGCTTTTATCACATCGGCCAGAAAACGGTTAACAATGTTCTCCTGGAAGATGCCCAGGTCCCGGTAGGCCAGCGTGTACATCTTCAATGATTTTAGTTCCAGACAGAGTTCGCGCGGCGTGTACGTCAGAGTGATCGTGCCATGATCGGGCAACCCGGTCTTCGGACAGACTGAAGTAAATTCCGGCATGATGATTTCGATCTGGTATCCGGGATACTGATTAGGCCAAGTTTCAATATCCGGCAGAGTTGCTCTCACCCCCGCCTCAGCGTGTTCGTCCGAGTACTCGCGATTTTTCTTCATTCCCTTTAAGCTTCCAATTTGCGGGCGAGCAGATCAAGAAAGAGTCCCACATCCGTGACCACTCCCACTGCGTGTCCTGTTCCCCGATCGCTCACCTTCGTCGGAACCGCAGGGTTGATGTCCACGCAGACAACTCTCACCCACGCAGGCAACATGTTGCCGGTAGCGATCGAGTGCAGCATTGAACTCAGACAAAGCACCACGCCCGCGTCCCGCAAATGGCCTGCATAGGCATCCTGCGCCTCGTTCATATCCGTAATCACATCCGGCAGCGGACCGTCGTCCCGCAAACTACCTGCCAGAACAAACGGCACTTGCGCCTTTACGCATTCGTACATAATGCCGTTACTCAGGCGACCTGATTGGACCGCGCCGGCGATGCTGCCCGCATGATTGATCGCGTTGATAGCGCGCATGTGATTGCGATGCCCGTGTTCCTCCAGGCGTCCGTCGCAGGTGCGCACCCCCAGCGATGTTCCCAGTAACGACGCCTCAATATCGTGCACGGCGAGTGCATTTCCAGCAAGCAGCGCATCAATCCATCCGTTACGGATCAAGCCTGACAACGGCCCGCACCCGCCCGTGTGGACCACCACCGGACCTGCAACCGCGACAATCTTCTTGCCCTCCTGGCGCACTTGCCGCATGATCGCTGCCGTTTGGGCAACGGCCGTTTCCACCTGGCGCTCCGAAGAAATTTCGTTGCTCATGAAGGCAAACCCGTGCCGATCGCGTTCCTTTGCCTCGGGAATTACGCGGATGCCCTTCATGCCCACAACCACACCATCACCGGCCTGGATGTCGCGAAGCCGGCGGCATTGCGCCGTTCCCTCGCGAACCACAATCATTGCGTCCATCCGTTGATTCGCAACCTCGATCCACTGACCTTTGGACCGCACCAGCGTTTGCTGGTTAGTGGTCGAGTAGAAATCTTCAGGTGCGCAGCGATCTCGCTCCGCAGTCTTCAACTCCGCATCTCCCAGGTCGACCGGCGCGCAACCCAGCCCCAGCAGTTGCGTCATCATGCGCTCCAGCTGCTCCTGAGTTTGCGCTTCTATGCGCAGCCGGAGAGACGACGGATCGCTGTTGGTGCGCCCAATGGAGAAATGCTCCACCTCAAAGCGGCCTCCGAACTCGACCACAGAGTCAAAAATCTGCTCCATGATGTGGGAGTCGATCAGATGGCCCTGCGCTTCCATCGTCTCTGACACGGGCGCTTCGGATCTACCGGAGTTTGGCGCCATTTCTCAAGCGTGTGTCAGGAACAGCGGCAGGCCTTCCTTGCTGGTGTAACTGGGCCGGTAGCGCTCCACGTTGTACATCGTGTCCACATTCACATGGCGCGGCCCCAGCTTTGGATCGGGAATGGTTACCATCGCAAACTTTCCGTCTGTGATGGAGGCCATCAAGCCGGTCTTATTAGACGTAATCGCATCGTAGGCCATCGTGCCGAAGGTAGTCGCTACCATCGTGTCTAAGAAATCAGGAGCGCCACTCCGCAGGTCGTAAGTCAGGTCGCTCACAACAGTTTCCGCACCGGTGCTCTTGATAATCTCGTCGCTGAACGCTTCCGCCACGCTGAACTTCTTGCGATGGCCAAATGCATCGGGGTCGCCGTACTCTTTCACCTGGTAGCCCTTCCACGTCGCGCCCTCAGACAAAATCACCAGACAGTAGTTACTGGGATTGTTTTTCTTATCTGTCATCAGCAGATCGATCATGTGATCGAGATCGAATTGATATTCGGGAATCCCGCAGCGGATGGACGTGACATAAGCCGTGTATAGCGCCGTATACCCTGCATCGCGGCCAAACACCCGAAAAATTCCCACTCGCTCGTGTGAACCGACTGTCGTGCGCTGGCGCTGAATCGCCTCCTGCGCGCGCGAGATGGCCGTAGAGAATCCAATGCAGTATTCGGTGTTCTGGACATCGTTGTCCATGGTTTTCGGAATCCCGATTACGTTAAACCCAAGCTTGCCCAATGTCGCCGCATAGCTGAGCGTGTCGTCGCCCCCGATTGCGACCAGGTGGTCGATATCCAGCTTCTCCAGATTTGCTAAAACGCGCTTACTCATGTCATAGGTGGTGCTGGTCTGCCCGTCCTTCGTCGTCTGACTGGCAGGAAAATCTTCAGCGTTCAGAAAGCTGGGAAGCTTCTTCATCTTCGACGGACTCGTTCGACTAGTGTGCAGGAAAGTACCGCCGCTCCGGTCGATCGTCCGCGTGTTTTCACGCGTCAATGGGAGAACAAAACGCTTCACACTTTCGGGATCATCAAAATTCAAATCCGTCAGGCCCTTCCAGCCTAAACGGATCCCGGTGACATCGTGGCCATCGGAAGTGCTCCTGTAGACGACATTCTTAATCACGGCATTCAGACCTGGCACATCACCACCACCAGTCAAAATACCGATCTTTTTAGCAGACATAGATCTCCTGTAAGAGGACGCGCATTGGAACGACGCTCCCAGTTTAGCGGTCCGCACAAGTTCCGCAGAGAACGACGGCTAAACCCACCAGGCCGCGGCGGGCTGTTCGCGAATCACAATCTCGTTTAAGAATTGAGCAGCTTTCGTCAGGCCCTCGTCCGGTGACATCAGCGAATCTTCGTGCTCAATCGAAAGGACGTAATCGTACCCGTACATGCGAAGCGTAGATACGAACTCTTTCCACCATCCATACGGATGCCCGTAGCCGCAGGCACGAAAGATCCAGGAGCGGTTGCGTTCATCGGTGTACTTTTTAGTGTCCAGCACGCCCGCCTTCGGCAGATTGTATTCGTAAATTTGTGTGTCCTTCGCATGCACGTGGAAAATCGCATCGCCTAGAACACGAACTGCCTTGATGGGGTCGATACTTTGCCAGAACATGTGGCTCGGATCGTAATTGCAGCCAACGCTGTCACCCGCAACGGACCGCAGCTTCAGCATGGTCTCCGGGCTGTATACGACAAAGCCCGGATGCATCTCAATGGCGATCTTCACCCCATGATCCTTGGCGAACTTGCCGTGCTCGATCCAGTACGGGATCACCTTTTTCTCCCATTGCCAGTCGAGTACATCGAGATACTCCGGCGGCCAGGGACAAGTGACCCAATTCGGATACTTCGCGCTGTCGCTATCGCCAGGGCAGCCCGAAAAGTCGATCACCACCGGAACGCTCAGCTTGGCCGCAAGTTCGACGGTGCGCTTGCTGATCTCGGCAAAACTCTTGGCAAGCGCCGGATCCGGATGAAGCGCATTGCCGTGACAACTGAGCGCGCTGATCGAAAAGCCCTGGTCATCAAGCTTCTTCTTGAACTCCTTCAACTCGTTCTCGTTTTGCAGCATGGAGAGCTTGCAGTGAGGATCGCCTGGGTAGTTTCCTGTGCCCAATTCGACTGTCTGGATCTCGAGACTCTTCAGCTTTTCAAGCACTTTCTCGAGCGGGAACTGCGTTAATAACGGGGTGAAGCAGCCGATTCTCATCAGGGGAAGAGTATCACAGGAATCAGCGGTAACCCGCTGGACCTCCCTGGACTGCAAACCAGCATTTCCAAGCCAGCCATAGCATTGCGATCACCCATCCGAGGGCGGCCTTGTACTCCTCGTTCTTGACGTAAAGCAGCCAGGAAAACCTTCGCGTTCCGGAGGTCCAGCGGCTCTGAGGAAGCAGCCGGTGGACGTGGTCCGCATACTCTTCATAATCCGGAAAGATCTCCCGCAGGTGCTGTTCTTCCAGCTCGATAGCCGGCAAATAAATCAACAGGAAAGCCCCTGCAAAGATACACGTCAGCCACACATCTCGAGACGCAATCACGATGCCCAGGGCGGCAATGAGCGTCCCTTCGTAGAGCGGGTTGCGGATGTAACTGTAAGGTCCGGAAACGGCCAGTTGCTGATTCTTTGCCAAATGACCGCTGGCCCAGGCGCGCAGGCCAAGTCCGGCAAGGGAAACGGGCAAGCCGATCAGCGTGGATGTTACAGAGGGGTGGGACAGCCAGGCGAAGGTGACCAGCAACAGGAACCCGCAGGGAACCCGCAGGCGTTGGACAAAGTCGGCGTAGGCTTTCGGGAAATAGTAGCGCGGCTGCTGACGTGTACCGGACGAACTCACACTCTTACGACCGGTGTTTCGGCATGAGCCATCGAACGCAGAAGCGCCTCGGCAACAGCCTCCACATAAATAGCCTTCATGCTCGCGTGAATCTGGCCGTGCCGCTTGTAGGTTGTCTCGACATTAGCGCTTCGCAGCACTGCCATACTACCTCCGAAGGGGCCCGTGGACGCGGGATCGGTGGGCCCATATAAGGCCACCCCAGGCTTGCCCAGGGCTGCCGCCAGATGAACTGGACCGCTGTCGAGCCCAACGACAGCCAGCGCGCGGCGGGTCGCCCAAATCAACCCGCTTAGTGACGACACGTGAGGACGGATATGCCGCAATCGGCCAAGCTCTTCAGCCCGGTGTTCAGGCACATTGGCAACCAGTTCCAAACCATCCCGCAACAAAATCTCCGCCAAGCGGTCGTACGACTCAAGGGGCCACTCTTTTCCCGGCCAGCCCGCGAATGGGCTCGTCAACACGAAGTTTCCCGCCGGCAGGTCCCCTTCCGGCCTGCCCTCCGGAATCTTCGACTCATAGGTGAGCTCCCGAGCTCCGTAAGCTTCGATCAGTTGCAGATTTCTCTCAATTCGATGAGGTCCGCGCACCGCCACTCGATTGGTATAGAGCGAGGCAGCCAGCGGTTCACGAGCAACTGCTTTGTCGAAACCGTAAAAGCGCGCGGGTTTTGCCGCCCGGCCAATTACCGCCGACTGCAGCAGCCCTTGCAAATCAAACGCGGTGTCTATCTGGAGGGAGCGAACCCGATTCCACGATTCCCGTAACGCAGCGAAGCTCGACCGGTCGAACGGAAGCAGCTGATCGATATACGGATTTCCTTCGAGCAGCGGCATCCATCTCGGCGCTACGAGCCAGGTCAATAAGCTCTCCGGAAAGCTCTTCTTAAGGCTCGTAGCTACCGGCAACGCATGCAGGATGTCCCCCATGGCGCTCATCCGAATCAGCAGAATGCCTTCTCTGGCCCGGACCTGAGCGCTCATCGAGGGACCGCTCCCGGCATTTGTCGCGCCAGCACCAACTCCACGAAGTCTTGGGACCGCCTGGCATCGCTCTCCAGGTCGGCGGACACTTCCACCGTCAACTTGTCCGGTATGGCTTGCTGCCAACTTTCAGCTGGCGCTTTTGCCACCGCATCTACTTCTCGCAGCGCTGCCACTAGAGCGACTCTCGCCTCAGTAGACATTAGTGCGCTGCTTCGCTCAAGTGCGCCGCTTCGCTCGATCACCATCGCAAATAAGCGGCGACCCTGTTTAAGGTTGGCCAGCCGTACGGCCTGCGAAGCCGTAAGCGGATCGAAGTAGCCAGCAACCACAACCCACTCGCCCTCGGCCAAAACGCCCGAAACGCCTTCAATCGGCACAATCTTTTCTCTGGTATCCAATCTTTGGTGTCCAATCTTTGGTACCCAAGGCGATCGAGTGCTTTAGGCGCCCTCTTTTATTTGAACAAGCCTGGGAGCAATGTTGTCCCCTGCCAGCGCCAGTGCTACCTGCGCCACTCGCTCTGCACTGACGCGCGTCATGCACCGGTGGTCAATCGGACACTCACGAAGCAAACACGGACTGCACTCCACCGGCTCCCGAACCACCCGGCTGCGATCCCCGGTCGGTCCCGTGGCGGCATCATCGGTCGCCCCAAAGATGGCCACAGTCGGCACGCCCAGGGCCGAGGCAATGTGCATCGGGCCCGAATCGTTGGTCAGGTAAACCTCGCAGGCTGCAGCAAGTTCAATGAACCGGGCAAGCTCCGTCCGACCGGCAAAGTTCACCGGCGCACAACCTGCCTTTCCCGCCAGCTCATCAACTTCCCGGCATATCTCGGCTTCGTCTGGCGAGCCGAAAATGGCAATGGTCGATTGGCGCTCAGCTGCCACTTGTACCGCCGCTTCGGCGAAACGTTCCGGGAGCCAGCGTTTCGCTCCGCCATAGGCCGCTCCGGGGCTCACACCGATCACAGACCCGGTAATTCCCAGCCTCCGGAAGCTCTCTCTTCCCGCTTCCGCCGCCTCCTTTGCTCCATAAAGACGAATCGGCGCGTTTGGTTCGTAACTTTCAATGACCTTTGCCCTTTTCAACAATTCCAGATAATAGAAACGCTGGTGCCGCAGCGTCTCGCCGGGCTTTGGAACCGGAATCGGGTGCGTCAAAAGCACGCCGCGACCGTCGCGATCATAACCGATACGAGTGGGAATCTTTGCCAGCCGAACCAGAGCCGCAGATTCCAAAGAATTCTGAAAGAGCACCGCGCAATCGAACCGGCGACGCCTCAACTCCGCAGCAACTTTGTATTTATCGCCAAGACCGCTCCAGCCCTTCGGAGCTTCATAGTCAATCAGCTCATCGCAGAACGGCTCCCGGCCGTATAAGCCGGCGACCCAGGGCCGCGCCAGGATCGAAATAGTCGCCAAGGGAAACCGTTCGCGCAACGCATGCAGCGCGGGCACTGACATAACGGCGTCACCGACCCAGTTGGCAGCGCGAACTAGAATCCTGCGATACGCCATGCCTCGTTAAAACTCATCTGCATCAAAGATTCAGCTTACTGTCATGTTACGAACCCGAACCCGATAAACTAGGAATCGTTCATGAGCAAGCTGTACACGCGGACTGACTTAGTTGTTCAGCGCCGCGTCTGGCAATCGGCCGGCCAAAAGGTTGTCTTTACTAACGGCTGCTACGACATTCTCCATCCGGGCCATATTCGCCTGCTGGAGCGGGCCCGCTCGCTCGGTGACGTTCTGATTCTCGCCTTGAATACTGACCGCAGTGTCCAGCGTCTGAAAGGTCCATCGCGGCCGTTTTTCGACGGGCAAACGCGAGCTGATCTGGCGACGCATCTTGAAGCCGTTGACGCGGTCACCTTATTTGATGAAGATACGCCAAGAGAGCTGATCGCGGCCCTACTTCCCGATGTTCTGGTGAAAGGCGCTGACTGGGCTCATTTCATTGCTGGACGGGAAGAGGTCGAAGCCGCTGGCGGTCACGTCCATGCGCTGCCGCTCGAGCCCGGTTTCTCCACAACCGATATTGCGGAAAAGATTCTGCAACGGCACGCCGCTCCCGGAGCTGTGGCCTAGCCTGTGACCCATCCGGCCACACGCGACCTTCTCCAATCCGCTGCCCGGCAGCCCGATTTTCAGGCCCTGCTCCAGCGGTTGACTCGCGGAGAAGCTGGGCCTTTCTCTGTATCGGGCCTGGTCAACACCGCTAAAGCTCTTTACCTGGTACTTCTTTACCAGGCGACAGAGAAGCCCCTGCTCGTTGTGGTCGACGGCAATAAGCAGGCTGAGACGCTGCTTGAGACTACGGAAGTCTTCTTCCAGTTGCTCCTCGATGGCCGCGATCTTCCAGCGCCCCATCTCATTCCGGCGCTGGATGTTCTTCCGCACCAGCGCCTGTCCCCGCACAACGAGATTGCCGAAGCGCGTGCTGTCGGCCTGTGGCGCTTGTCCGCCCAGCGCATGCCGATCACCATTGTGCCTGTGGCTTCCGCGCTTCTCCGCATCGAGTCGGCTGAGTTCTACCGCCAGCTTGCGCTCACCTTGCGAGCCGGCGACGAACTGCCCCTCGAAGATGTCATTCAGCACCTCGACAGTATCGGTTACGAGCGTCGCGAACCCGTCGAGATGGTCGGCGAATATTCCATTCGCGGCGGTATTTTCGACGTCTTTCCCGCAGAAGCAGGCAAGCCCGTGCGCATCGAATTCTTCGGCGATGATGTCGAATCCATTCGCCAGTTCGATGTCGAATCACAGCGGTCTGTACTGAAAGTCCCCTCGACTACGTTGCTGCCCCTGGCCGAGTATCCTCGTTCACGATCTCTTCTCCGCCAGCTCGCTCAAGCCGCCGAACAAGCGGATCTGGAGCTCTCTAATCCCGGCGAGGTTTTCCCCGGTTGGGAGTTCCTGGTTCCCCTGGTTCGCCCTCGCACTCACAACATCTTCGCCCTGAACCCCGACGCGCTGATCGTCCTAGACGAACCGACCGCCATCACCTCTGCGGCGGAGCGGCTCTGGCAGCGGCTCTCGACGCCGGACCGTCCCGCCCCGATTGCACCTGATAAGAATTACGCCACCTGGGACGAGCTGAGAGCCTTACTCACCAACCGGACTCAGATCAGCTTTCAGGAACTTGACGTGCTCGCCGGCGGTCCGCAGGACAAAGTTGAGCGCTTCCAAATCTCCACACGGCCCTCGCTTACTTTCGGCGGCAACATGCCCGTTGCGGTGGGAGAAGCGCGCAACCTGATCGAGGCTGGGAATCGCGTGGCCTTCTTTGCCAATTCACTCGGCGAGGTGGAGCGTCTTGCCGATGTTCTGCGCGAATATTCCCTGCCGTACCAGCTCGGACTCGAGTCCAGTTCCGGCGTACGCCCTTCCTTAGCCGAGCGTTCCTATCACGCCGGCGCAGTTTCAACTGCGTTTCTCGTTAAAGGCTGCATCCGGCGCGGCGTCGTTCTCAATGATTCCCACCTCGCGATTCTCGGCTCCGAAGATCTCTTCGAAACCTCCGACCTGATTGCCCGCCAGCCCACCAAGTCACAACTGGCAGCCTTCGCGGCTGATGTGGCCGATCTGAAGCCGGGTGACTTCGTCGTGCACACCACTCACGGCGTTGGTCAGTTTCTTGGTGTTCGCGAGATTGCTCAAGGCGATCAAAAGGGCGAGTTCATGCTCGTCGAATATGCGGGCGAATCGAAACTCTACGTCCCGCTTACGCGGCTCGATCTCATCCAGAAGTATCGGGGCGCAGGTGAAGCAAAGCCGCATCTCGATCGGCTCGGCGGCGTTACCTGGGAGAAAACAAAGTCGCGCGTCAAAGCCAAAATGCGCGATATGGCAGACGAGCTTCTCAAACTCTATGCCCACCGCCGGCTAGCCAAAGGGTTCTCATTCTCAGCCGACAGCAACTGGCAGCGCGAGTTTGAAGATGCCTTCGAATACTCGGCCACCAAAGACCAGCTGAATGCTGTGAGCCAAATCAAAGGCGACATGGAAAGCGAGCAGCCCATGGACCGCCTGCTCTGCGGAGATGTCGGGTTTGGCAAGACAGAAGTCGCCATGCGGGCCGCTTTCAAAGCTTTGGGTGATGGCAAGCAAGTCGCCGTCCTCGCACCCACCACTGTTCTGTCCTTCCAGCATTTCGAAACCTTCAAGCGGCGCTTCGCCTCGTTTCCTGTTCGCATCGAACTTGTCAGCCGCTTTCGTACGCCCAAGGAAACGAAAGTCGTGTTGGAGGATCTCGCTGGGGGCAAAGTCGACATCCTGATCGGAACCCATCGCGTTCTCTCAAAAGACGTGCAGTTTGCCGATCTCGGCCTGATGGTTGTCGACGAGGAGCAGCGCTTCGGCGTTCGCCACAAGGAGCGCCTGAAACAGATGCGTCACAACGTCGACGTGCTCACCATGTCCGCCACCCCCATCCCCCGCACGCTCCACATGTCGCTTCTCGGCTTGCGCGACATGTCGGTGATCGAGACGCCCCCCAAAGACCGTCTTGCCGTCAACACCGTGGTCGCGCATTTCGACGCCGGCTTGATCAAGACTGCAATCGAACAGGAACTCGCGCGTCAGGGCCAGGTTTATTTTGTCCACA
>CAXTMN010000026.1:45844-50937 GCA_964245395.1 uncultured Bryobacteraceae bacterium
CTATCCAGGAGCTTCTTCCGCAATGTCGCATCGGAGTGGGACACGGTCAGATGGGCGAAGGAGAACTCGAGAAGGTTTTGCTTGGGTACATGAAACACGAATACGACGTTTTCGTCTGCACCACCATCGTCGAAAACGGTCTCGATATTCCGCTCGCCAACACCATCATGATCGAGAATGCTGAGCGTTATGGCTTAAGCGAGCTTTACCAGCTGCGTGGTCGTGTGGGGCGCTCAAACCGGCGCGCGTACGCCTATCTTCTTGTGCCCGCCGACACGCAACTGAGCGAGGTCGCTCGAAAACGGCTCGCCGCGCTTAAGGAATTTAGCGACCTCGGCGCGGGTTTCAAGATCGCTGCGCTCGACCTCGAGTTGCGCGGCGCCGGAAACCTGCTTGGCGGAGAGCAGCACGGTCACATCGAAGCAGTCGGTTACGACACCTACGTGCGCCTGCTGGAGGAAACGGTAAAGGAACTTCGCGGCGAAGAGGTTCCCCTGGAAATTCATGCGTCTCTGAATCTTGGGCTCGACATACGCATCCCGCCTGCCTACATTGCCGACGATGCTCAACGTTTGCGCACCTACAAGCGGGTCGCCAATATCTCCGATGAAGACGCAGCCAAACGCCTTGGGGACGAGCTCGCCGATCGCTATGGACCGGTTCCCGGAGAAGTGCGCAACCTGCTGAAATTTTCCCTTTTGAAGAGCATCGCCGAAAAAGTTGGAGTCGAGTCGATCGACCGCCGCACTGGCTTTGCCAACTTCAAGTTCCATCAGCAATCGAAGATTGATCCCATGAAGCTTATGGCTCTGGTCAGAGACACCGAAGGGGCGCAATTCACTCCAGCCGGAGTATTGAAGCTGCCCATTTCGGCCACTCAGACCGCTGCTGGGCTGCTAGACACTTTGCGGAAAACTGTGATCGGGTTGACCACGGAGGAAACGGACGAGAACAAACCGGCGCCTCAGCTGGTTTCGACGCGTTCGCAGTGAGCATTTCAGCGCATCGGGCAGGAACCAGCCTTATGCCGGAAGCGTCTCACTGCTGCCATAATGGAGAGCAACGCAACGAAATATGAAGCTACAGCATCTTGCCATCCTGGCCTTTTCTGGATTGTGTCTGGCGGCCGATAATTACACGGTTGTCGATCAGATTGTCGCCAAGGTGAATGGCGACATCGTCAGCCAGGACGAAATCGAGCGCTTCACGCGTGAACTCGCCCAGGAATTGAAAGCTCAGAATGCCCCTGCTGATCGAGTTCAGGAAGAACTCACTACCCGCGAAAAAGACGTCTTGCGCGATCGTATCGACCAGCTTTTGTTGACCCAGAAAGCCAAGGAACTCAACATTAACGTCGATTCCGATCTTAGTAAGTACATGGCCAATCTTCAGCGACAGTCAGGCCTTACCGATCCGGAGAAGTTTCACGACTATGTGCGTCAGCAGTCCGGAATGAGCTATGAAGATTTTCAATCCGAGACCAAGACTCAGTTCATGACCCGAGAGGTGATCGGTGCTGAAGTGGGCCGCCACATCAGCATCACCGATAAGGAAGTCGCGGACTACTACAACGCTCATAAGCAGGATTTCGTCAAAGACGAAAAAGTGTTTCTGAGCGAAATCCTGATCTCGACCGAAGGCAAGAATCCAACAGCGATCGTTGCCGCGGAGAAGAAAGCTCAACAGGTTGCTTCCGAAGCCAACAAAGGTCAGCGTTTTACCGATCTGGCGCGCGATAACTCCGATGCCACTACGGCAAAGGAGGGCGGCGCACTCGGCGGCTACAAGAAAGGCGATCTGAACAAACAGATCGAAGATGGGGTCTGGAATCTGCCGAGAGGTTCAGTCACCCCTCCCATTAAAATCGCCACCGGATTCGAGATCTTCAAAGTCGACGATCACACCAAAGCGGGCCTTGAGCCCCTGGCGGATGCGAAAGTCGAAATCGAAAATCAACTCTATGGACCGAAGATGCAGCCGAAGGTCCGGGAGTATTTGACTCAGTTACGGAAACAGGCCTTTCTCCAGATCAAGCCCGGCTTCACCGATACTGGCGCAGCGCCGGGAATGAACACAAAGTGGCAGGATCCCGCCCAACTGAAACCCGAGACCGTCTCCAAAACGACTCTTGAATCGAAGACTCGCCACAAGCGGCTGTTATGGGCCGTTCCCATCCCCGGCACTGAAACAACAGTCACCGGGAAGAGCAGTTCGCGCTAGTTATCAATGAAATCGCTTTTTGTAGGCACCCTGGTGCCGAACGACGTAATTACCGCCCAGTTTCTCGTGTTATCGAAGGAAATCCGGCAGAAGAAAACCGGCGAGCCTTACCTCTCTCTGCACCTCTCCGATAGAACCGGCGAAATCGACGCGAAGATGTGGGATAACGTCGCCGAAGTGATGCACACTTTCGAACGTGACGACTTCATCAAAGTGAAAGGGCTCGTTCAGGTTTATCAAAACCGGTCGCAGTTCACCGTTCATAAGCTGCGGAAGCTCGATGAGGATGAGGTCGACTTCGCAGATTACTTCCCATGCTCCGATCGCGATGTGAACGAGATGTTCACGGAGCTACAGAGCATTGTTTCGGGCGTCCAGAATGTGCATCTGCACGCACTGCTGCAGTCAGTCTTAGCCGATCCGGAAATTGCCCTCAAGTTAAAGATGGCGCCCGCTGCCAAGAACATTCATCACGCCTGCCGCGGCGGCCTCCTCGAACACGTTCTTTCTCTTTGCACGCTCAGCCGGGCCACTGCAGCCCACTACAGCAATATCGACCTCGATCTCCTCATCACTGGCGCCGTTCTTCACGACCTCGGCAAAGTTGATGAGCTCTCTTATGCCCGCAGTTTCAATTACAGTGCAGAAGGCCAACTCCTCGGACATATCATCATCGGCCTTCGCATGATCGGAAAGAAGCTTGATACTCTTCCTGACTTTCCTCCCAGGCTTCGAACCCTCGTCGAGCACATCGTCATCAGCCATCACGGTGAACTCGAATTTGGTTCTCCGAAAATCCCTATCTTTCCTGAGGCCCTGCTGTTTCACCATCTCGACAATCTGGATTCGAAGATGGAAGCCATGCGCAACGCCCTCAAACGCGACAGTCTGGTTGAGGGTGACTTTACAGGATGGATTGCTCCTCTCGAACGGTCGCTTTTGAAAAAGAGCCGCTACCTGCAAGAGTCTGGCCCATCGCCCTCCCCGGCCCCGGCTGAGGAGCCAGCGCCAGCCGAGCTTGCCGTCCAGCAGAATCTTCCCAGCGCCAGCCCTCCGCAACCTGACCCTTCTCCAGTCGAGCCGGCACAGCCGGAACCCGTCTACAGCACCCCCGAGGTCAACGTCCAGCCTCCTATCCCTCCGGTTAATACGCGTCCAATCGAGCGCCCCAATAAACCTGACCGGCGCCCCGAACCGATTACCTTGTTCGGCGAAAAACTGCAGGCCGTTCTTCAACCCCGTAAGTAAGCTGCCCGCATAAGCATGAATGCTAAAATTGTGAATTGTCAGGCTCCGGGCTTCGTGCAATGGGCGGCTGTAAACCCCGCCAGGTCCGGAAGGAAACAACGGTAGCGGCTTAGCTTGTGTGCCGCGGATCACCCGGGGTCTGGCAAGTATCTTCAGCTGTTCCTGCCTTCATTGAGCCTCCATGTATCAAGTCATCGCTAGAAAGTACCGTCCGCAAAACTTTAGCGAACTTCTCGGCCAGGAACACGTCCAGAAAACGCTGGCCAACGCCATCGAGAGCAATCGCCTTGCCCACGGCTACATCTTTTCAGGCCAGCGCGGAACGGGAAAAACGACGGTCGCCCGCATTCTGGCGCGCTGTCTCAACTGCATCCATGGACCGACACCCACACCGTGCGGAGTGTGTTCCAGTTGCACCGAGATCAGCGCCGGCAACTCCGTCGATGTGATCGAGATCGACGCTGCGTCCAACCGCGGCATCAATGAAATGCGCGAGATCCGGGAAAACGTCCGCTACCGGCCCGCCCGCGACAAATATAAGGTCTTCATCATCGACGAAGCGCACCAGATTACGAAGGAGGCCTTCAACGCTCTCCTGAAAACCCTCGAGGAGCCGCCCGAATGGGTGGTCTTTATCTTGTGTACAACGGAAGCCTATGAGATTCCCAACACCATCGCCTCCCGCTGTCAGCACTTTACCTTTCGCTCGGTCGACTTCACCGCGCTGATCAGTCGCATGAGGGAGATCACGGCCGGGGAAGGCATCGAGACCACTGAAGAAGCCTTATCCGTTCTAGCCCAGGCCGGTGAAGGCAGCGTTCGGGATTCGTTATCGGCTCTTGATCAAGCCATTGCTTGCTGCGGCAAAACTCTGAGCGTCGAAGATATCCGGTCGCTGCTCGGGATGTTTGGTGTCGATTCCCTACGCGCGGTGTCCAACGCCGTGAGTGCCCAGGATGGCGCGGCGATGCTTGAGATCGTGGCCGAACTGGAGCGCACCGGCCAAAGCCTCCAGCATTTCTCGCGGGAACTATCTCGCTACTGGCGCAATCTTCTGGTTGCCAGGTTGACCGGCAAACCGACGACGTTAATTACTGCTTCTCAGCCCGAACAGCTCGCACTGCTCGAAACTGCAAGGCAGTTCAGCGAAGAAGATCTGACACGTTATCTTAATCTCTGTCTCGATCTCTACAAAAATCTGCAGTCCTCCCTTCAACCTCGGCTCCATCTTGAGCTCGGCCTGGTCAAACTCGTTCAGGCAGGCAGATTGCAATCGATCGAAGATGCACTGGCGGGTCTAGGAAAGCCGGAAGCTGCGCCGCCCGATAAGGCCACTCCTGTTTCCCTTTCGCCCGTTTCGGCAGGCTCCCTGCTTACTGCAAGCTCACGAATATCCTCCCCCAAGCCCCCTGCGTTTCAAGCGCCTGTAGCCGCTAAACTCCCGGCTTCCCCGGCGCCTGACAATTTCCCGGCATCGCCGGTCGCTCCGGTCGCGGTAGAAGATCCCCGCCCGGCTGCCCCCTTAGTCACCCCGGTTGCGGTCGACCAGCCCAGCGATGCAGGCTCTCTGCAGCTGAATCTCCGGCAGGCTCTCAGCAGTGCTGGCCTCGAATACAGCGCCGACG
>CAXTMN010000027.1:0-9868 GCA_964245395.1 uncultured Bryobacteraceae bacterium
TGTCCCAAGCCGGTGTTTGGCGCGTGGACAGGTCTGTCCGTCCCCTGATTTTGCCATTGCTGAATCACCCACTAGTGAACTGTCCCGGTGAAAACCGTAGCGCCAGGACGGATTAGCCTGTCCCAAGCCGGTGTTTGGCGCGTGGACAGGTCTGTCCGTCCCCTGATTTTGCCCCTGATTTTGCCCCTGATTTTGCCATTGCTGAATCATCGGGACAGCCCACTAGGATGCTGCCCGTGTTGGCTTCGCTTTCAGCACCACATGAATATCGTCGTTCCGGGGATTCGCGAAACGGCAGGTAACCCGGCCCTCGGAATCCAGCGATATGATCGCTGGAACACTGACGCCGCTCAAGGACCAGCCAGCCGGCAACACCACTGCATTACGCGGTCGCCCTAACGTCCGATCCCACACTAGTTCTCCGTTTGTTACGCGATATGACTCAGGGTCGGTGTAAGTCTCCACCACTCTGACCCGCACCGACTCACCCTCGCCTAGCGCATGAGGCAAATCCCCCTGCACCACCACCGTGTTGTCCGCCGTCGGTTCCGGATAATAACCAAGCGCGTTCACTTCTCGACCTGTCACCGTGGAAGTCTTTAACTTCTCCCCCGTGTCAAGGTCGAATATCTCCGAATCGGTAACAATGCTCCCTTTTCGAACGAAGCTGTGAACAGATTTCTGGCCCACCCGGGTAACATTGAAATCATGTGAGATCTTGAATCGATGTGTATCGGGCGCTAGCAGCCAGTAGGTGATCTCCCGGTCCTGCTCGGCCCGCTGTCCCTGGCCTGACAACAGTCCTAGGGCAATCAAACTTAGCAGCCACCTCATGGCAGTTTTCTTCCTCGCAACTTGACCATCAGTTCGTCATCCCGGTCATTCACGAAGCTCACCCGGATGCGGCCGTCGCTTTGCGTGGTCACCATTCCGGGCGCTCCGCATCCGATCAGCTCATAACCGCGAGGAAGCACAATCACGTTCCGTTTTATTCCAAAGCTTCGCTGGAAAACCAGCTCTGCCCCATCGCTGCCATAAGACGCCGGATCCGTGTATGTCTTAAAGATTCGCACCCTTGCTTCCCCGCCCTTTGGAACCGGATTCGCAAGCGTCACCTGAATGTAGTTGTCGGCACTCGCCTTCCCCTTCAGGCCATGTGCCTGAGCCTCTAGAGCGCTTACCACTCCAAATTTCAACGCCCGTCCGCTCGCAGCATCAATGACCCGCTCGTTACTTGCAACAGAACCCCTCCGAATCGGATTGAACAAATAAGGCGACCCCTCCACTGACGTCGACATATCGTAAGTAATCGCGAACGAATGCGCATCGGGATTCAGCAGCTCATATACCGTCAGTTCGTCGGATGCAAACACCGCCATCCCGAACCCCGCAAACATGATCGCCAGCTTCACTATCCTCCTAGTGCATGAAAATCCTTTTCGGAGACTTCGCATGGGCATAAAAGTTGGGATTAGCTTGTCCTGCAATTCTAGTCATTGTAGTCTCCTGCGCTTATTACGACCGCCCAGTGCGCTTGACTGCCTAGCGCCATGGGCGAACCATTCAGCGGCGAGAAGCTGCTCATGCAATTTCAAAGTCAGGCGCGACCGCTATAAGCGCCACGAAGGTAGGTTTGAACCGGGTCACAGCGGCGACCTTGACCACTCTTTTACATTGCCGCACCGCGCCCAATCCCCACCTCCGGTCTCCGAATGAGAGTGATCGTATCTAGCGTGCGTTTGAGAACGCCTTCTTCTACCAATTGCCTGAAAGTCCGGTAGAAGCTTTCGTGAGTGAGGCCAAGCTCAGCCGCAACGTCCTTCAGCGGCCGGTTCAGCTTCACTACTCGCGAATCGTCGGCCGCAGACATTTGGAGGAACTGCAAAATTCGTTCGCGTGCGGAACGAAGGCTGCGTATCTCTAGGTTGATCCTCAGATGGTTACAGCGTTGGGCTTGCAGGTGCATAAACTCAGCCGCCAGAGCAGGGCGTTGTAACAGTGCGTCCCGCAGCAGTTTGGGAGGGAAACCGCAGACGCGGGCTTTGCTCTGCGCCACTGCGTCGCTGCAATAGGTGTCGGCAAAAAGCGCTGCCTCGGCCACACACTCGCCCGAGCTTACCGTGTAGAGCGGTATTTGTTTGCCGTCGGCCGTGCATGTGGATAGTCGCAATCGACCCTGGACAACAGTGAAGACAGCTTTGACCGGTTCACCTTGACAATAGAGAGTTTCGCCTTTTCCCAGCTCTCGACATGTAGAAGCCTGCAGCAAACTTGGAGGGAGTTCATCCATTCGAAACAGAAACAAGTTTGTTCCTCTTGCCCGTATTCGAAGCCTGATTCGCAAAGTTACGGTCTCACGAAAGATCTGGTTAGTATTTTTTTACGAGCTAAACATGATCAGGATCATAAGCGGAATGTGGCGTGCGCGGTTATAACTGAAGTCGGCTGAGGGCGCGATTCCTGTAAGCCGCAAAAAAAGGAGAAGCTCATGGCTTTGTACAGGAAGCACTCTATTAGGACACTGGCATTGGGGACCGGCCTGCTCGCTTTCCTGGGCGCTGCTGCGCTCCTCAGGATCAAGGCTCCCGCACCGGTGCTTGCATCCGACCACCTCGATTCGCCGCAAGTCGCGCAAGATAGAGCGGCAGATATCGGCGACGTGTGGGCTTTTCTGGACCCGAATGACAACTCACAGGTAGTTCTCGTCGTCAGCACGATGAACTTCATCGTCTCGTCGGAACATTTTGGAATGGCGATTTTCGATTCGAATTTGCGCTATCGTTTCGAGATCGAGAATACCGGTGACGCGGTTGCCGATGCCTTCGTCGATGTTCGCTACTCTCCCGGATTGGGGCGACAAACAGGCCAGACTGCCACTCCTTCACCGCGCAAACCACGCCTGCGACACAGGAGCCTTTTACTTCTGTTCCGCCGCCCGACACTGGAACGGCGCCTACGCCCATCATTACCACTGACCCGGTAACGGGCGCCAAATTCTTTGCCGGCGCCATGGACGATCCCTTCTTTTTGGACGATACGGGTGCCAATCGCCTGGTCGCTTCCGCCCTTGCAAACCCGGGTCATCCGGATAAGACTCTGCTGAACCAACGTGGTGGCCGTGACACTTATGCCGGCTTCAACACACTGCTCACGATTGTGGAAGTCCCTGCTTACATGTTAAAAGGGGCCTCGAACATCATTGGCATTAACGCGGTGACGCAGCGTCAACGCGATCAGGTTGTGACCAGCAATGGAACCGTGCTCGGGTCCGGACCGTGGGTAAATGTCGACCGTGAAGGAAATCCTCTGGTCAACAATGGACTGATCCCCGCAGCACTAAAAAACGCCTATAACGGCGCTTCCACCGCTGATGATGCCAACGGGAAGTTCGCAACCGCGCTCACTCAATCACTAAATGCGTTTGGAACCGACGCAGCCCACCAGGCAATGCTTCTCAAGACGATCCAGGCAAACGGCGACATCTTGCGTCTTAACCTTACCGTGCCCAACTCGGGCCCAGGCGGAGGAACCAACAGCAACGGTGGGTTCGGAAACATGGGGGGACGGCGCTTCCAGGATGACGTCGTGGACTTGGTCTTCACCATGCTCAACAATGGCGTGCATCTGGGCGACGACGTCAACGGTAACCAAGTCCCTTTCCGCGATGTGTTTCCTTTCGCTCATGATCCAATCCAGCCATTCCCTGCAGGCGTCGTTGACGATGAGACTAGGCAATAGTCGGCGCTTACAGCAGGAGAACTCCAAATGCTAAAACGTTTCCACCGATATCTACCGACTGCGACACTGGCTGCCCTGCTCTTGCTTGCGTACGGAAAAATCGAGGCCGACCCAATTACAGTGACCGGTTCGTACTCACTCCAGGAATCGAATTATCTGTATGACTTCGCCATCACCAATCACTCTTCAACGGATCCCGATGCCAAACTGGTCAGTGTTGATTTCCCTTCATTGCCCGCAAACTCGCTTATCGGGGAAGCCGTAGCGCCACAAAATTACGGCGAAGTTACGGACCCCTCGGGTTATGTGCTGTTTGACTACAATTTGGGTTATTTTCCTGTCGGACCCACGATTGACGGGTTTCAGTTTGTCGATTCACTGAATCTGACCACTATCGCCTTCGAAGCTGTTTATCTGACCAACGACGAATTGTCCTTAGATACATTTGCCGGGACAGTCTCACCCCACGCTCCAGTTCCCACAGTTCCGGAACCGGCAACAGCGGAGCTGCTAGGGTCGGCTTCGGTGATTCTTCTCGGCAAATTCCGGTGCCTCCGCGCTTTGCGCCGAGCACGCCAAAGTACTCCAGCGTGAACTGGACCGGAGGCCTAAGGGCCGGCGGCATAAAGGCAGCTGGTCTAAAGACAGGTGGTCTAAAGAATAGTTTGCCGGCTCCCGTTGTGGTCCTCGGCATAACAGGTTTCGCGCTGATTGCTGTTCTCGCCTGGCGACTGGCGGTGCCGGCACTTCACAATCGGCCGTCCCTCGCGCCAAACACTCAGCTCCAGTCGCAATCGCCGTCAATCGCCGTTGAAGAGAAGGAAAGCGCGGAGAATGTCCGTTTCTTGCTCGATCGTGTCAAACGCGACCCGGAGGATTTCCTCATTCAGAACATGCTGGCATCTTCCATGCTCCAAAAGGTTCGTGAGACAGGTAGCGGGGATTATCTGGAGGCAGCCAGGCGAGCCAGTCGAGCCTCGCTCGCCTCTGTTCCCCCTGAGCGCAACTTTGGCGGCCTGAGTGCCCGAGCGCGAGTGGAAATGGCCGAGCATGACTTTGTCGCTGCAGAGCGGGATGGTCTGCGGCTGACGCAACTCGATCCCGGAACCATCAATTCCTGGGGGGTACTGACCGATGCGCTTCTTGAACTTGGCGAATATGCCAAAGCTGATGCATCCATTAATGAAATGCGCAAGCTCGGCACGAACACGGCAGAAACGGAGATCCGGGTAGGCCGCTTGTTGTTCCTGCAGGGTGATACGGCCGCTGCGCAGAAACATCTTTTCCGGGCGCTTGCGTTTGCGCTGAACATTCCGGCCCCTCCGCACGAAACTGTTGCCTGGTGTCGCTGGCAGCTAGGCGAAATGGCGTTTTCTGTAGGTGATTACCGGGTTGCGGAACGTTACTACCAGGAGGCGCTGGCCACCTATCCTGGCTACGTTCAGGCACTTGCTTCGCTGGGACGAGTACAAGCCGCAAGCGGTGATCTTCCTGATGCCATCAAACGCTCTGAGGAAGCCGTCCGGCGCTTTCCCGATCCCACTTTTGTCGCTGGATTAGGAGACCTCTATCACTTAGCGGGTAAAGAAAACGAGGCTCAAATGCAGTTTGCCTTAGTCCAGCAGATCGGTCGCCTCAGTGCGCTCAATGGTGCCCGCTACAACCGCCAGATCGCCATCTTCTGCGCCGACCACGACAGAAATCTTGCCGAAGCCTATGACGATGCCGTGCGGGAGTACAAAGAGCGACGCGACATTTACGGCGCCGACACACTCGCTTGGGCCGCTTTGAAATTCGGTAAGCTGCCCGAAGCCCGAAAAGCCATCTCTGCCGCACTTCGTCTAACAACTCGTGATGCCAAGCTGTACTATCACGCCGGAATGATTGCCAGAGCCTGCGGGAACCGGGCCTTAGCCCGTAAACTGATTGAACGTGCTCTCAATCTAAGTCCTTCTTTCGATCCGCTACAAGCGAGGCTTGCGAAAAGCGCGCTGAACAACTGATTACCCAACCTGTGCTTTGTCATTCTTACCGCTCAGTCCGGCGCTTTGTTCTATCGCTCATCCTCTTGCTGACCGTCAGTAGCCCCTTTGTCAGAAAAGCCGCTTCACATCCGCTCGGTAACTTCACGGTCAATCATTTCACAAAGCTGACCATTGAAAACGATCACGTTCAGATTACCTGCGTGATCGACATAGCGGAGATCCCGGCCTTTACCGAACTGCGGAGTGCCGACACCAACGGGGACGGAAAGACCTCTCAAACGGAGTTGACCGTCTATCTTACTCGTGTCGCGAGCGGGTATGCAAAGGGGCTCTTGCTCACGGTCGATGGCCAGCCGGAGAGCTTCATAAACCGGTCTCAAAGAATAACAGTTCACCCGGGAGCAGGCGGACTGTCCACCCTGCGCCTGGAATACGAATTCCTTGGCAAGTCTCACGCTTTTGAGCCCGGGATTTCTCATGATTTGCACTTCGAAGACAACAATCAGCAGGATCGAATTGGTTGGCGGGAAATCGCCGTCTCGCCGGAAGCAAACATCACTGTCTTCAACAGCTCAGCATTTAGTAACTCAATCAGTAACGAATTGCTTACTTACCCCGCGGATATGCTGAGTTCGCCCCTGAACGAGCGCACTGCCCGCCTTTCGTGGGTCGTCGGGCCGGCGCCTTCCGGTGCGGTACTACTCAGTACAAGAACAGGCCGTCGGACAGTTGCCTCACGGGACCGCTTTGCCGAACTAATTAGCGTTCGTAAGTTAACTCCGGGCGTCATGCTGCTGGGCTTGTTAATCGCAGCCATTCTTGGAGCGGCTCACGCGCTCTCTCCGGGACATGGAAAGACCGTAGTCGGTGCTTACCTGGTTGGGTCGCGTGGTACACCCGCGCACGCTGCATTCCTTGGATTGACCGTCACCATCACACACACCGCCGGCGTTTTCGCGCTCGGCTTGATTACCCTTTTCGCATCCCGCTATATTCTGCCGGAGCGCCTTTTCCCGTTGCTGAGTCTGGCTTCGGGCGCTCTTGTTGCCTGCATCGGGTTTAGCTTGTTCACGCAACGCGTTAGCGCTTTGTTGCGAGATGCGCCAGAACAGCATGAGCATGAAGAAGATGATCACCCTCATACCCACGTGCATTCACACGGAGGACAGCCCCACTCGCATTTGCCTCCGGGAACAAACGGCGACCCGGTTAGTTGGTCCAGCCTGCTCGCACTCGGGATCTCGGGTGGATTGCTCCCGTGTCCATCTGCGCTGGTGGTGCTGCTGTCGGCCATCGCTCTCCACCGGGCTGGCTATGGACTTCTGCTGGTCCTTGCATTCAGCGTTGGTTTAGCAGCAACGCTCACTGGTATTGGACTGGCGTTTGTATACGCAGGACGCGCCCTCAAGAGATTCGCATCTTTACCGAAATTCGAATCGCTACAGCATACTCTTCCCATTCTGAGCGCATTTGCCGTCGCCTGCTTGGGATTAGCAATTTCTTATGGATCGCTTGATCAAATGGGCCTTGATCCCACCCCTGTCTTACAACATGGGTTGCAGGAATGGCATGCGGTCGTCACCGGCCAAGAGTCGCTTGGCTCGCTGGGTGCTTGGGCAGTGTTGGCCTTCGGTCTCATTCTCGGCTTTAAACACGCGACCGAAGCCGACCACGTTATCGCTGTTTCGAGCATCGTGAGCGAGCACCGCAAAATCCGGAAGGTTGCTTTTATCGGTGGATTGTGGGGCCTAGGCCATACCTTGACCCTTGTGATAGTTGGATTCTTCGTACTCGCCCTTGGCGTTGTCGTTCCTGAGCGGATCTCCCAATATTTTGAGTTCGCAGTGGGTTTGATGATTATCGTTCTAAGCGGCACGGCTTTGGGGCGTGTGCTTCGCGGCCGCGCCGATCTGCACGTTCACTCGCATCGCCATGGCTACGCCGCACACTCGCACCTCCACTTTCACGAGCAGGGCGTCGAACGCAACGAGCTTCTCAACGCTCATTCACATGCAATCACCCGAATCGGACTTAAGCCGCTTCTTGTAGGAGCCATGCACGGGCTCGCCGGATCGGCTGCTCTTACGCTTCTGGTGCTCACACAAGTCCACTCCCTCCTCTTGGGCCTTAGTTACCTTCTAATTTTTGGAATCGGCTCGGTGTTTGGGATGATGCTGGTCTCTACCTTGATTGGCTTACCGTTCGCCCTGGGCGCGCATCGCCTCCGTCGGGCAACTCTAGGTCTGCAAGTCGCAGCCGGTCTAATAGGAGTTGCGTTCGGATGCTGGTACGCGTTTTCGGTCGGTACCACGGCATTTGGCCAGTCCTAAGCAAACCGGCTGGTCTCGGTCAAAATACTAATGCGCCGGAGCGCCAACCGTTATCTATTGATGTGATCATCAATCGAACCAGCTCATTCTGAAACAGGACACCTATCAATGGATAACTCGTTGGATTCTTCGCACGATGCTCAGATTTACGCATCCGCTTCAGGAATGGGCATCGTTTCGGGAATGCGCGCTCTAACCGCCGCTGCCGCAGTCTCACAAATTGCCAAACCTTCAAATGGCGCAGCAGACTTTCACTTGCTTTCCGGCATGGGGCACCCGGTCACGGCCGGCGCCTTACTAGCTCTTGCGGTGGCTGAGGCAATCGCGGATAAATTACCATCAACTCCGAAGAGAACAGCAAATCTTGGCCTTATAGCTCGTCTGATCTCGGGAGCCATCTGCGGCGCAACCATCTGCTCAGCCAAGAAACGGTCCGTCGTCGTTGGAGTCTTCGCCGGCGTCTTCGGCGCTCTCGGTGGCACCTTTGCTGCTTTCGGGGTTCGTCAGCAAATGACTTCGGAGCTCGGCCTGCCAGATTTTGCTGTCGCTCTCCTGGAAGATCCCATAGCAGATTGGATTGCAATTGCGATTCTTCGAAACCTTCAACTTAAGAAAGCTTAGTCAAGGGATGCTACCTTACGGTTCCAGCTCTCTCACGTACCACGCTGCTTCAGGTATGTGATGTCACTTTCATGCCGGGTGAGATCCTTGGAAACATCGTTTAAGATCGCTCTCGATTATCTCCAATCGACGCTCGATGGACGAGAATCCTCGGTAGACCAGCAGCAAGGATGCTAGTGCAATTAAAAACGTGCTGCTTGCTCCGATGATGGCGATAAGTACGTTGTCGCTCAATGATCTATTCCTCCTGACTGTCAGGATGCGCTGGCCTAAGTCGATCTGAGCTCTCAAATGCTACTAGCTTCTCGCGCTACCATCAGGTTCTCTTCCGTTGGAATCACCCAAACTTGAACTCTCGATTCAGCTTTGCTGATCATTCCTTCTCTGTCAATCGTCGCTTCGTTGCAGCCTGGGTCCAACTCAACGCCTAACCCTTCTAATCCGCAGCAGATCCGCTCTCGGAAGAGCGGCGTGTTCTCCCCAATTCCGCCGCCAAAAATCAGCGCATCTGCTCCGCCCAGCGCCGCTAGATACGCGCCCACATACTTCTTCACGCGATAGCAGAAAATCTCGATCGCAAGTTTCACCCTGGGATTGTCCCGGTGTTTCATCAGTTCCCGGGTGTCGGCCGAAACACCGGATAAGGCTTTAAGCCCAGACTTCTTGTTCAACAACTCCTCGATGCCGTCGGTGTTCAGACCTTCCTTGCGCATTAAATAAGGCACAATCGCCGGATCTAGATCTCCGCAGCGCGTTCCCATCACTAAACCTTCCAGCGGAGTGAAACCCATGGAAGTATCGATCGATTGACCATCTCGAATCGCAGCCGCTGAGGACCCGCCCTCCAGATGCATCGTCACCAGCTTCGTGCCGCTGAGCGCCTTGCCGGTAATCTGCCCGTATCGGATCGACATGTACTGGTGCGAGACCCCATGGAATCCGTACCGCCGAATTTTGTATTTGTCTGCAATTTCCGGCGCTAAGCCGTAGCCGGCCGCCTCTTGCGGAATCGTCCGGTGGAATAGGGTGTCAAACACCGCGACATTCTCAACTTCCACGCCTGCCCGCTTCCTTGCTTCTGCGATCACGGCCAGGGCCGGCTTATTATGAAGAGGCGCCAAATCCGCTAGACCCTCGATATCGCGCACCACCTCGTCCGTTACTCGTACGGGCCGGTCGAATATGTCCCCGCCA
>CAXTMN010000027.1:9878-19193 GCA_964245395.1 uncultured Bryobacteraceae bacterium
ATGCACCACCCGGTGGCCCACCCGGTCGATCTCGCCCGCCGCCCCACTCTCTCCGAACCAGTCGAAAAGCAGTTTCGCGGCATGTCCGTAGTCCCGCACCTCCACTGAATCTTGCTTCTGAACAACCTTTCCGTCGTACAGCGATAAAACGCTCTGGTCGGTGCCGATGTTGTCATAAGACCCCGACACCACACTCGTTCCGAATGGCTCGGGCGCCTGAGCGCTCTCGACGACCTGAAATTTTAGTGAATTACTACCCGCGTTCAGCGCTAGAACTCTCATCGCTTTTACTGTTCCACATCTGAATTTGAAAATACGAACCCAAATGACCCAGTTCGTTTGGTAAAAACATCAATCAGGAGATGAATAAGCGAGCAGTTGTCATCGGAAGCGGTCCAAACGGCCTGGCTGCGGGCGTCCGTTTGGCCCAGGCTGGCCTCTCGGTTGCCGTCCACGAAGCCGCTTCGATTCCCGGCGGAGGCACTCGCTCCGGCGAGTTAACCCTTCCCGGTTTTATCCACGACCTCGGATCCGCCGTTCACCCCCTCGCCGTTTCTTCGCCCTTCTTCTCCACTCTTCCACTGCGGGAACACGGCTTGCAGTGGATCTTCCCTCCCGTGCCCCTGGCCCATCCTTTGGACGATGGCACTGCGGTTCTCCTCCGGCGCAACATGGAGGAGACCGCCCGGAACTTGGACCGGCCCGACCGCTCGGCGTGGTCCACCGTTCTCCGTCCTCTCGTCCGCCACTGGCCCACACTCGCCGGCGAGCTTCTCCGGCCCTTGCGCCTGCCCCACCATCCCGTCCTGCTGGCCGGATTTGGGCTCGACGCCATTCAGCCGGCCGGACGTTTCGCGCGCAACGTCTTCCGGGGTGAGCGCGCCCGGGCTCTCTTTGCCGGATCTTCCGCCCATTCCTTCCTGCCGCTCGATGCCGCACTCAGCGCCGCTTACGGCCTGATGCTCAGCGCTTCCGGACACGCCGTCGGCTGGCCTGTCCCCCGAGGCGGATCACAAAGCATTGCCAATGCTCTCATCGGCCTGCTTCGCTCGCTCGGTGGCCGCCTCGAAACCGGCTCACGTATTGCATCGCTCGACTCCTTGAACGCTCCGGATCTTACCCTGTGCGACATCACGCCCCGCCAGTTCCTCGCCATCGCCGGCCGGCAACTACCAACCGCCTATCGCAAGCAACTCGAACGTTACCGGTACGGCCCTGGAATCTTCAAAGTCGATTGGGCCCTGCGCGAACCCATCCCTTGGAAGTCGAAAGACTGCCTGCAGGCCGGGACAGTCCACGTTGGGGGAACACTGGCGGAGATTGCCGCTTACGAACGATCGGTGTGCGAAGGTAAGCCTCTCGACAAACCGTTCATCATCCTCGCTCAATCCAGCCTGTTCGACCCGACTCGTGCTCCCGCCGGTCAACACACCGCTTGGGCTTACTGCCATGTTCCAAATGGCTGGCCCATCTCGATGCTGAACGGGATAGAAAACCAGATTGAACGATTCGCGCCGGGTTTTCGAGACTGTATTCTTGCGCGTCATACCTCCAGCCCGGCCCAGCTTCAACAGCTGAATGAAAACCTGGTCGGAGGTGATATCAATGGCGGAGCAGCGGACCTGATTCAATTTGTGCTCCGTCCAACCTGGCGGCGTTACCAAACTCCGTTAGATGGCGTTTATCTCTGCTCGTCTTCCACGCCCCCCTCTGGTGGGGTTCATGGCATGTGCGGCTTCTATGCCGCGCAATGGGCACTCAAGTGGCTGCACTCCCACTGATTGAAATGCTAACTGGCCAGCTTTTCCTTCGTACACACCAGCTTCATATTCACCTCCCCGGTTTCGGTTACGATGTGGCTGGTTGTGGTCAATGTCTGAGCGTCGTCCGATAACTCGTACCGGTCTTCCATCATCACGTTCTCGTTTTTCGAGTCCTTCATGTTGGTTCGAATCATCAGCGCGGGCCCGTCCCAGAACGCTTTGCTGGTTGCGTCCTTGCCGTTAATCACATTGCTTGCCGAAGATCCGTCAGTCATGTAAACAATATCGTTGGTCGTGGTCTTCTGCCCTGATGTCTGCACCGTGTGAATGTTCATAGTCGGATCGTGCTGGTCGATCACTCGCACCACCAGATCCGGTGTCGTGAAACCTCCAAAATCGCTCTGAGCTTTCACCATTCGCCAGCGTCCTGAAAAATTCGTTTTGGCGCTCTTCGCTGAATCCTGCGCTAATCCGGAAGCCGTGATCGCAAATGCGGCCAGACTGCTCCAGATAATCGCTTTTTGAAATGCCAACGTCATTTCTTCAAAGCTACCAGGACCACCAGGCCAACCATCAGCAGTGCCAAAAATCCTAACACCGCTAGAAAAATCAGCAGCTTCTTATTCGGGGCTCCGGCTGCAGGTATCTCAAGCTTTGCAGGAGCGGCCGGGGCCTTCATCTGCGGCAACGGCGGAGGCTGGGGTAGCGGCGGCGCATGAGGTAGTGGCGGTAGTTGAGGCAGGGGCGGGGCATGAGGTAGCGGCGGCATCCCTATAGCAGCCATCGGCATCGCCGGAGCAGCTCCGGGTATCTCCCCTGCTTCGCCTGGATTGTTAGCACCGGGCTCCCCTAAGGGTCTATTCCCCCTGATCACCCTCGTATACTCGCCTGGACCACTCGGCACATGTTTCATCTCCGGAGGGTTCGGCGCTATGGGGGTCCTTACTAGGGGATCGTCGAGAAGCGGAGCTACCGGCGGCGCTGCTGTACTACGGGCGTCAGCAGCCGCCGGAATATTGCCTTTGCCGAATATTCGCGTGTACTCTCCCGGCTGCTGCGGTTGAGCCGGATCTGCCATCGGCGTTTCCGGTTGCGGCTTGAACATATCCGCCTCCCCGCTCTTTTTTGAGGCGCCATTGCCGCGAGAGAACAGGTTTGTAAATTCACCGGAGTCAGTTCCCTTCTGTCCCAGGCTTGGCATCGGTGTATTGGGCCGCTGTACAAAACCGCTTCTTGTCGGCCGGTCTGACGACCGATTTAGACTTGGGTTTGACGGATGGTCGGAACGTCTCCCCGGGCCTGCCGGCGGCCCAGTGCGAAAGAACCTGGTAAACTCGCCTGACTCCTTCTTTGACGCTTCCTTTAGCGTCGGTGTAGCCGGAAGTTCTGGCGCTTTCTCCAAAGGCGCGATCTCAGCAGATTTGCCAGCTTTGTGGACCTGCTGAAACATTTTCGTAAATTCACCCGGTTCCACCTGTGCCAACGGTGATTGGAGGGGGGTGGAGGGCTCTTCAGGCGTCACCGGCGCTTTTGCAGCCGCTGGCTGTCCCAATTCGAACTGGAGCCACTCTCGCAACAGAAGACACTGGGGTGCACTGTCGGTGATGACGAACCACCAACCGTCTTCATCTCGCACATCCAGTATCATCTTTCGAACCGCTTCCGAACGCACCAGCGCGCTCGATAAAAGCTGAAAGAGATCTAATTGCTGGGCAGGCTCATCAGCGCGTGACACCCGGTGAACAAACACCGGACGGCCACTCGGAACTTCCTGTCCCCTGAACGTTTGTAGGGCCCCGGGAAGGATCTGCTCTCCCTGCTTGTACTTGCCCCCGAGAAGATCAAACGATGACATAAGCGTTGGTCTCCCTAATTCTTACACCGTCACTATATTCTTGCCACTATGATAGGAAGTCGGGAAACCAACCCTTGTGAGACATCTTTCACGTGTTGTCTGGGCCGAAGGTATGTATCTGGGGCCACACCACTTTCAGGCCCAGAGCCGCTACTTCGAAGACATCATTCACTTCTCAGCTGACTCGTTATGGTTCAGCGCCTTCGGACTTCTCGGCTACGAGATGAACGCTGATGCTCTGCGTAACGGCACTGTCGCCTTGTCTCACGCCCGCGGCGTCTTCGAGGACGGTCTCGCCTTTGACATGCCGTCCACCGATCAGCTCCCTGATCCCCGTCAGCTTGAAGCGGTTTTTCCGCCTACCTCCGATACGCTGCTTGCCTATCTGGCCATTCCCAGCCGCAAAATGCTAGGTGGCAACGTGACCCTCGAGCCTAACGGCCGTCCGCTTGGTACGCGATTTATCGCCGAAGAAAGGATGACCTACGACGAAATTACCGGCGGCGAAGAGAAGCCCATCCGATACGGACGAAAGACTATCCGGCTCGTCTTCGAAACCGAAGCGAGAGACGGTTTCGAAGTCCTCCCCCTTGCGCGTATTCGCCGCGACGGCGCTGGCCATTTCATCTTCGATGAGAAGTTCATTCCCCCCGTTATTCGCTTCAGCGCCAGTCCAACTTTGCTGGTCATGCTCCAGCGGCTGCTGGACATCCTTACGCAGAAAAACCTTACCTTTACCGGAACTACCGCGGGTATCGATCGTCAATCCACCGGCATGTCCGCGCACCAGATCGCCAGCTTCTGGTTCCTTCACACCATCAATATCTCGCTCGCGACACTTCGGCATTTGTATCTCTCCAACCAATGCCATCCCGAAGAACTCTATCGGGAAATGCTCCGGCTCGGCGGAGCTCTCTGCACCTTCAGCCTGGATTCCTCTCCTGCCAACCTGCCACTCTACGATCACCATGATTTGCAGTCGTGCTTTGAAGGACTCGACATCCACATCCGCGAGCATCTCGAACTTCTGGTTCCCACCAACTGCGTTACCGTCCGGCTCGAACAAAGCGACCGCTACTTCTGGGAAGCCGAGCTCACCGATTCGCGTCTTTTCGGCCCAACCAAGTGGTTCATCTCGTTGGCCTCGAACATAGGCGAAGCCGAATTGATCAATGGCACTCCCGCTCTGGTCAAGGTATGCTCCGCAAAGTTCGTTCCCGAGTTGGTGAAACGAGCACTACCAGGTCTCCGATTGATGCACATCAGCAATCCTCCTTCCGCGCTTTCACCGCGTATCACCAATCAATATTTTTCCGTCAACCGGAGCGGCCCCTGTTGGGATCACCTAAGCGAGACGCGCCGCCTCGGTATCTATGTTCCTGGTGAAATTCCCAACCCCGAACTGGAACTTCTCGTGCTCTTGGAATCGCAATAAGTCGCATGGCTACTCCTCCTCAAGCTCTCAGGACTGACCTGTCCCGGAATTCCGAAACTCTTCCTCTCGTTCTTCAGGAAGTGTTAACAGTAATCGAACGTTTGCGAGCAAACCGCCAGCGCGTGACCGATCCGGAAGCCTTCCGTGGCCAGATCCGCAGTGCCTTAAAAGCAGCGGAACGAGATGGCTTGCGATACGGCTACACCATCGAAGATCTGCGCGTTGGAACGTTTGCTATTGTGGCGTTCCTGGACGAGTCCATTCTCAATTCTCACAACCCCTTGTTTGCTGACTGGCCGCGCAAGCCGCTGCAGGAAGAGCTCTTCGGGGTTCATATTGCCGGAGAGATCTTCTTTCGCAATCTGGAGCGTCTACTCGGACGCCCGGATTCTGAGCCGCTTGCCGACCTGCTCGAGGTGCATCAGCTTTGTCTGCTTCTCGGCTTCCGCGGCCGGTACAGCGCAAGCGGCACGGGCGAGATCCGCTCGATCCTCGCACAAATTGAAGAAAAGATCGCCCGCATCCGAGCCGCCTCAGCACCTAAAGCCCCGATCTCGGCTTTCTCTGACTCGGCCGTCCGGCCCGGAGACAGGTTCATTCCCATGCTTCGCTGGCTAGCTCTAGCCTGCGCTGCCCTGGCTCTGGTCTTGTTCGTCATTTTCAAGTTCTCCCTTTCATCTGGTACGGGCGAACTCCAGGCGATTGCGGCCGGAATACGGTTATAGCAGGGTTATGAAACTCTCGCGCCCTACTTCAATAGCCCTCGTTGTACTGCTACTTTGGCTGGTCTTTACCTGGAGATTGGGCATCTGGCTAGGCCTTCACCCGCCTATGCTTTATTACCTCCGAGCTGGACTGTGGCTGCTGGGATTTATTGGTCTTGCCGGATACTTCTTCTTTCGTCCGAGAGGACAAAGCAGCCCTGACAACAGCTTGGCTACCGAAGTGAGATACAACTTTGGTGAGGCCAGCACGCGCATGGCTTCAGCACGCGGAGTCAAGCAGCTAGGCAGTTTGCCGGCCGTGTTTGTCTTAGGCGATACAGCAAGCGCGAAAACAAGCATTATCGCCAGATCAGGCCTCGAACCAGAGCTGCTGGCCGGATTTGTTTATCAAGACAATGTAGTTGCCCCTACCCGCAGCCTGAACATCTGGTTCGCTCGCGACACGCTGTTCATCGATCCCGCCGGAGCAGTCACAAGTGACCCCGGTGCGCGACGCAGCTTGTGGAATCAGTTCGCCCCGGTTCGTTTAAGATCCGCTTTCAGCTCGCAACTTCCACCGCCTCGTTCTGTTGTCTTTACGGTCGATT
Source organism: uncultured Bryobacteraceae bacterium (assembly GCA_964245395.1). Classification (GTDB taxonomy): domain Bacteria; phylum Acidobacteriota; class Terriglobia; order Bryobacterales; family Bryobacteraceae; genus Bog-105. The sequence goes on from CAXTMN010000027.1 coordinate 16,244, forward strand.
GCGAAACAATCTTTCAAGCCGGCGGTGCCGACGCACTCGCCTCCAGAGCCCGGGAGTTTCACGCCATACTTACCGAGCTTTCAAGCCAGCTCGGCTCCAGTTTTCCGGTCTATGTGGTTTTCACAAAAGCAGACAAGGTCGCTTATTTCAGGGACTACGTTGAAACTTTCACAACCGATGAAGCAGCCAGTATCTTAGGTGTCACCCTTCCTTTGGGTGAAGACGCAAGTAAAGCCGTTTACGCCGAAGCCCAGACCCGCAGATTGACTGTAGCTTTTCAAGATCTCTACTACGAATTGTGCCGCAAACGTCCAATTTATCTGGCGCGAGAGAACGACGCGGCAAAGCTTCCCAACATCTATGAGTTTCCGCGCGAGTTCGCCAAGCTTCGAGCGCTTCTGATTCAGTTCCTGGTCGACATTTGCAAGCCCAGCCAGCTAGGAACATCGCCGTTTCTCCGTGGCTTCTATTTCACCGGCGTTCGTCCAGTCACCGTCACCGATCTAATGCCGGCAGCCCAAGCTCCGATCGTCGAGGATGCTTTTGACACCGGCGCCACTCGGATCTTCAGGCCTCAGACCGGGGGCAGCTTACTTGAAGCCCAGCCGTCCCAAGCCGGTTCCCGCAGAGTGCCGCAGTGGGTGTTTCTCGGTCACCTTTTTTCCGATATCATTCTGGCCGACGCGCCCGCGACCGCAATTGCTCAAAGTAATGTCAAGGTAAATCTTGTCCGGCGCGCTTTATATGCTTCTGCGGCAGCTTTCGCTTTGGCCGCGGCTCTCTGGTGGACAGTGTCTTACCGCAACAACAAGGCTCTCGTAAATGATGCTGTCGAGTCGGCCCGCGCCGTGCCATCCGCGACCCTTTCTTCGGGCCAGGTCGCCAGCCTCGACTCACTACGCAGGTTGACTCGCGTCCGGGATACGCTCGCCCTGCTGACTCAATACGATCGGGAAGGCGTTCCCTTTCGCCTGAGCGCCTTTCTCTACAGCGGTGACGCTCTCAAGCGGCCCCTCGAAGCCACCTATTACGCTCTGTTTCGGAAGCTTCTATTGGCGCCTACTCAGGAGAACTTGGTAGGCATTTGTGCAAAGCCGGAAACCTACGAAACGCAAGGATACGGCTATCTTTACAACACCCTGAAGAGCTATCTGATCACTACAAACCATCACGAAAAGAGCAGCGCTGACTTTCTTACGCCCGTTCTCCTTCAGCATTGGGACCAGAACGGGGCCGTTGATTCCGACCGTCAGGACCTGGCCCGAAAGAACTTCGACTTCTATGCCGATGAACTCCGTGACCGTAACCCATATCCTCGCTACGCAAACCCGGATGCCAATGCTGTTGAAACTGCACGAGCCTACCTCAAACACTTCAAGCAGGAGGATCGCATTTACGCTGCGCTTCTGGCTGAAGCAGCTAAAGGTCAGAAGCCGATCGTCTTCAACACCGATTACCCGGGCTCAGCTGAAACGGTCATCAACAAATACCGGGTAGAACCCGGTTACACCAGACCTGCAGCGCTTATCTTTGCTAAAGAAGTGGAAGACCCGACACGGTACTTCAGCGGCGAAGAGTGGGTGTTGGGAGAAGCCTTAAATGCCGCTCAAGATCGAGTGAAGCTCAAGGCGGACCTGATCGAGCGTTATGCGCAAGGTTTGACCAAGACTTGGACTGAATACTTAAATGCAACCTCCGTCGTCGGTTACGGAGGCGTTCCGGACGCCGCTTTGAAGCTTGGCAAAATGAGCGGTCCCCAATCATCTTTGCTTCAGGTTTTGTGTGTCGCTTCTGAAAACACCAAATCTGCGCCCCAGTCTTTCCAGCCAGTGCAATTCGTGACGCCGCCCGGTTGCTCCAGCAAGTTAGTCGGTCCGGCAAATAACGGTTACATGCAAAGCTTGATCGCTCTGAGCGGGAGCTTGGGAGGTGTGGGACCCATCGCGACTGCGGATCCCAATCTGCTGACTGCGGCAAACGCCAACGCGGGTCAGGCAGAAAACGCAGTCAGCAATCTCGCCCTGAATTTCACCCCCGATCCCGCAGATCCGAGATCGCCAGTGCTGCCGAAAACCGCCCAGATACTCCGCGATCCCATCACCCGTGTAGCGCCACTCCTCAAAGTTCCCGTAGGACTGGAGGCGAACAAAGCGGCAGCTGGCCTCTGCGAAGCAATCAAGCCCATGCTGAACAAGTACCCCTTCAATCCGCGCTCGCAAGCGGATGCCACATTGCAGGAAGTGTCAGCGTTCTTGAAGCCCGGCGAAGGTCAACTCTGGCAGGTATACAACAACACCGATCTGAAGAAGTATCTGCTGCCTGCAGGCGCCGAATATGTTCGTGCGCCCGGCCAGCAAGGAAGTGTTACTCCCGCTTTTCTCAACTTCTTCAATCGCGCAGCGCGCATGTCGCAGGCCATGTTTAAAGGCGAGGGAGGTCCCAGCTTTACGTTTTCCATGCAGGCCTTACCTTCTCAGGACGTGAGTCACGTAACGCTCAATATTGATGGTCAGACGCTCAGCACCGATCTTAAGGGCGGCGGCAAGAGCCAGACATTCAACTGGCCCGGAACAACGCCATCCGTCGCCCTGGGTGTCAGCTTCGGTGGCGCAAGTCTGGAATCTGGAATCGTGCAGACTTCCGGGCTTTGGGCCGTCTGGCACTTCATTGATACGGGCGAGCGTCTGCCCTCGGCGGGCTCACAACTCGAGATGCAGTGGGTAGAGAAAACCAGCGCCGGAATCGTCTCTATAAACGGTCATCCAGCGTCAGTGAAGTTTGCACTGGATCCGCAAAGCTCGCTGATCCTGCGTCCGCAGTATTTCAGCGGCCTCGCCTGCACCAGCAAGGCCGTTCAGTAATCGGCCACAACGACCGTCAGTTCGTCAGTCATGTCGCTGCACAGGTGATAACGATTCAGCTTCAGATCCAAAGCATCCGGCTCCATGGG